>NZ_BAAGSM010000039.1:0-310512 GCF_054782435.1 Nocardia thraciensis
TCCCGGAATCGTTCAAGGTATTGCTCAAGGAACTCCAGTCGCTGTGCCTCAACGTCGAGGTGCTGTCGTCCGACGGCGCCGCGATCGAACTGCGCGAAGGCGAGGACGAGGATCTGGAGCGCGCCGCGGCGAACCTGGGCATCAACTTGTCCCGGAACGAAGCCGCAACGGTTGACGACCTAGCGCAATGACGGTCCACCCAACTCCGTCATTCCGGCCAAAAGCATGCCGGAATGACGGAGTTGGGGAAGGGCACTTGATTACGACGATTGAGAACTTGCTCGAAATCAATCCCACCAGGGGAAAGGAAGTTACGTGCTAGACGTCAACTTCTTCGATGAACTCCGGATCGGCTTGGCCACCGCCGAGGACATCCGCCAGTGGTCCTATGGCGAGGTGAAGAAGCCGGAGACCATCAACTACCGCACGCTCAAGCCGGAGAAGGACGGCTTGTTCTGCGAGAAGATCTTCGGTCCCACCCGGGACTGGGAGTGCTACTGCGGCAAGTACAAGCGCGTGCGCTTCAAGGGCATCATCTGCGAGCGCTGTGGTGTCGAGGTGACGCGCGCCAAAGTGCGCCGTGAGCGGATGGGCCATATCGAGCTGGCCGCGCCGGTCACTCACATCTGGTACTTCAAGGGTGTGCCCTCGCGCTTGGGCTACCTGCTGGACCTGGCGCCGAAGGATCTCGAGAAGATCATCTACTTCGCCGCCTACGTCATCACCACCGTCGACGAGGAGCTGCGGCACAACGAGCTCTCCACGCTCGAGGCGGAGATGGAGGTCGAGAAGAAGGCCGTCGCCGATCAGCGCGACGCCGATCTCGAGGCCCGCGCGCAGAAGCTCGAGGCCGATATCGCCGAGCTGGAGGCCGAGGGCGCCAAGTCCGACGTCCGCCGCAAGGTGAAGGACGGCGGCGAGCGCGAGATGCGTCAGCTGCGCGACCGTGCCCAGCGTGAGCTGGACCGGCTCGACGAGATCTGGACCACCTTCACCAAGCTGGCTCCCAAGCAGCTGATCGTGGACGAGGTGCTCTACCGCGAGCTGCAGGACCGCTACGGCGAGTACTTCACCGGCGCCATGGGTGCCGAAGCCATCCAGAAACTGATGGAGAACTTCGACATCGAGGCCGAGGCCGAGAACCTGCGCGAGACCATTCGCACGGGCAAGGGTCAGAAGAAGCTGCGCGCCCTCAAGCGTCTGAAGGTCGTCGCCGCGTTCCAGACCAACGGCAACTCGCCGATGGGCATGGTCCTCGACGCCGTGCCGGTGATCCCGCCGGAGCTGCGCCCGATGGTGCAGCTGGACGGTGGCCGCTTCGCGACCTCCGACCTGAACGACCTGTACCGCCGCGTCATCAACCGCAACAACCGCCTCAAGCGACTGATCGATCTGGGTGCGCCCGAGATCATCGTGAACAACGAGAAGCGGATGCTGCAGGAGTCGGTGGACGCCCTGTTCGACAACGGCCGCCGCGGCCGTCCGGTCACCGGGCCGGGCAACCGCCCGCTGAAATCGCTGTCGGATCTGCTCAAGGGTAAGCAGGGTCGTTTCCGTCAGAACCTGCTCGGTAAGCGCGTGGATTATTCCGGTCGCTCCGTTATTGTGGTCGGCCCGCAGCTGAAGCTGCACCAGTGCGGTCTGCCGAAGCTGATGGCGCTCGAGCTGTTCAAGCCGTTCGTGATGAAGCGCCTGGTGGATCTCAACCACGCGCAGAACATCAAGTCCGCCAAGCGGATGGTCGAGCGGCAGCGGGCCCAGGTGTGGGACGTCCTCGAAGAGGTCATCGCCGAGCACCCGGTGCTGCTGAACCGCGCGCCCACCCTGCACCGCCTGGGTATTCAGGCCTTCGAGCCGCTGCTGGTGGAGGGTAAGGCCATCCAGCTGCACCCGCTGGTCTGTGAGGCCTTCAACGCCGACTTCGACGGTGACCAGATGGCCGTGCACCTGCCGCTGTCGGCGGAGGCGCAGGCCGAGGCCCGCATCCTGATGCTGTCGTCGAACAACATCCTGTCCCCGGCGTCCGGCCGCCCGCTGGCCATGCCGCGTCTGGACATGGTGACCGGTCTGTACTACCTGACCTTCCACGAGGAGGGTGCGATCGGTGAGTACCGGGCGGCCACCAAGAACGAGCCGGAGTTCGGCGTGTACTCCTCGCCGGCCGAGGCACAGATGGCGGTGGATCGCGGCGAGCTGACCGTGCGGTCGCTGATCAAGCTCCGGCTGACCGACCAGCGCCCGCCGAAGGACGTCGAGGCCGAACTGTTCCCCGAGGGCTGGCAGCCCGGCGACGCGTGGACCACCAAGACCACACTGGGCCGGGTGATCTTCAACGACCTGCTCCCGGCGGACTACGCGTTCATCGACGAGATCATGCCGAAGAAGCGGCAGGCGGCGATCATCAACGATCTCGCCGAGCGCTACCCGATGATCGTGGTCGCGCAGACCGTCGACAAGCTCAAGGACGCCGGATTCTACTGGGCCACGCGTTCGGGTGTCACCGTCTCCATGTCGGACGTGCTCGTTCCGCCGGAGAAGGCCGACATCATGGAGCGCTACGAGCAGCAGTCCGATCAGATCGAGAAGAAGTACCAGCGCGGTGCTCTCGACCACCAGGAGCGCAACAATGCCCTGGTCAAGATCTGGCAGGAGGCCACCGAAGAGGTCGGTAAGGCGCTGCGTGCGCACTACCCGGCCGACAACCCGATCATCACGATCGTCGATTCGGGCGCCACGGGTAACTTCACCCAGACTCGTACCCTCGCGGGCATGAAGGGTCTGGTGACCAACCCGAAGGGTGAGTTCATCCCGCGGCCGATCAAGTCCTCGTTCCGTGAGGGCCTGACGGTGCTGGAGTACTTCATCAACACCCACGGTGCGCGAAAGGGTCTGGCCGACACCGCGCTTCGCACCGCCGACTCGGGTTATCTGACCCGGCGTCTGGTGGACGTGTCGCAGGACGTCATCGTCCGCGAGGAGGACTGCGGCACCGAGCGCGGCATCAACGTGAAGATCGCGGAGAAGGGCCCCGACGGCTCGCTGATCCGCGACCCGCACGTGGAGACCAGCACCTACGCCCGGACCGCGGCCATCGACATCGTCGACGCGCAGGGCAATGTGGTGGTCGAGAAGGGCCACGACATCGGCGATCCGGCGATCGACGCGCTGCTCGAGGCCGGTGTCACCGAGGTCAAGGTGCGGTCCGTGCTGACCTGCACCTCCGGCACCGGTGTGTGCGCGATGTGCTACGGTCGCTCGATGGCGACCGGCAAGCTCGTGGACGTCGGTGAAGCGGTGGGTATCGTGGCCGCCCAGTCCATCGGTGAGCCCGGTACCCAGCTGACCATGCGTACCTTCCACCAGGGTGGTGTCGCCGGTGACGACATCACGGGTGGTCTGCCCCGCGTGCAGGAGCTGTTCGAGGCTCGCGTGCCGAAGGGCAAGGCGCCCATCGCCGAGGTGTCGGGTCGCGTGCGGCTCGAGGACGACGACCGCTTCTACAAGATCACCATCATTCCGGACGACGGTTCGGACGAGGTGCTCTACGACAAGCTGTCGAAGCGTCAGCGGCTGCGGGTGTTCAAGCACGACGACGGCTCCGAGCGCCTGCTCACCGACAACGACCACGTCGAGGTCGGCCAGCAGCTGCTCGAGGGTTCGGCGGATCCGCACGAGGTGCTGCGCGTGATGGGTCCCCGTCAGGTGCAGATCCACCTGGTCCAGGAGGTCCAGGAGGTGTACCGGTCGCAGGGTGTGTCCATCCACGACAAGCACATCGAGGTCATCGTGCGGCAGATGCTGCGGCGCGTCACGATCATCGACTCGGGCGCGACGGAGTTCCTGCCCGGTTCGCTGGTCGAGCGGGCCGACTTCGAGGCGTCGAACCGCCGCGTGGTGGCCGAGGGCGGCGAGCCCGCCTCGGGTCGCCCGGTGCTGATGGGTATCACCAAGGCGTCGCTGGCCACCGATTCGTGGCTGTCGGCGGCCTCCTTCCAGGAGACGACTCGTGTCTTGACGGACGCGGCGATCAACTGCCGCTCCGACAAGCTGATCGGCCTGAAGGAGAACGTGATCATCGGCAAGCTGATCCCGGCCGGTACCGGTATCAACCGCTACCGCAACATCCAGGTGCAGCCGACCGAGGAGGCCCGCGCGGCCGCCTACGCGGTGCCGTCCTACGACGACACCTACTACACCCCGGACGGCTTCGGCCAGACCACGGGTGCGGCGGTCCCGCTGGACGACTACGGTTTCAGCGACTACCGGTAACCCGGTAAGCGCCACCAGCATTCGGCCCCCGCTCCTTCCGGAGCGGGGGCCGAAGTGCTTTCCGGGACTCGGCGAGATGTGGGCGTGTGCTTTCCAGGACGAGTTCGATCAACTACGGCTGGAAGGGTGGTGTGCTGGGGTAACCTCGGCAGCCAACCGGTGGGGTCGGTCGGGTTCGGTCGCAGAGAGGTGATGTCGTGGCAGTTCGTCGATGGGTGCTGGCGGCGATGTTGAGTGCGCTGCCGGTGCTGGGCGCCCCGCTCGGGCATGCGGAGTCGCCCGGCGCGGACTTGGGCGGCTGTCGGGAGGGCGGGGTGATGACCGGGCGGTTCATTCCGAGCTCGGGGAGCGTGGGGCAGAATATTCGACGGGAGGTCACGTTGCGGGGATGCGACAGTCCTTTGCTTCCGGGCATTGTCGCGGGGCAGTTCACCGCGGATATTCCGTTCAATACGGGTGGGCCGAGTACGGCCAGGGTCGCGTGGTCCGACGGCAGCGTCAGCACGGCGACCGGGTACGGGAACGGCCTGTGGCTGATCACCGGCGGTCCGGCCAGTGGGCACGGGATTCAGATCCAGGTCGCCAACACCTGGAATGGCTGGTATCAAGGCTGGACCGATGTCACCGTCACCTCGGCGAAACTCCTGCCCTGAGCCCGCTACTCGATCCGCTTGGTGTCGTGCGTACCGTCTCGGCATACCTTGAAACTGCCGTATCTCCCCGATTCGATCGATACCCTGCCGCCGTCCTTCACGCACTGCTCCGCGGTGACATGACCGGTCTGAGCGGCGCCGAGCCCACTGCCTACGCCGACGACCGCCACGCCCACCACTGCCGATACCACAACGGTTCTCACGATCCTCGCCATGCGATCTCCTGTCGTTGTCCCGACTCGGAGTCTCGGTCGGCCTGACCGGGACGATGCGGATCGACGCTAGCAGGTGTCACACGCGTTCCCCGCGCCGCACGGTGATGACGCCCGTGAGAATCAGAACTCCGCCGACGAACTGGATAGGACGGGGGGCCTCGCCGAGGAGGAGCCAGGCGAAGACCAGGGCGGCCAAGACCTCGGCGAGGGCGACGAAGGAGGCCAGGCGCGAGCCGAGCAGGCGGGTGGCGACGATGCCGGTGACATAGGCGATGGCGGCGGTCACCACGCCGAGGGTCAGGATCGGGATCCACCACGGTGTTGTGAAGCCTTGGAACGCAACCTGGTTCGTGGTCGCGGACATTGGCAGGACACCCACGGCGCCCGCCGCGAGCAGGCCGACGCCGCCGATGAGCAGACCGCCGGTGGCGAGGACGGTGCCCGGGATCGAACCGTCGCCGTGTGCCGACAGGATGAAGTAGCCCGCCGCGCCCACCATGGCGCCCAGCGCCCAGGCGATGCCGATCCAACTGGCCGACAGGCCCGACCGCAGGTCGAGGACGAGCATCAAACCCAGAATCCCGAGGGCAGCACCGCAGATAGTCAGCATCCCGGGGCGCTGGCGGTGCCGCAGCCACAGCCAGCCCACGACGGCGATCGGCGCGGTGTATTCGATCAGCAGGGCCACCCCGACCTGCATGTGAGCGACGGCGTTGAAGTAGCCGAGCTGGGTTCCCGCGACCGCCAGCAGACCATATCCGACGATCAGTGAAACGTTGTGCCGCAGCATATTCCACTTGCCACGCAACTGGTACGCGGCGATCGGGGTCAGCGCCAGGGCGCCCAGTAGGACGCGCACCGCGACCACCGTCGCCGCGCTCCAGCCCGCATCCATCAGCCCGCGTGCCAACGGACCGGACAACCCGAACGACATTGCCGACGCCCCGGCGATGAGCAAGCCGAGTCCAGCCCGGGTCCGGAGGGGCCTGTCATGAGTCAATGTCGCCATGACTAATGACACTAGGGAGGGGTTGGTAATATGTCAACATGGATTTTGCTCATGACACCGTGGCGTCGATGGTGGCGGCGGTGGAACTGGTGAACTCCGCGGAGGAGCCGGACACGATGACCGAAATCGCCCAGCTGGACGAGTTTTTCGTCAAGCACGCCTACACCGGTGCGCACGCCCGCGACGCCGGTGAACTGCGGGCCGTCCGCGCACTGCGCCCGCGGCTGCGACGGTTGCTCACCAGCGATCGCGACGAGGCGGCTCGCCTGGTGAACGAGATCCTCGCCGAGCAACGGGCGGTCCCGCAGCTGGTCCGCCACGGCGACATCGACTACCACATCCACGCCGTGCGGCCCGACGCCCCGCTGGACGTCCGAATCGCCGTGGAGACCGCCATGGCCATGATCGATTTCATCCGCACCGACGAGCTGAGCCGCTTCTCCACTTGCGCCGACTCCTCCTGCGCGGGAATAGTTTTCGACACCTCCCGCAACCGCTCCCGCCGCTACTGCAGCACCACCTGCGGCAACCGCAACGCCGTCGCCGCCTACCGAGCCCGGAAGAGGTGATGTGAGTGCGTCGGCCGCGGAGGGGAGTTCGCGGCCAGATCAACATCGAGTACACGAGCGGGGCGCTTCATAGTTGCCGCACGGTGGGGTGTGTATCGGCAGGCCTGCGTTCGCCTTGGGCGCCTTCGGATCTCGGTAATAGTCACGACGGTGACTCACTTGTTGCTCCCTGGCGTGTATGGAGTCTCGGTTGGACACAGAAGCTCTTGCACTTAGTTCAAGTGGCGCGTAACGTTGCACTTGTACTTAGTTCAAGAGGTTGCCGGCGGGGTGGCCTCGGTTGAGGAGAACGACATGGACGCCGTTGTTGCCGCTGTTGAGCTTGTTGCCGCTGCTGCTTTTGTGAGCATGCCGGTGGTGCGGAATCGGTATGGGGCGGGGGCGATGGCGGTTGCGGAGGGAGAGTTGGCGCGGCAGGGGGTGCGGACTATGGCGTTGCGGGAGAACGGGATGCGGTTCGATGCCAGTGGGCACGAGTGGTGGGCGCCGGGTGGGATCGCCGCGCTGCTCGTGGTCGTGGCGGGGCTGAATCTGGGTGGGTTCGAGTGGATGCGGCCGGTGAACTGGGTGGTGCTGTCGGTGCTGTTCCTGGCCAACTGCGTCATCGTCTACAGCAATCTGACCGCGGTGAAATCGGTGCGGGCGGCGTTCCGGCGGAAGAATGATCCCGAGCTGGCGCGCATCGACGTTCCCGCGCTCATCGAGGCCGCGGAATCCGGCTTCCCGGCCTGGACCTGGACGCTGCAGAACGTCCGGAACGCGGTTGTCTTCGGCGGGGCGATTCTCGGGCTGGTTGTGCTGGCCTTCGCCTGAACCCGCTGTGCCGCAACTGCTTTCGAACCCGATAACCAAGATGACCCGGAGGTATGCCATGCCCGTGTCCATTGCCCTCGCCGTCGTCCTGCAGCTACTGCTGGCGGCGACCATGATCGTCATGCCGGTCGTCGCCTGGATCCGCGGCGGACGGGCCCAGCTCGCCGCGGAACAGGCAGTCGTGAGACAGGGCTGTGCGCCGGAAATGCTGGCGGAGCACGGTATTCGGCTGGAGGAGAAGGTCTGGGAGTTCGCCCTCGCACTCGGTATCGCCGCCGTTCTGATCACCCTGGCGATCCTGAACATCACCGGCACCGCGCGGGTGGTGTCGTTGGTCGCGGAACCGGTTCTGCTGCTGGCTGTCGGCTCCGTCACCACCTCGCAGGTCTTCGCCGCCCGGTACACGCAAGCGGCGTTCCGCAAGTCCGGCGATCCGGCGGTCCGGGCGATCGATGCTCGTGCGGTCATCGAGGCGGCGGGCTCCGAGTTCCCGTCCTGGCTGCGCCCACTGGTCCTGACTCGCTTCGCGCTCGCCACGGCCGGATCGCTCGCGACCATCGTCCTGCTGCTCACCCCTGCCGCCTCGGCCTGGTTCCACTGATCGCGAACCGCTTCGCACCGGAGTTCGCGGGGTATTCAGGTGCGTTTCACCGGGGCGTTGAACGCCGCCCAGCACGATGAAGGTATGCGACGAATCTGTGGTCTGTACGCCGCTGCGGTGTTGTCGACGGGAACCGTGGCCGCCGGGCTCGCTGCGGCAGACCCTCCGCAACCCTTCGACCTGCAGGCGCATCGGGGCGGGCTGGGGCTGGTCGTGGAGAACACGTTGCCCGCGTTCGCGAATGCGCTGGAGCTCGGGGTGAGCACGCTGGAGCTGGATGTGCAGGTCACCGCGGACGGCCAGGCTGTGGTCACCCACGATCGCGATCCGAACCCGGCGAAGTGTGCGGACACAGCACCGGCGTTCCCGGGTGACCCGAAATTTCCGTATGTCCCCGGGAACGCATTCCTCCGTGACCTGACTCTGGCGCAGGTCCGCACGATCGACTGCGGTTCGAAACAACTGCCGGACCACCCCGCGCAGCGGACGGCCCCCGGTACCCGAATTCCTTTGCTTTCAGAGGTTTTCGACCTGGTCCGCAAGTATCGGGCCGACGGGGTCATGCTGAACATCGAAACCAAGGTCGAGGCCGCCGCACCGGAACAGACCGCGCCGAGGGAGCAGTTCGTGCAGGTGGTCGCCGACGAGATCCGCCGCGCGGGAATCGGTCCGCAGGTCACCATTCAGAGTTTCGACTGGGGAGCGCTGATGCGGATGCGCGAGGTGGCGCCCGAGCTGCCTATCGTGGCGCTCACCAGCGGGCAGCCGTTCCTGCAGGCCGGGGAGCCCGGGGCCTCGCCGTGGCTGGGCGGCATCGATATCGACGACTACCAGGGCGACCTGCGGGACAAATTCGTCGCCGCGGCAGCCTCTTTCGGCGCGGACGCGGTGTCACCCGTGCACGGCGACCCGCAGGACGGCACCGTGAACGACCCGGGCTACGAGCCGTTCACCACCGCCGCGCTAGTGCGATCGGCGCATCGGCACGGAATGCGAGTGATTCCGTGGACTGTCGACGATCCGCTGACCATGACCGCGCTGCTCGGTCTCGGTGTCGACGGGATCATCACCAACCGCCCGGATCTACTGCGAAATGTGTTGGCCGAAAACGGAGACAAACTTCCGCCTGTGTATCCGAAGCCGTGACCGGCTGGTCGGCAACACTGTTCGGAGTGGGTGGTTCGGCCGGTTCCCGGGCGACGGTTCTCATCGTTGTCGAGCCGTCACCGTCTCGACAACCTGGCGTAGTTCCTCGGGAGAGGCCACATCGTCTGTGCGCCAGGCGATGAAGCCGTCCGGACGGACGAGAATCGCACCGCGATCACCGATCTGCACCGCAGCGGCGGAGTCTTCGTCCAGGAGTGCGACACGGAGGTCGAGTCCCGCAGCGGCCGAAGCCTTTTCGACTGCCCCATGCCACTCGCCCCCGCGCGGCCCGGCCAACAGCGCGAAGTGCGATTCATGGAGATCCAGCGTCGAAAGACCGGGAGCAACCCACCGATGCGGTACCCGCGAACCCGGCGCGCCGTCGAGACTCGCGGCTAGATCCTCCGTGGACGGAACCTCCACTACCGGATCGATCACTGCGGCGGAGTCGTACCGGTAGCCCATGGTCACCATGACCGCATTCCACGCCCCCGCCGCCGCGCGCTCGGTCACCGCCGTCGGATCCCAGTGCAGGCGTGGGTTTTCCCAGCGCAGCAGGGCCTGCCGAGTGACCAGTTCGGCAATGGCACGACGCTCGGTGTGATATGTGTCCAGCAGGCCGTCACCGGCCTTTCCGTCGAGAACGAGCGCAAGTTTCCAGGCCAGATTGTGCGCGTCCGCCATGCCGGTATTCAGCCCGAACGCGCCGAGCGGCGAAATTGCCCGAGCCGCGTCCCCGGCCAGAAAAGTATGCCCGCAACGGAATTCGTCCGCCATCCGCACGGTCGCCCGCCACGGGATGGCGCCGACCACCCGCAACGGCACCTCGGCCCCGATCGCGGTGCGAGCGACAGCGGCGCACTGCCGCTCGGACATTGTCTCCCCGGCGGGCAGCGTTACGTGCAGCACCCATCGCCGGTCTCCGACTGCCAGCAGAATCCCCGTCGCGTCCGGATGGTCGATCTGCGTCATGACCGGCATCGAACCGAAGTGCCCGACCAGGTCGGCATCGAACAGGATGTTCATATTGGTGTCCCCGATCTCGCCCGGTCCGGTCGTGCCGATCCCCAGCTCCCGCCGCACCGTGCTGTTCACGCCGTCCGCGCCGATCAGGTAGTCGGCGTGGACCACCCGCCCGTCGGACAGCGTCACCGCGACCTCGTCCGCGCTCTGCTCGACTCCGGTGACACCGACGCCGAATTCGACGGTCGCGCCCCGCTCTCGTGCGGCCGGGAGCAGCGCCGAGTCGAGCCGATTCTGGGGATAGTGCCCGCGCGGCGACTCCGGCGACAGCGCGATCCCCGGCGGCAGCTGCGGCCGGACCGCCCGACCGCGATCGATCTCGGCGACCGTGCGGGCCTCCGCGCGCCACGGCTGTGCGGATCGCACCGCCACCCGGTCCACCGCATCGCGCAACCCCGCCTCGCGGAAGAACTCCAGCGTGCGCGGGCTGATCCCCAGCGCGCGTGGATGATCCGACGGCGCCTCCCGCCGCTCGAGCACCAGCGACGGCACCCCGTGGTGGCCGAGGAAGACGGCGGCGGCCAGCCCTACGCTGCTGCCACCGGCAATGACAACCGGAATCCGAGACATGAGAACTCCTCCTGGGAACGCTGTACCCGATATGGGAACACTGTACCCAATGAGTACACTGTGCCCATGCCATCCTCGTCACAGCCCGCGACGCTCGTGTGGATGCGCGACCGCTCGCGGGGCGGCCGCCCGGTCATCACCGAGGAGAAGATCGTGAGCGCGGCGATAGCGCTCGCCGATGCGGAGGGCCTCGACGCGCTGTCCATGCGGCGCATCGCCGCGGAGATGGGCTCGGGCACCACGTCGCTCTACCGCCACGTCGCCAACAAGGACGAGCTGATCGAGTTGATGGTCGACGCGGTGTACGCGGAGCTACCGCTGTCCGATCCCGGGGACGGCTGGCGCGCGGGCATGGCCGACCACGCCCGCCACTTCCGCGCCCTGCTGCTGCGGCATCCCTGGCTGGGGCAGCAGGCCTCCCGGCGTCCGGCGTTGGGGCCCAACGTCATTCGGTACTCGGATCATGCGCTCGGGCTGGTCGACGCGGCGACGGGTGACGCCACCCGGACGGTGCTGGTGGTCGAGGCCGTCCATACCTATGTGATCGGCTCCGTCGCCAGGGAACTGGCCGAGTTGGAGGCGCGGCGCAGCACCGGCATGACCGAGGACGAATGGCGCGAGTCCGTCGGGGAGTACGTCCGGCAGGTCGTCGATTCCGGCCGCTACCCGCATTTCAATCGCCGCGTTCTCGACGCCGAGGATCCCGAGGCCGGGGCGAGTTTCGAATTCGGCCTCACCAACCTGCTGGCGGGTATCGCCGCGACCCTGGGAGATGCCGCGTAGTCGGTCCCATGGACAACAGCCCCTCCGTCCGGGTATGAAACTAGAACGTGTTTCAAATGGGATGGAGTGGTGATGGACGACGCTGCGATGGGCGAACTGGTGATGGCCGGGTTCAAGAAGCTCGGATTTCTGCAGTACGCCGGGATCGACGGGGTGGAGTACCGGGCCGGGCGCAATGTCGTGGCGATGGACCCGAAGCCCGAGCATCTCAATCACAACGGCGATCTGCACGCCGCCATCCTGTTCGGCCTGGCGGAGACCGCGGCGATGGGCGCCTCGATCTCCGGGATCGTGGACCTGATGGGCGAGACGTTCATCGTCGCTCGGGACGGCAGGATCGAATACCTGGCCCGGGCCAAGGGGGAGGCCGGACCGATCCGGGCCACCGCGGAACTGTCCGCCGAAACCATCGAGCGGACGCGCGCCGATATCGCGGCGCGCACCCCGATCGAATTGGCCGTACCCGTGGACATCACCGACGGGACCGGTAAATCCGTTGCGGCGGCGTCGTTCACCGCGGTGATTCGCCCCCGCCGGTGACCATGTCCTCGAGCGCGTCGCGCGCCTCGTCGACCGCGGCCTGACCGCCGCTGTTGTGCAGTCCGACCCCGGCGCCGACCAGTGCGCCCACGACCGTGGCGATGGGCACGGAGAAGATGTCGAACATGAACAGCCCGGCGGGAAAGCCGAGCACGAACCCGATCGCCGCCCCCATCGCGGCGCCCTGGGAGACGGCGGGCTGGTGGGCCTGCATCACATCGAGGAACCGCTGCTGAGCGCTGATGTCGCGCAACGGGACCGGCGCCTGGCCGGTCGGCGTCAGGGTGAGTCGGCGGCCACCCTCGTCGATCACCGGGGTGAGATCGAGGCGGTGCCCGGCGATGTCGTGGCGCAGCGGCACGCTGGCCACGATCATGCCCGAATCGTCGGTCACGGCAATGGTTTGCGCATCCCAGGTCGCCAGGAACCGGCCCGTCCGTACGGTGGTCACCGCGGCCCGCCGATCGGTGCTCAGCCGCGTGTCGTAGCCGACGCCGTGGTCGGTTCCGCGCACCTCGAGCTCCGGCCGATCCGCGGCGGCCGGTGGTTCGGCACCGGCCGCCCCCGCGGCCACCGTGGTGGCCGTGAGACAGATCAAGGCTGTCGCAATGGTTTTCGTGAGCGTCATCGATACCCTCTTCGATCGGGCGGGTTCTGCACCCCGAACCTCGAGGAAGAAATTACCGTCATGGGACCGTGATCTGAAGGGCTACCGCCAGGCGCAAATGGGCGACGCGTGATCAGCGCTCGCTGTCGAGCAGTGCCATCTGCGGGGCGGCGTAGCGATCGCCCGCCACCCGGTCGGCCGGGGCCGCGGCCTCGATCTCCGAGAACTCGGCCTCGGACAGTCGAATATCCAGGGCCGCAACCGTTTCGGCCCAGCGCTCCGGGCCGCGCGCGCCGATGACCGGGACGATGTCCGAACCCCGCGCCAGCACCCAGGCGATGGCCAGCTGTGCCACACTGACCCCGCGCCGGTCGGCGATCTCCGCCAGCGCCTCCACCAGGTGCAGGTTCGCGGTGAGGTTCGCACCCTGGAAACGCGGGCTGTGTGCCCGGAAATCGGTGGCGTCGAAGGTCTTTCCGCCGCGCAGCGAGTCACTGAGCAGCCCGCGCGACAGCACGCTGTACGCGGTGACGGCCGTGCCGAGTTCCCGGGCGGCGGGCAGGATTTGCGCCTCGATACCGCGTGAGATCAGCGAGTACTCGATCTGCAGATCCACGATGGGGTGCACGGCCGCGGCCCGGCGCAGCGTCTCGGCGCCGACCTCGGACAGCCCGATGTGGCGCACGTACCCGGCGTCGACCAGCTCCGCGATCGCGCCGACGGTGTCCTCGATCGGGACATTCGGATCCAGCCGGGCCGGGCGGTAGATGTCGATGTGGTCGACGCCGAGCCGCTGCAGCGAGTACCCGAGGAAGTTGCGTATCGCCTCGGGTCGGGTGTCCATTCCGCCCCAGCTGTTGTCCGGGCCGCGCAGGGCGCCGAACTTGACGCTGAGCACGTAGTCCTCGCGCGGCCGATCGGCGAGCGCGCGGCCGATGAGCGCCTCGTTGTGGCCGAAACCGTAGAAGTCTCCGGTATCGATCAGATTGGCGCCCGAGTCCAGGGCGGCATGGATGGTAGCGAGAGACTGCGACTCGTCGGAGGCGCCGTACGCGCCGGACATGCCCATGGCGCCGAGGCCGATGCGGCCGACGGCGGGTCCGGTCTTGCCGAGCTGGACGGTTTCGATGTTGGTCATGCCGGAAATCCTGCGCCGCGATCCGGTGGTCCGGCAGAGACCGGATATCGGGGGATCGGCGATCCCTGGTTTCCGCCCCGGCCGGGGAGGACAGTGGAGACATGGACCGCCACGATCTTGCCGACTTCCTGCGGCGTCGCCGGGAGCAACTGCAACCGGCGGATGTGGGGCTGCTGCCCGGGCTGCGCCGTCGCACGCCCGGACTGCGCCGCGACGAGGTGGCGCTGCTCGCGGGCATATCCACCGACTATTACACGCGGCTCGAGCAGTCTCGCGGCCCGCGTCCGTCGGTGCAGGTGCTCGGCGCGCTCGCGCGCGCCCTGCGGTGCACCGACGACGAACGTGATCATCTGTTCCATCTGTGCGGTCATCCGGCGCCGGATCGCGGCGGCGGCGACGGGCATATCGGTCCGGGCCTACTGTACCTGCTGAACAAGCTGGACGACACCCCGGCCTGCGTGGTGTCCGATCTCGGCGAGGTGCTGGCGCAGAACCGGATGCACATTCTCCTGTCGGGCGACTGCTCGGGGTATACCGGCATGGACCGATACCTGCTGTGGCGGTGGTTCGCGGATCCGGCGGAACGCACGAAATTTCCCGAGGAGGACTGGGATCGACTGCTCCGCAGGCATGTCGCGGACCTGCGGGCCACCGCCGCCCGGCGTTCCGGCGACGCCGATGTCGCCGAGGTGGTCTCGCGATTGCGGGCCGCCAGCAGCGATTTCGAGCGGCTGTGGACCGAACACGCGGTGGCCGTGCGGGTCAGCGATGCCAAGCGGGTCGACCACTCCCGGGTCGGACTGCTGGATCTGGTGTGCGAAACCCTGGTCACCACGAACGCGTCGCAGTACCTGCTGGTCTTCTACCCGCGTCCGGGGACCGATGCCCAGGAGAAGCTGGATCTGTTGCGGGTCATCGGGACTCAGGAGCTGGAGCGCGAAACGAATTCGGGCAGTGCGGCTTTCGACCGGCCCTGATCCGGTCGGGTCAGCCGGTGCCGCGTCGCCTGCGTGGCTTCAGGCGCAGATTCGGCAGCGGCGGGGCGGGGATCCGCTGCTGCGGCGGATGGCCCGCGATATCGGGGAAGCGCTCGAGATCGCGGTTCTCCCAGCCGTTTCGGGCGGCGAGGATCTCGTCATGGCTGCGCGCCACGAAGTTCCACCACATCACGAGGTCTTCGCCGAAGGGCGTGCCGCCGATCAGGACCGCGTGCGCACCGGTCGTGCTGGTGAGGCGCAGCTCGCGGCGATCGCTGCCCAGGTACAGCAGCGGGCCCGGTGCGGCGGCGTTATCCGAGGCGGTCAGCAGTCCCTCGAGCACCAGCAGGGCGTACTCGAAGTCGGGACGCAGGGCCACACGGACGTCGGCACCGGGGTCGATGCGCAGATCGGCGCCGACGATCGGGGTGTAGGCGGCGGCCGGTGACGTCGCGACGCGGTCGGCGGCCGCCAGCGACCCGATCAGCACGGTGGCGCGCAGGCCCGGCACCGTGAGCACGGGCAGATCGCGATGCTGTTCGAAATGCGGATCGATGCCGGTTTTGTTGCCGGGCAAGGCGATCCAGAATTGCAGGCCGTGCCCGGCGGGTGCGCCAGGCACGGTGTACTCCGAGTGCGCGATGCCACGGCCCGACGTCATCAGGTTCAGCTGGCCGGGCTCGATCAGCACGTCGGAGCCGAGACTGTCGCGATGGCGGATCCGGCCCTCGAACGGCCAGGTGACCGTCTGCAGGCCGATATGTGGATGGGGATCGATATCCGGCGGCAGCTCCGCGGTCGCGGCGGGGGAGCCGAAGTGGTCCAGGAAGCACCAGGCCCCGACGGTCGGCAGGTCGCGCTGCGGCAGCACGCGCTCCACGGTGACGCCGCGCACGCCGCCCAGTGGAACCACCCGCGCGGGATAGCGATCGGCGCGCGGGCCGGGCGCGGGCGCCGCCTCGCACAGCGCCTCGTCGGGACGAGCCTCGAGGTCACTCACGACCGCGCCTCGGGGCGCTCACCTCTGGATACCTTTGCCGACCACGTGAGAATCGTACTCGGGGTGCTTGTCCAGCCAGCTCTTGATGAACGCGCAGCGCGGCACGATGACCTGGCCGCGGGCGATGACATCGGTGATCGCCTGGCGAGCGAGGATGCTGCCCAGCCCCTTGCCGCCGAACTCGCTGTCGACCTCGGTGTGGATGAAGGCGGTGTCCCCGCCCTGGTCCCGGTACTCGGCGAACCCCGCCAGCTTGTCCCCGTACCACACCTCGTAGCGGTGCTGTGCCTCGTTGCGGACGACCGCGGTGGTCAGCGCCTGCTCGGTCATTGCCTCAGTTCTCCTTCCGCGCCCGCAGCGGATGCCTGGTCGTCCGACATGTGTTGCCGCGCAAGAGCATATCCACGCCCATCGGGCCGGGCATCGGTGGCGGGGGATTGCATATCGAAGGCATCGTAACCGCGCCACGCGCAGTGTGCGCCGGGCCCTGCCGGGCAGGGTCAGACGCCCTGCGCGGCAGGCTCGCCCATGCTCTGCAGCGTGGCGGTCTTGTCCTCGTACATCGTGATCTTGCGGTCCAGGACCGACAGGGTCTGCTGCAGTTCGTCGATGCGGTCCAGGACCTCCGCCCGGGTCTTGCGGAACATCTGCAGGCGCTGGGGCGTGGTCGCGTCGCCGGCGCGCACCAGTTCGGCGTAGTGCAGCATGTCGGCGACCGACATCCCGGTCAGCCGCAGACAGCTGATCAGATGGAGCCAGGCCAAGTCGCGGTCGCTGAATCGGCGCTTGCCGCCGGAGTCGCGGCCGATGTAGTCCATCAGGCCGATCCGCTCGTACCAGCGCAGCGTGTCTCGGCTCAGCCCGGACCGCTCGGCCGCCTCGCCGATCGAATACCGCGGCCGCCCGTACTCGGCCTCGTCGATGTCCTGTTGCGCGGGAGCACCCATCGGTTCGCCTCCTGTCGTCCCGACTGAAACGGTACCGACCTGGAGTGCACTCCAAGCAAGCGGAACGTGACGACTCAGAAGTACTCCGGCAGCTCCTGTACCGCCCACTTGTTGCCGTCCGGGTCGGCGAAGTAGGTGAACAGGCCCCAGCCTTCGTCCTTGACCGGGGTGGCCTCCACCCCGGCGGCGACGAGCTGCCGATACGCCTCCTCGGCGCTGGACACCACCATCTGCATGCCCTCGACGCTGCCCGGGGCCGCCTCGGTGATGCCCCGGCCGATGCAGATCGAACAGCCGGACCCGGGCGGCGTGAGCTGCACGAAACGGATTCCCTCGGAGGGGCTGGCGTCGTGATCGGCATTGAAACCGATCTTGATGTAGAAGTCCTTGGCGCGGTCCACGTCGGTCACGGGTAGTGCGACGAGTTCGATTTTCCAATCCATGCGAGAAGAGTCCCACCGGCCACCGACAGAAACCGCGAAACGCGGAGTTACAGCGCATTTTCGCGATCGATGACGGCGGCAACCGGCCCGGTCGGAAGTACCTGCCGCCGAATCGGGCGAATCGGCCTACCCTGGGAGCCATGGCCAAAGAGATCGACCGGCTCAGGGCACGCTCGGCCCTGGAGACGGTCAAGGAAAATCCGGTGATCGCCGCGATCGCGGCGGTGCCGGTGCTCATCGTCCTGGGCGTCGTCTGGGCGCTCACGAACTGGTTCGTCGCACTGCTGGTGCTCGTCCTGTTCGGCGCCGTCGTGGTGGTGCGGGGGAAGCTGGTCCGCTGATTCCGGCCAAAAGCATGCCGGAATGACGGATGGCTCAGACCGGAAGGACGGTCAGCGGGGTATGTGGAAGCGCACCAGGTCGCCGGTTCCCGGGTCCACGTCGGCCCACGGCCGGTCGAACTCCAGCACGGCCAGTGCCGACGTGGGGAACTTCCGGCTGAGTTCCGCGGCCGGTTCGGAGTCGCGGTTGGCCGCCAGTTCCCAGGCCGTCCACGGCATTGCGGGGGCGTGCCCGATCAGCAGCAGCGTCCGCGGATCGTCGTCGGCGAGCTGGACGAGTTCGATCAGCGTGCGCGGCGATGCCTCGTAGATCGACGACTCGAACCGCACCGGCGCCGTGATCCCGGTCGCCGCCAGCGTCTCGCGCGTACGCACCGCGTCCGAACAGCGCACCGCATCGATCGGCGCCTGGGTCTCGCGGAGCCAGTCGCCCGCGAGAGCCGCCTCGCGACGCCCCCGCGGCGCGAGCGGCCGCTCGTGATCGGCCACGCCCGGCGGATAGCTGGACTTGCCGTGCCGCATCAGGATCAGGGTCCGCACCATACGCACACCGTAGCCGTGTGTCGCACGACACCATCCTGAGCGGAGAGACAGCTCACTCTCGAGGCACACTGATGGTGGCGTCACAGCCTTGGCCGACCGCCAACAGCCGTGACGCATGCCCGTCTCAACCCAGGGGCGGAGTACAGCCGATGATGTTTCGAGGATCTGCGAGATATGGCCTATGTGATCACGCAGCGTTGTTGCAACGACGCCAGCTGCGTACCCGAGTGCCCGGTCGATTGCATTCGTCCCACCCCGGAGCAACCCGAGTTCGCGACGACCGAGCAGCTCTACATCGACCCCGACACCTGCATCGACTGCGGCGCCTGCGTGGATGCCTGTCCGGTGGAGGCCATCTTCTCCGAGGACGACCTGACCGCCTCCCTGGCCCGATTCCGCGATATCAACGCCACGTATTTCGAGCGTCACCCGCTGGAGTCGAATTTCGATCCGCTGGTGACGCCGTCGCGCCCGCCGAAGGAACTGGGCACGCTGCGCGTCGCGATCGTCGGCGCCGGGCCCGCGGCCTGCTACGCGGCCGACGAGCTGCTGCGGCGCGCCGATGTCGAGGTGGAGATGTTCGACCGGCTGCCGACGCCCTGGGGCCTGGTGCGCGCGGGGGTGGCGCCGGACCACCCCGGCACCAAGACCGTGTCGAGCATGTTCGAGAGCGCGTTCCGCCGCGAAACCCTGCAGTACCACCTCAATGTCGAGGTGGGAAACCACATTTCGCACGACGAGCTGCTGGCGCACCATCACGCGGTGATCTACGCCGTCGGCGCGTCCACCGACCGGCAGCTGGGCGTGCCCGGCGAGGACCTGCCCGGTAGCCACTCCGCCACCGAGTTCGTGGCCTGGTACAACGGGCACCCCGACTACGCGGACCGCGGCTTCGACCTGTCCGGGGAGCGCGCGGTCGTCGTCGGCAACGGCAATGTGGCACTGGACGTGGCCCGGGTGCTGACGCTGGATCCGGACGAGCTGGCCAAGACCGATATCGCCGACTACGCCCTGGACGCGTTGCGCAACAGCAAAATCCGCGAGGTCGTGGTGCTGGGACGGCGGGGTCCGCTGCAGGCCGCCTACTCCTCGCCGGAATTCCTCGCGCTGGGGTACCTGAAGGGCGTCGACGTGATCGTCGACCCGGCCGACCTGGAGCTGGATCCGGAAAGCCGGGCGCTGTTGGACGATCCGGAGGTAGAGCCCTCGCTGCAGCTGAAATACCAACTGGCGCAGGAATATGCGGCCAAGGCGCCGACGCCGGGGAACAAGCGCATCGTGTTCCGCTACCTGACCTCGCCGACCGCGGTCACCGGCACCGACAAGGCCGAGGGCGTCGAGTTCGCGCACAACGAACTGGTGCCCGAGAACAGTCGCCTGGTTGCCCGCGCCACCGATCGCACCGAATCGCTGCCCGCCTCGCTGGTGCTGCGGTCCATCGGCTACCGCGGTGAACCGGTGGCGGAGCTGCCGTTCGACGATCGCGCGGGCACCGTTCCGAACGAACACGGACGGGTCGTGGCCGAGGGCGCCCATCTGCCGGGCGTGTACGTCTCCGGCTGGATCAAGCGCGGCCCGCGCGGCGTCATCGGCTCCAACCGGGTCGACGCCCAGGAGACCGTCGAACGGCTGATCGACGACTTCACCGCGGGCAAACTGGCCGCGCCGCAGGGTGATCGGGCCGCGCTGAAGGCCCTGCTCGCGCAGCGCCAGCCGGACCTGGTCGATCGCGAGGGCTGGAAGGCCATCGATACCGCCGAGCGTAGCGCCGGGAAGTCCGGTGGGCGGCCGCGGGTCAAGTTCACGACCCGCGACGACCTGTTGAAGGCGGCGCGGGGATAGCCGCCCCGAGGAGCCGCGGGCCGCCCGGGATCCGGGCGGCCGTCTGCTCGGTGACCTGTCAGCTATCAACCGGCGAATACGCTCAGGCCGTCAGCGGCCCGATGCGCACGGCCGTCGTCGTGGTGCCGCCGACCACGAACCACAGGCGCAGCACCGGATGGCCGGTGCGGTCGCCCGGCTCGTAGCGGCTGCGCACGCTGATGTGCTGACGCGACAGCACGGGCGCGATGTATTCGATGACCGCGCGGTGCGGCCCGGCGACCAGTTTCGGGAAGTCGACGAGGTAGTGCTCCACCGCCTGCCAGTACACCGCGTTGTTGACGTGGTTGAACTGGTCGATATCCGTGGCGCGCACCGGAAACGGCAGATCCGTATCCGACTCCGGCGGGGTGGCGTCGGTCAGCCACGGCCGCCAGCGCAGGCGGTGCTCGGCCGTGGTGCGGGACAGGTAGGCCATGCCCTCGTCGCTGATGCGGGTGGGCATGTTGGTCGACTCGTTGATGTTGATCCAGAAGCCTTCGGTCTCGATCAGACCGCCGTTGTCGCTGGTGATCCGCACCCGCATATTCGTCCAGCGCGACGACATCGCCGAGCACCAGCGCACCAGGTGCACCCGGTCCGGCCACAGGATCGGCCGCACCACGTCGATCACCGTGCGGCGCACGATCCAGCTCGGATCGGTGCGGTGCAGGGAACTGCCGTGCAGGTCCTCCCAGGCGATATCCTGCAGGTAGCGGGCCACGGCGTCCGACCGCAACCGGTTGTACGGATCCACATCACCAGCCCGCACGGGCCACGCCGAGGCGAAGCCTAAGCCCTCCTGGGGAAGCGGGGCGAGTGGCTGATCGAGTGACACTGGTGCTCCTCGCGCTGCACGGTGTGCCGCGTTCTCGTGCGGTGCTGTCTGTGACATGACTTTACGGGGCGCGTGTCACACCGTTACGTCGAGATGGCTCTACTCACTCGTAGCAAATCAGTAGCCGACGTACGATCCGCCCCCGCGCATCGCCGCGATGCCGGGCACGTTGTCCAGGGAGCCGTACCGGTCGAGGGAGTATCGGGAGGCGGCGATGATGTTGTCTACGGGGTTCCAGATATCGCCGTGCCCGGGCAGCGCGTAGCTGTTGAACGTGCTGTCGATGGTCTGCATGAGGCCCTTGGACGGAGTCCCGGCCGCGGCGTTGCTGTCCCAGTTGTTGATCGCGTGCGGGTTGCCGCCGGATTCCTTCTCGATGATGGCGGCGATGATCGCCGCGTCGGAGTCCTTGATGTCGTATCCCTGTTCGCGCAGGACGCGGATGGCCTCCTTGATCCACTCGGCCTGGGTGCCGGTCGGCATGGGCCCCACCGGGCCGCTCGAGGAGCCCGAGGCGCCGCCGCTGTAGGCGGTACCGGCCGACCCGCTGCCGAGGTAGCTGGAGCCGGAGCCGCCACCGTGCGAGGTTCCACCGGACGAGTGCGACGACGGGTTGCCCGCACTCGAGATCGGAGACGCGGCGGCGGGGGTATCGGTGGTCGCCGCGGGGGAGGTGGCCGCGGGTGGCGCGGAGCCCGCGCCGGTGGCCGGGTCGCCCAGCCCCGCGTACGCCTCGTCGACCTTCGCCTTCGCGGCGTTGACCGCCGTGACCGCGGCCTCGGCGACCAACTCGGCCTGCTTCAGCGCGTTGGTGATCTCGCTCTGCAGGGCGGCCGCCCGATGGTCCTCGGCCACCTTGCGGTCCTGGATCTCGGTCGGGGTCAGGCCGGATTGGTTGTCCCAGTACGTTTTGCGGGCGTTCGCGGTCACCACGCCGGTGTCGGAGACCTCGAAGGCATCCGGCGGCGGGTTCTCCGCGGGATGCAGTGCGCGGTCGCGCGCGGTGCGGACGGCCTGCTTGGCGTTGTTCAGGTTCTCCACCTGCTGGCTCAGCGCCGTCTGCAGTTGCAGCGCCGCCTGGCTGACGGCCGAGGCGCGCAGCTTTTCGGTATCCATCCGGGCGCTCGCGGCCTGCGCCGCCGCGCCGCTCCATTGCTGTTCGTCGCCGAGCTGCCGGGTGCGGGTGACGCCGTCGAGCACCGCCTGGTCGAGGTCGGTGCTGAGCTTGCCGACCGAGACCGAGGCGGTGGTCAGCTGGTCGGGATTCCAGCTCTCGACATCTGGGATGGTGAGTGTCATGGCCGCAGTCCGATGCTGGAGAGCTTGTCCCCGAACTGCTGATCGGTGAGTTCGACGGCCTTGCCCGCCTGCTGCACGCCGTCGGCGATCGCGGTCAGCCGCGCGCCGATGCGCTGCAGCGCCTGATCGACGGAATCCTTTGCCTGGGTGCAGGATTGGCTCCATAGTGTGCCCGGGAGCGCACCGGCCGCGTCGGCCAGGCCGGACTGCAGGTTGCCGATGTTCGCCGACTCGCCGCGCAGCGTATTCGCGAAGGTGTTCAGCGCCGCGGTATCGACGCTCAGTGGTGGATCATTCGGCCCGGCCATGAGTCCCCCTCGACAGCTCGGCTCAGCGGCCCTGAGCTTAGCAAAAGCCGGTGCCGTGGACAGCCACATGCGAAGACCGGTTAACTTGTGACGAGCATCGCGACAGAGAGGCCGACTTACATGCGTGCAGCCCAGGTGAGCAAGCTCGACGGACCGGAAGCCATCGAGGTGGTCGAGATCCCGGAACCGGCGTCCTATCCGGACGGCGTCGTGATCGATGTGCACGCGGCCGGGGTGGCGTTCCCGGACGTGCTGATGACGCGCGGTTTGTATCAGATGAAGCCCGAACTCCCGTTCGTCGTCGGCGGGGAGGTCGCCGGGGTGGTGCGGTCCGCTCCCGAGGGCGCGCACGTGTCCGCGGGCGATCGGGTGGTCGCGCTGACGATGCTGGGCAATGCGATAGCCGAGGTCGCGGTGACGCCGCCGCAGATGGTGTTCCGGCTGCCGGACAACGTCTCGCTGGAGGCGGGGGCGGGCATCCTCTTCAACGATCTGACCGTGCACTTCTGCCTGCGCAACCGGGGCCGGCTGGCGCCGGGTGAGACCGTGCTGGTGCACGGCGCGGCGGGCGGCATCGGCACCTCGACGCTGCGCATGGCGGCGGCGCTGGGCGCGGGTCGGGTGGTCGCGGTGGTCAGCACCGAGGAGAAGGCGCAGGTGGCGCGGGCCAACGGCGCCACCGACGTGGTGCTCACCGACGGCTGGCTGGCGGCGGTAAAGGAACTGACCGGTGGGCGCGGGGTCGACATCGTGCTCGATCCGGTGGGCGGCGACCGCTTCACCGACAGCATTCGCTCGCTGGCACCCGCGGGCCGGTTGCTGGTGGTCGGCTTCACCGCGGGCGAGATCCCGACGGTGAAGGTGAACCGCCTGCTGCTCAAGAACGTCGAGGTGGTCGGCGCGGCCTGGGGCGAATGGGTGCTCACCCACCCGGGCTACCTACAGGAGCAGTGGGCGGAGGTGGAACCGCTGCTGGCCGCGGGCAAGATCGCCCCGCCCCAACCGGTCCTGTACCCGCTCGCGCAGGCCGCCGCCGCCGTAGCTTCCCTGGACAACCGCACCGCCACCGGCAAGGTCGTGGTGAGTCTGCGCTGATCCCGGCGAAGCGCATGCGGCTCACTCCCCGTCGTTCCCGGCGCAGCGTATGCGGCTTACTCTCCGTCGTTCCCGGCGATGCGTATGGGGCTTACTCTCCGTCGTTCCCGGCGATGCGTATGGGGCTTACTCTCCGTCGTTCCCGGTGAAGCGTTTGCGGCTTACTCCCCGTCGTTCCCGGCGCGCTCTTGGCCGGGATCAAGATATGCGGGGCGTGTCTGCCGTCCTATGCTGCGACTCGTGTTGACTCCGCCGCCGGGACTGACCGATGACGCCCTGATTGCCGTGCTGGGGGAGTGCTGGGCGATCGACGTGGGGGCGGTGGAGTATGCGGCGGTCGGGTTCGGAAGTCATCACTGGCGGGTCACCGATGGCGGTGATGACGCCTGGTTCGTGACCGTGGACGAACTCGAGCTTCGGCGTCGTTCGCCGGACGATTCGGTGGCGGCGGCCTTCGACCGGCTGCGCGCCGCCCTGGGGACGGCGCAGGCGGCGCGCGACGCCGGGCTGGAGTTCGTCGTGGCGCCGGTGCCGGGTGGCGACGGCTCGGTCTGTATTCGGATGGGCGCGTTCGCCGTGGCCGTCTATCCGCTGCTCGAGGGCAGGCGGTTCGACTGGGGCGAATTCCGCGACGCGGACCATCGGCAGGCCGTTCTCGACATGATCGCGCGTCTGCACCGGACACCCGCGGACGTCCCGGCGCGGACCGAGGATTTCGCGATAGCGAGCCGCGACGAGGTGGCGCGGGCTCTGGCCGGGGACATCCCGAACCTCGGCCCTTATGCGGCGTCGATGTCGGATCTGTTGCGGGACAACGCCGCGGCGCTGCGCGACGAATGGGCGCGTTACGACGCGCTGGTGACGACGGCGCGATCGCTGGGCGTCCGTCCGGTGGTGACGCACGGCGAACCGCATGCCGCCAATACGATGCACACCGCGCGGGGCTGGCGGCTGATCGATTGGGACACAGCGCTGCTCGCACCGCCCGAACGCGATCTGTGGGATCTCGATCCCGGCGACGGTTCGCTGCTGGCGGCCTATGCCGAGCGCACCGGGACCACCCCGCATCCGGAACTGCTCGAGTTGTACCGCAGGCGTTGGGATCTCGCCGACGCCGCCGAATACGTGCGCCGGTTCCGCCGCCCGCACACCGGCACCGAGGACGACATCGAGTCGTGGAAAGGGTTGCAGGAGCTCGTCTTCCGCCTCGAAGCTCCCGGCGCCCCGCACTGAGAGGTCACCATGAGAGCAGACGCCGTCTCGAGTCGGACACTGAACCGCACCTTGCTGGCCCGACAGCACCTGCTGGAGCGGTCGACCCTGACGGTGCCGCAGATGTGCGAGTACCTGGTCGGTCTGCAGGCGCAGGACGTGCCGCCGCCGTTCGTCGGATTGTGGAGCCGGATCGCCGATTTCGACCCCGACGCGGTGTCGTCGGGACTGCGGGATCGATCGCTGGCGCGAATCACCTTGATGCGTTGGCACGATTCACTTGGTGACGGCGGCGGATGCCGTGCGCATCGCACCGCATATCCAGCCCGAACTCGAAAAGATCCCCTTCCGCAAGGGTTTCAACTACGGCGCCATGGTCGGTCTCGATCCGGACGTGGTGCGGGCCGTCGGAGAGAAGGCGCTCGGGCAGGAACCCATGTCGGCGGCCGAACTGCGACTGCGGGCCGCCGAGGAGTTTCCCGACCGGGATCCGGGAGCCGTGGTGCAGACCTGGCTGTACCAGCTGCCCGTGCTGCAGACGCCGCCCCGGGGGCTGTGGAAGAACAGCAGCCGCCCGGTGTGGTCACGGATCGAGCCCTGGCTCGGCGCCGCGCTGGTTCCCGATTATCCGTTGGAAGAGCTGGTCATTCGCTATCTGCGCGCATTCGGCCCGGCCTCGACGATGGATGTGCAGACCTGGTCGAAACTGCTGGGCATCAAGGAGGCCGTCGACCGGTTGGGCGACCGGGTGCGCATCTATACCGACGAGCGCGGCCGAACCCTGTACGACGCCGCGGATACCGACCTCGCCGACCCTGACCTTCCGGCGCCGGTCCGCTTCCTCGGCTGGTACGACAACCTCTACCTCTCCCACCAGGATCGCGGCCGCGTCGTCCCCGAGGGTGCCGCACCGCCGTTGCGGCGCATGGCGCTTCAGGTCGCGCCGGTACTGGTCGACGGATATCTCGCGGGAACCTACAAGGTGTTCACCGACCGCGAGCGGGCGCGGCTGCGCATCGCGCCCAACGGCAAGTGGTCGGTCGCCGAGCGGTCCGCGGTGGAATCGGAAGGCGCGGCGTTGCTGGACTTCCTGGAGCCCGACCGAGATCCGAGCGTGGAAATCCTCTCGCCCGGTGCGGATCTCAAACCGTGACAGAGATCAACCGGCTCGAAATACGACCGCGTTAGGCGCTGCGGCACGTCGCTCCCGCGTCGTTCTCATTCGCGGCGGTGGCATCGTTCTCATTCCCGGTGGCGGTGGCGTCGTTCTTATTTCCCGGCATGCTTTGGCCGGGATCAGATGTGGTTGCGGTAGGCGGGGGCCTTGCTTGTGCCTGCGGGGGTGAGGGTGCGGAGTAGGGGGAGGGTGCGGTGGGTGACCACCGTGGACAGGACGATGACGCTGTGCGAGCGGACCACCGCGGCGCTGCGGTCGATGCTCAGCAGCACCGATTGCAGGCCCGCGTGGGAGTCGGCGCCGATGCGGCACAGCACGTCGCCGGAACCCGTGGTGGCGTAGGCCTCCAGCACGCCGGGGATGGTCTCCAGGTCGGCGGCGACCGCGTCGAGCGCGCCCTGGGCGATCTCCAGGGTGACGAACGCCTGCACGTCGAAACCGGCTGCGGTGACGTCGATCTGCGGGTCGTAGGAGGAGATCACCCCGGACTCCTCCATCCGGGCGATGCGCGACTGCACCGTCGCGCGGGCGACGCGGGTGCGCCGCGACAGCTCGAGGATGCCCGCCTTCTGGTATTCGTGCATCGCGGTGAGGATCGCCAGATCCAACTCGTCCAGCCTGGCGGCGGTGCGTGCCATCGTCATCTCCACTCCGTGCTCGTGATCTATTCAAATTGTCCAGCATGAGCGGCTACTTGGTGGCGCAATTCACCATGATGTCTATCGAATTTTGCCGATATTGCTCAGGTACACGCTCCGGCGATTACCTGGGTACATGACTACCGAGCATCTGCCCAGGGCCAGCCGGACCACGGAGCTGCCGGACACCGCGCCGCTCGACGCCACGCCGTCGGACGCCGAGCTGCGGCGACTGATCGGACTGGTCGACCACGACGCCGACAGCGATCCGTTCCCGGTGATCGGCTGGGACGCGCTGGTGTGGGTGGTCGGCAACGCCACCCAGTTCGCGCACTATATGCAGTCGGCCTTCGGGATGCGGCTGGAGGCCTACTCGGGACCCGAGACCGGCAACCGCGACCACAAGGCCTTCGTATTGCGCAGCGGCAGTGCGCGATTCGTGGTCACCGGCGCCGTGGACCCGGCCAGTCCGCTTGTCGCACACCATGATCGACACGGCGACGGGATCGTGGACATCGCGCTCGAGGTCCCCGATGTCGACCGGTGCGTCGAGTGGGCGCGCACGCACGGGGCGACCGTGCTCGCCGAACCGCACTACGACACCGACGAATTCGGCACTGTCCGCACCGCGGCACTGGCCACCTACGGCGAGACCCGGCACACTCTGGTCGACCGCTCGCGCTACGACGGTCCCTATCTGCCCGGCTATGTCGCCAGGCGATCGAGTTTCGTGCCGCGCGCGGACGCGCCGCGGCGGCTGTTCCAGGCGATCGACCACGTTGTCGGCAACGTGGAACTCGGTCAGATGGACCGGTGGGTCGAGTTCTACCGCCGCGTCATGGGTTTCGAGAACATGGCGGAATTCGTCGGCGACGACATCGCCACCGACTATTCGGCGCTGATGAGCAAGGTCGTGGCCAACGGCAATCACCGGGTGAAGTTCCCGCTCAACGAGCCCGCGGTGGGCCGCAAGAAGTCTCAGATCGATGAGTACCTCGAGTTCTACCGCGGCCCCGGAGTGCAGCACATCGCGCTGGCCACCGGCGACATCCTCACCACCGTGGACACGCTGCGCCGCGAGGGCGTCGAGTTCCTCGACACCCCTGACGCCTACTACGAGGATCCCGAACTCCGCGCCCGCATCGGCCACGTCCGGGTCCCGGTGGAACAGTTGCAGTCCCGCGGCATCCTGGTCGACCGCGACGAGGACGGCTACCTCCTGCAGATCTTCTGCCGCCCGCTCACCGACCGCCCCACGGTCTTCTTCGAACTCATCGAACGCCACGGCTCCCTCGGCTTCGGCAAGGGCAATTTCAAGGCCCTGTTCCAGGCCATCGAGCGCGAACAGGAGGCGCGCGGCAACCTGTAGCGGCTGCGCGGGAATCTGTGCGCCGCCGCCCGGCCCAGTACAGTCGCACCTATGCGGATCACGTCGGCGATCGTCATGGGGACGGCCATCGCAGCGCTGCTGACGGCGTGCGGGTCGGGCGACAACTCCGACACCGAGTCGCCGTCGGTGCGACCACCGATGAAGGTCGCATCGCTGGGCCCGTTCGTGGGGGAGTGCGGCAATCTCACCGACGACGAGGTGCGCGATCTCGGTGAACTGGGGCAGGTCTCGCGGTCGTTCAAGAATTCCGTGGGCTGCAACTGGCTGACGGCCGGGGTCGGCTCGCCGAGCGTCACCTTCGCCTCCTACCGGGGCAGCCCGATCGAGCGAGAACGGGCGTGGGTGACCGCGCAGGGCCGCAACCCGGAAAGCATCGAGGTCGCCGGGCATCCCGGCTTCCAGGACGCCACCGTCGACGGCAGCATCTGCGACCTGGCCGTGCGGCTGGGTGACGACTTCTTCGAATGGTCGACCTCCGCGGGATTCTTCGGGCAGCCGGGCGGCGATCCGTGCGCGAAGAATCGCAAGATGGCCGAGCTGACCGTGCGGCGAATGAAGTGAGGGCGGTATGAGCGGCCAGGGCAGGCGAGTGACGAAGGCGGCGGCGGCCTCGGTCGCGGCGCTGGCGGTCGCGCTGAGCGGCGGTGGGTGCGGCCGCACCGTCTCCGGTTCCGCGGAGCCCGCGGGCGGCGGCACCGGGGTCAACATGAACTTCGACAAGTTGCTGCGCGAGTGCGAGGTGGTCCAGGCCGACGAGATCGCCAAGGCCACCGGCGCCCAGGACGTTTCGTCCTCGTTCAACGGCGCGGTGTGCATGTGGGATCTGATCGGGGCGCCCGGTGGGGACGGCATGACCACGCTGAACTGGTACGAGATGGGTTCGCTGCCCAACGAGAAGCAGAACAACGACAGGCTCGGTTACACCACCGTCGATATCAACGTTCAGGGGCGGCGGGCGCTGCAGGTGCATCGGCCCAACGATCCGGACTCCTGCGGCGTGATGGCCCCGGCCGCCGACGCCGGAGTCATCGGCTGGTGGGTGAACTACCGCCCCGGATCGGGTCATCCGGATCCGTGCGAAGCCGCCAAGAAACTGGCAGAGTTGACGTTGAACCTAGCCAGATAACCCGATACCGCCACGCTGGCGTCGTACCCCGGCCTACCACGGGGTACCCGCTTTTGCCCCTCGCCGCGCCGACGGGTATCGTGGATCGCTGTGCCCGGAAGCTGCGGGCAGGTTCGTGTGCAGGACGTAAGCCAGCGAGAGCGGCCGACCGTTTCAGCGTGCCCGGAAAAGTAGGCATGAACTGCGCGCGACACGCCCGACCTCGGGACGCGAGGAACGCGGTCCGGGCGGACGGGTGAAAGCTCGATGACACAGACGTGAAGAACTCCAGACACCTGGTTACTGAATAAAGAAAGCCGGTATATGCCAACCATCAACCAGCTGGTCCGCAAGGGTCGTCGCGACAAGGTCGCGAAGCAGAAGACCGCGGCCCTGAAGGGGAGCCCGCAGCGTCGTGGCGTGTGCACTCGCGTGTACACCACGACCCCGAAGAAGCCGAACTCCGCGCTGCGTAAGGTCGCGCGTGTTCGCCTGACCAGCGCGGTCGAGGTCACGGCCTACATCCCCGGTGAGGGGCACAACCTGCAGGAGCACTCGATGGTGCTCGTGCGCGGCGGTCGTGTGAAGGACCTCCCGGGTGTGCGCTACAAGATCATCCGCGGCTCGCTCGACACCCAGGGTGTGAAGAACCGCAAGCAGGCTCGCAGCCGTTACGGCGCCAAGAAGGAGAAGAGCTGATATGCCACGCAAGGGCCCCGCACCCAAGCGTCCGCTGATCAACGACCCGGTCTACGGTTCGCCGCTGGTTACTCAGCTGGTCAACAAGATCCTGCTGGACGGCAAGAAGTCCACCGCCGAGCGCATCGTCTACGGCGCGATGGAGCAGGCGCGCGAGAAGACCGGCACCGATCCGGTCGTCACCCTCAAGCGCGCGCTCGACAACGTCAAGCCGTCGCTCGAGGTGAAGCCCCGCCGCGTCGGTGGCGCCACCTACCAGGTTCCGGTCGAGGTCCGTCCGGGCCGCGCCAACACCCTGGCGCTGCGCTGGCTGGTCAACTTCTCCCGCGCCCGTCGCGAGAAGACCATGGTCGAGCGCCTGGCCAACGAGCTGCTGGATGCCAGCAACGGTCTGGGCGCCTCGGTGAAGCGCCGCGAGGACACCCACAAGATGGCCGAGTCCAACCGGGCCTTCGCGCACTACCGCTGGTGATTCGACTCCCGGGCTCCGTCCCCGGAAGGCGAGTCACAGTCGGGCGTGGCACTCGCACGCCGCGCCCGACGTTGAAAAAGTGATGGCCTCTGGGCCTCCGACACGGAGCCAGGGTCGTTCCCGAAAATCCCAACTAGCTACGAGCGGGGAAGATTTCCGTGGCACAGGACGTGCTCACCGACCTCAACAAGGTCCGCAACATCGGCATCATGGCCCACATCGATGCCGGAAAGACCACGACAACCGAACGCATCCTCTTCTACACCGGTATCACCTACAAGATCGGTGAGGTTCACGACGGCGCCGCCACGATGGACTGGATGGCCCAGGAGCAGGAGCGCGGCATCACGATCACGTCGGCCGCGACGACCTGCTTCTGGAAAGACAACCAGATCAACATCATCGACACGCCGGGCCACGTCGACTTCACGGTCGAGGTGGAGCGATCGCTGCGCGTGCTCGACGGTGCGGTCGCCGTTTTCGACGGCAAAGAGGGCGTTGAGCCGCAGTCCGAGCAGGTCTGGCGGCAGGCCGACAAGTACGACGTCCCGCGCATCTGCTTCGTCAACAAGATGGACAAGCTGGGCGCCGACTTCTACTTCACGGTGCAGACCATCAAGGACCGCCTCGGTGCCAAGCCGCTGGTCATCCAGCTGCCGATCGGCGCGGAGAGCGAGTTCGAGGGCATCGTCGACCTGGTCGAGATGAACGCCAAGGTCTGGAAGGGCGAGACCAAGCTCGGCGAGTCCTACGAGACCGTGGAGATCCCGGCGGATCTGGCCGAGCGGGCCGAGCAGTACCGCCAGGAGCTGCTGGAGACGGTCGCGGAATCGGACGAGGCGCTGCTGGAGAAGTTCTTCGGCGGCGAGGAACTCTCGGTCGAGGAGATCAAGGGCGCGATCCGCAAGCTGACAGTCAACTCCGAGCTCTACCCGGTGCTGTGCGGTTCGGCGTTCAAGAACAAGGGCGTGCAGCCCATGCTCGACGCTGTGATCGACTACCTGCCGACACCGCTGGACGACGGTGGCACCGATGGTCACGTCCCCAACAAGGAAGACGAGATCATCCACCGGAACCCCGACACCACGGAGCCGTTCGCGGCGCTGGCGTTCAAGGTTTCGACGCACCCGTTCTTCGGCAAGCTGACCTACGTGCGCGTGTACTCGGGCAAGGTCGCCTCCGGCGCCCAGGTCATCAACTCGACCAAGGGCAAGAAGGAGCGGCTGGGCAAGCTGTTCCAGATGCACTCCAACAAGGAGCAGCCGATCGATGAGGCCCAGGCGGGCCACATCTACGCGGTCATCGGCCTGAAGGACACCACCACCGGTGACACCCTGTGCGATCCGCAGAACCAGATCGTGCTGGAGTCGATGTCCTTCCCGGACCCGGTCATCGAGGTCGCCATCGAGCCGAAGACCAAGGCCGACCAGGAGAAGCTGGGCACCGCCATCCAGAAGTTCGCGGAGGAGGACCCCACCTTCAACGTGAAGCTGGACGCCGAGACCGGCCAGACCGTCATCGGCGGCATGGGCGAGCTGCAGCTCGACATCTACGTCGACCGCATGAAGCGGGAGTTCAAGGTCGAGGCCAACATCGGCAAGCCGCAGGTGGCCTACCGCGAGACCATCACCAAGGTCGTCGAGAAGCACGAGTACACCCACAAGAAGCAGACGGGTGGCTCGGGCCAGTTCGCGCGCGTGATCATCGCCCTCGAGCCGTTCACCGGCGAGGACGGCGCGACCTACGAGTTCGAGAACAAGGTCACCGGTGGTCGCGTGCCGCGCGAGTACATCCCTTCGGTGGACGCGGGCATCCAGGACGCCATGCAGTACGGTGTGCTGGCTGGTTATCCGCTGGTCAACCTGAAGGCCAAGCTGCTCGACGGCGCCTACCACGAGGTCGACTCCTCGGAAATGGCGTTCAAGATCGCGGGTGCGCAGGCCCTGAAGGAAGCGGCCCGCAAGGCCGGTCCGGTGATCCTCGAGCCGCTCATGGCCGTCGAGGTCACCACGCCCGAGGAGTACATGGGCGACGTGATCGGCGACCTGAATTCCCGCCGTGGTCAGATCCAGGCCATGGAGGAACGCAGTGGTGCCCGTGTCGTCAAGGCGCTGGTTCCGCTCTCGGAGATGTTCGGATACATCGGTGATCTGCGGTCGAAGACCCAGGGCCGGGCGAACTTCTCCATGGTGTTCGATTCGTACGCGGAGGTTCCGGCCAACGTGTCGAAGGAGATCATCGCCAAGGCGACCGGCGAATAGTCGGTCACGCACCACCCGATCCCCGCATCCTGCGGGGATGATCCCAAACCGCACTGCTGCATAGCAAGCACCAACAAGTCCAGGAGGACATCAAGTGGCGAAGGCGAAGTTCGAGCGGACGAAGCCCCACGTCAACATCGGCACCATCGGTCACGTCGACCACGGCAAGACCACGCTGACGGCGGCTATCACCAAGGTTCTGCACGACAAGTACCCCGAGTTGAACCAGAGCTTTGCGTTCGACCAGATCGACAAGGCTCCGGAGGAGAAGGCTCGTGGTATCACGATCAACATCTCCCACGTCGAGTACCAGACCGACAAGCGGCACTACGCCCACGTCGACGCTCCGGGTCACGCGGACTACATCAAGAACATGATCACCGGTGCGGCCCAGATGGACGGCGCCATCCTCGTGGTCGCCGCCACCGACGGCCCGATGCCGCAGACCCGCGAGCACGTGCTGCTCGCCCGTCAGGTCGGCGTGCCCTACATCCTGGTCGCGCTGAACAAGTCGGACATGGTCGACGACGAGGAGATCCTCGAGCTCGTCGAGATGGAGGTCCGCGAGCTGCTGGCCTCGCAGGAGTTCGACGAGGACGCGCCGGTCGTGCGCGTCTCGGGCCTGAAGGCGCTCGAGGGCGACGAGAAGTGGTCGGAGTCCATCGTCGAGCTGATGAACGCCGTCGACGAGTCGATCCCGGACCCGGTCCGCGAGACCGACAAGCCGTTCCTGATGCCGATCGAGGACGTCTTCACGATCACCGGTCGTGGCACCGTCGTCACCGGTCGTGTCGAGCGTGGCCAGGTCAAGCTGAACGAGGAAGTCGAGATCGTCGGCATCCGTCCGGAGAAGACCAAGACCACCATCACCGGCATCGAGATGTTCCGGAAGCTGCTGGACTCGGCCGAGGCGGGCGACAACGCCGGTCTGCTGATCCGCGGCATCAAGCGCGAGGATGTGGAGCGCGGCCAGGTCGTCATCAAGCCGGGCACCACCACCCCGCACACCGAGTTCGAGGGTCAGGCCTACATCCTGGCCAAGGACGAGGGCGGTCGGCACACGCCGTTCTTCAACAACTACCGCCCGCAGTTCTACTTCCGCACCACCGACGTGACCGGTGTCGTGACCCTCCCCGAGGGCACCGAGATGGTCATGCCGGGCGACAACACCGAGATGAGCGTCAAGCTGATCCAGCCGATCGCCATGGAAGAGGGCCTGCGCTTCGCGATCCGCGAGGGTGGCCGCACCGTCGGCGCCGGTCGCGTCACGAAGATCATCAAGTGATCTCGCCCCGCGAGATCACCCCGGCACGCTTTTAGCCGGGGTCCCGCAAGACACCTTGCGGGGGTGACCACAAAGGGCCGTTCCCTTCGGGGAACGGCCCTTTCACATATCTACAGCGCTGCGATTCTCTACAAGTTTGTCCCCCCGAGGGCGCGCGATTCCCGTGCCCGGTCGTCAGGTTGGTTCGGTTGCGGCTAATAGGGCCTCGGCGAACTGGCGCATCTGCGCGGCGCCGCCGAACCAAGCGGAGACCAGGTCCACCGCGGCGGTGCGGGTGCGGTGGGCGGCGCGGATGAAATCGTCGAGGGAGATTTCGCCCGCCTCGGCCTTTTTGGCGATGTTCTCCAGATTGTGGCTGGCCAGCAGCAGTTGCATCACCAGTTGGACGTCGACCGTGGTGGGGGAGTCGTCGCGCGCCGCGGCCTGGCGGTGATTGGCGGCGCGGCGGGTCGGTGTCGGCTCCAGGGTGCGGCGGGCGCGGGTGCTGTCGTTGCGCGCCACGGCCTCGGCGGGCGGCGCGGACTCGGCATGCCGCGTGGTCTCGCCCCGCGGTGAGGTCGCTGCGCGCTGGGAGGTCTCGGCGAGCGATGTGGTCTCCGCAGCCGTCGGGTGCTCGGTGTGCTGACGGGCACGCAGCGGAGGCCGCGCGGGATCGGACTCCGAGCCAGCGGCGGCGGAACCGCGTCGAGGAATGCCGGTTCCGGCCGTGGGGCCGCCGGAGCCGCGCTGAGGCAGTCCGACCTCGGCACGCGTGCGAGGCTCGGGTTCCGCGGCGCCCGCCTCGGGCCGCTGCGGGACGACCGGTTCGGAACGAGACGCGACGGGGTTCGTGTGTGTGGCCGATTCGCTCTGCGGCGTGGTGAGCTCGCTGCGCGACACGGCGAAGTCGTTCGCCGGGACGGCGAAGTCGTTGAGCGGGGCCGTGAAATTGTTGTTCGGCGTCCCGGATTCGCGCGCCGGTGCGGTGAAGTTGTTTGCCGAGGTGGAGAAGTCGTTGCGTGGCGTGGAGGATTGGTTCGTCGGGGTGGTGAAGTCGTTCGCCGGGGTGGAGAAGTCGTTGCGTAGGGCGGTGGAATCGTTTGCCGGGGTGGAAAAGTCGCTGTGCGGAGTTATGGTTCCGCTCGTCGCGGATGCGAAACCGTTCGGCGAGGTGGAGAAGTCGTTGTGCGGGGTGACCGAGTCGTTCGGCGGCGTGGGAAAACCGTTGCGCGGGTTGATCGAATCCCTGCGCGGGGTGATCGAATCGGGTGGATTCGGTGCCGATTCACCCCGGCGCAGGCCCGGATCGGTCGGCGTGGTCGACTCCGGCCTGATCGCCACCGAATCGGGGGCCGACATCAGGGATTCGGAACGGCTGACCGTGGGTTCGGGCGACGGCGTGGGTGATTGTGTCGCCGCATTGGCCCACTGCGTGGCGAAATCCAGCTGATTCCACTGCATCTCGGGACCGAATGGGCTGTTCGCCGAGGTGTCGATGCCGGTCAGGGAATTCGCCGATGACGGACCAGAGTTGTTGACCGGGTGGGTGAGCCGAGAGCCCTCCGGTCGCGTGTGATTGGGTTCCCCGAAACTGGCGAAAGCATCCGTCATAGCCGCCATGCTATCCCCGCCGCACGGCGGCTTCAGGCCGTGTGCCCCCGCTCACCTCAGCAGTTCGACGGGGGCGCCGCGCCGCGGAATCGGGCGTCGAGCCAGTCGACCATGGCCGGGACACCCAGGACGGCGGCCGACAGGTGCTCGGGCGAGGAGGTCAATTCGGCCTGCAGCCGCACGCCCGCCTCGCAATATCGGCGGTTGGTATTGATGATCGCATCGATCGGGATCAGCGGATCCGTCGGCGAATGCCACTCGAACACGGGAGTTTTCGGAATTCCATCGAACAGCTCGAGGCTGTTCTCCTCGACCACCGCCCAGGCGTCCGGGCTGTCGATCAGCTCGGTGTTCTTGGCGTATTCCAGCGCATTGCGTCCCGCCCCGGCGGCGAGGATTTCATTGGTGCATCCGTTGGCCATGGCGTTGCGCGCGGCGATCCCGCGGGCGTTCATATAGTCGCTGATCGGCAGCCGGTCCGGATATTCGCGCTCCAATCCGATCGCGGCCGCCATCGCCAGCCCGAATGCCGGGTGCGAGTTGGTGCCCAGCGCCTTCACCATGGTCACCATGTTCATCGGCACACCGCCGGTGGCGGCCCCGGCGATATCCAGTTCGGGCGCGTATTCCGGCTGCAGGGCGGCGGCCCAGCCCGTCGCCATGCCGCCGCCGGAATACCCGGCCATGGCGACGCGGCTCTTGCCGACCTGTAGTTGGGGCACCTGCTGCACCGCGCGAATACCGTCGAGCGTGATCTGGCCGCCCAGACGCGCCGCGCCGTAGGCGAACTGCGGGCCGAGGTGGTCGGGCAGCGCGACGCTCCAGCCGCGCGCGAGCAGGGCGTTCAACGCGGGCGCCTCGCGCACCTGCAGGTTCGGGTCGGGCGTGTACAGCACGTGCGAGACCGCGCAGTTCGCGCCGAGCCCGTTGATGATGTGCTGGTAGGAGAGCAGCGGACCGTCCGGCACGTGGTTGGCCGGTGTCAGCACGGTGGTGATCGCGGCGATCGGGTCGCCGTGAGAGTTGTTGGAGCGGAACTTGATCGATGTGACCGTGCTGCCCGGGAAGATCGGCAGCGGCGGCATCGGTCGGGTCGCGAGCACCGCACCGGGCGGATGGTCGGCGAGATCCGCGGGCGCGGCGAAGAACGGATCCGGGTCCGGATCAGGATAGATTGGCTGCGCGGTCGCCGGTGCGACGAGTGCCAGCCCGAGGGCCAGGCCGGTCAGCGTGCCCAGCAGTCGTCGTAATCCACGGCGGGCATCGGCGGGGATGTCGGCTAGGGCCTGACGAATCACACGACCTCCACGGATATCTCACAGAATCGGAAAGACCGGTCAGTTTGTATTCAAATGCGAAATGTCCGGGAGTCCGTGAGACACGCCGACGGCAGGGTGCGGGATTTCCTGGGAGAACGCCTCGGAAACAGCAGGTGAACGAGAATCGGCCCGTCAGCCGAGTTGGGTCATACCCGCCGCGATGACCTGCGAGAGGTTGAGGATCTCGTCCGCGCTGGGCAGGGTGAGTCCGTCGAGGGTGTGCAGCCTGTCGGTGGTGGTGATGGCCAGGACGGCCGAGACCCAGGCGGTCGCGCAGGCGCGCAGCGTGCCGGGCCGCACCGGTGCGGACGCGCTGGCCTGCAGTACCCGGGCGGTGACGTCGAGCAGTTGATCGCGCATGCGCCGCAGCTGTTTGCGGACATCGGGATGGGTGTCGGCCTCGCGCCACATGATCACGCGCAGCACCGACGAATGATGGTCGCGCAGGTTCAGTGCGGCATCCAGGTTCACCAGGCTCGTGGCCGGATCGCCGGGCGCCACAACGGTATTGATGTCGTCGAGCGGATCGGCGGGCACCCGCTCGGCCATCAGTGCCGACAGAATCGAATCCTTGGTGGGGAAGTAGTAGAAGACCAGACCCTTCGGGACGCCGGCCGCGGCGGCGATGGACGCCGTCGCGGTCGCGTCGAATCCATGTGTCGCGAAGAGATTCTCGGCGGCATCCAGGATGAGCTGACGGGCGTCGCCGTCGACCTTCTTGCTCCGGCGACGCCCCGCTCGATGGGGTTTCGGCATGTGCATCAGTGAGCAGTATGCAGCCGTGCCGTTACTTGCGGAAGCGCCGCCACCGCGACGACCACTGTCAGAACGCCGACGATCCATGCGGTCCAGGAGGCGCCGCTGAGTTCGTCGAAATTCATCACCCAGGGGGAGAGGAACAGCAGCACGCCGAAGATGCCCATCGCATAGTCCAGGTTGGACATCGCGGGCCGCGCCAGCTGCGCCAGACCGCTGAGTGCGATGAGCGCGCCGAGGACGATCAACGTCCACATCGCCCGGGTGCTGGTGTCGACCCAGATGGGTGACAGCGCGGTGAAGACGCCGAGCACGACGGCTACGAAGTCTTGCGCGCGACTCTCGCTGAACATTATTGCCTCCTCGAGGGCTGGGGATATGTTCTCTCTCGGTATAACTCTGATTGACCGCCCGATCAATACTTGGCGGAACAAGATTTCGTACCGAAGTCCGTGCGCCGGTCGGCCGAGGGGTAGAAATTAGAACAAGTTCTAGAATAGGGTGGGTTGTCGTGCAGCTATGCGTTTCAGTGACCGTTGAACCGTCCGTGGCATCCGGCTCGGGAGGGGCTCGATGACCGGGCCGATCGTGATCGTCGGTGCGGGCCTGGCCGGGCTGCGCACCGCGGAGGAACTGCGCCGCGCCGGATATTCCGGGGAACTGACCCTGGTCGGCGACGAGGCGCGGCTGCCCTACGATCGGCCGCCGCTGTCGAAGCAGTTCGTGCGCGGCGAGACCGACGACACCACGTTGCGGCCCGCCGAGTTCTTCGCCGACAAGGACATCGAGCTGCGCCTGGGCACCGGCGCCGCGGGCGTGGACACCGCCGCGCGCCGGGTGCTGCTCGCCGGCGGCTCGGAGATTTCCTACGGACAGCTGATCATCGCGACCGGATTGCGGCCCAGGCGGATTCCGGGGCTTCCGGAGGCGTCCGGCGTGCATGTGCTGCGGCGGCACGAGGATGCGGCGGCGCTGCGTGGCGCGGTGGCCGGTGCGGCGCGGGCGTTGGTGGTGGGCGCCGGGTTCATCGGCTGCGAGGTGGCGGCCAGCCTGCGGGCCTGCGGCCTGGACGTGGCGCTGGTGGAGCCGCAGCCGACGCCGCTGGCCGCCGCGCTCGGCGAGCAGGTGGGCGGGCTCGTCGCGCGCCTGCACCGGGCCGAGGGTGTCGATGTGCGGTGCGGGGTCGGGCTGGATTCGCTTGTCGTCGAGGATGATTCGGTGCGTGGTGCGCGGCTGTCGGACGGCAGCGAGGTGGCGGCCGAGTTGGTGGTTATCGGTGTCGGCTCGGTGCCGGTGACCGACTGGCTCGCCGAGTCCGGCATCCCGCTCGCCGAGCCGGGCGTCGGCGGCGGAGTGCTCGCCGACGATGTGGGCCGCACCGCGGTCGAGGGCGTCTGGGCCGTCGGGGATGTGGCGGCCTGGCGGCACGAGACCGGCGGACACCGGCGCGTCGAACACTGGACCAACGCGGGCGAACAGGCCCAATTGCTGGCGTGCGCGCTGCTGGGCGCCGAACCGCCGTCCGCCGCCCGGGTCCCCTACGTGTGGAGCGATCAGTACAGCCTCAAGATCCAGGTGCTCGGCACTCCCGCCGCCGCCGACGAGGTCCGCGTCCTGGACGACGACGGCCGCAAATTCCTCGCCCACTATTTCTCCGACGGCGTCCTGACCGCAGTCGTCGGCGCGGGCAAGACCGGCGCCGTCATGAAAATGCGCGCCCAACTGTCCGGCGCCACCCCCGTGCACTGAGACCCGGCACACAACTTCCCGCACCCTCCGCACGTTCCCGCACCCGCTGCGGCCTTTGTAGAGGGTGCGGGAACAAGTGCCGGGTGCGCGAATGTGGTCGACGGTCGGTGGGTGGGGCGTGGGGTGGTGCGGGGCGCGAATACAGTTGGCGGGGTGATCGTCGCGCTCATCGATTCCGGACTGGGGATGCTGCCCACCGGGGCGTGGCTGCGGAAGCTGCGGCCCGATCTGGATCTGCTGCTGCAGACCGACCCCGACGGCGCCCCGTGGGGGCCGAAGCCGGAGCAGTGGGTCGTGGACAGAGTGCTGGGGGCCGCGCGGCGCGCGCTGGAGTCGGGCGCGGAGGTGATCGTGCTCCCGTGCAATACCGCCAGCGTGACCGCGCTGGAGCAGGTGCGGGTCGAGGTGGGTCCGGAGGTTCCGGTGATCGGAACGGTCCCGGCCATCAAGCCCGCGGCCGCGGCCTGCCGGAAGGTGGCGGTCTGGGCGACGGCGGCGACCACCGCCAGCCGATACCAGGCCGATCTGATCGCGCGGTTCGGCGGGGATGCCGAGGTGACCGGGGTCGCGTGCCACGGGCTGGCCGACGCCATCGACCGCGGCGACCTGCCCGCGATCGAGGCGGCGATCGTGCGGGCCACCGAGCGCACCCCGCCGGGCACCGAGGGCGTGGTGCTCGGCTGCACCCACTACCCGCTGGTGCTGGATGCGATCGTCGCCACGCTCCCCGACTCGGTGCGGCTGTTCGACAGTGCGGAAGCCGTTGCCGCGCAGACGCTTCGGCGCATCGACGCGCTCGGCCGACCGAGCGGCGGTGCGGGCGCTGTCACGGTGCTGAACAGCGGCCGCCCGGGTGCGCTGCCGTCGGCCGCCGCCGCCTACGAGTCGGGCCGAATCCTGGGCGCCACGGCCTTCCAGGCTGCCGACGCGGGCTGATCGCGGGGCAACCGGATCGCCATGTCATTTCCGGCGCGCTGCGGCCGGAATCCCGGCCAAGAGCACGCCGGGAACGACATTGTTCGGCAGCCGGGAACGACGTGCTGGGGCCGGAGTGAGGTGGCTGGAAGACGGCTTACGGGAACACCGGCGATACTGACGGTGGATGGTCTTCCACTCCTAGCGGGAGGTGCGGTGGGCGGTAAGGATGCGGGCGCGGGTGGTGCGGTCGTCGGAACTTCGATGACCGCGGCGGCGGTGCGGGCCGCGCTGGCCGAGGTGGCGGACGCGGATGATGCGGTGCAGCTGCAGCGGTTCTTCAAGACCGGGCCCGGGGAGTACGGCGAGGGGGACGTGTTCATCGGCGTGCGGGTGCCGCGGACCCGGGCAGTGGTGAAGCGGTTTGCGGCGCTGCCGCTTTCGGAAGTCGACGCGCTGCTCGACAGCGCGGTTCACGAACATCGGCTGGCGGGTCTGGTCGTGCTGAACGCCGCCATGGCGCGGGCCATGAAGCCCCGAACCAATGACGTTGCGGCGCAGGAGAAGATCGTCGACCTGTACCTGGCGGCCGTGCGTCGAGGGCGGGTGAACAACTGGGACCTGGTCGACGTCTCGGCGGAGAACGTGCTGGGGCCCTGGCTGCTGGACCGGCCCCGAGATCTGCTTTTCCAGCTGGCACAGCAGGATTCGCTGTGGGAGAGGCGGGTGGCTCTGCTGTCCACCTTCGCCTTCATCAAGGCGGGCGACGCCTCGACCACCCTCGACCTGTGCGAGCGGCTGCTCACCGACCGCCGCGACCTGATCCAGAAGGCCGTCGGCTGGATGCTGCGCGAGGTAGGCAAGCGCATCGACCGCGCCCACCTGACCACCTTCCTCGACCACCACGCCCCCGAGATGGGCCGCACCGCCCTGAGCTACGCCACCGAGCACCTGAAACCCGAAGCGCGGCAACACTATCGAGAGCTGCGATAGCCGCTCAGAACTGGATCTTGAGGTGGTCGGTGACCGGGTGGGCCTGGCAGCCGAGGATGTAGCCCGCCTCGATGTCCTCGGGGTCTAGGATTTCGGCGTTGTCCATCTCCACCTTGCCCTCGAGGACGGTGCAGGCGCAGGATCCGCACTCGCCCTCCTGGCAGGAGTACGGGACGTCGAGGCCCTTGGAGAGCATGATGTCCACCAGGGTCTGCTTGCGGGGCCAGCTGAGGTTGTGGGTCTCGCCGTCGAGTTCCACCTCGACGGTGGCGGCGTCGGCCTGCTCCTCCTCGCTCACCTCGACCGGCGCCGCATCGGCGAAGGGGTCCCCGGCGAGGGAGTTGAAGATCTCCGCGTGCGTCCGGTTGCGCGGGACCTCGAGCTGGGCCAGCGCGTCGTGCACGCGGTCCATGAAGGCCTTCGGGCCGCACATGAAGGCGCGGCGCTCGGTATAGGGCGCGGCGACGGCGGCCAGCCCCTCGACGCTCGGGAGGCCCTGCAGCGTCTCCAGCCAGTGCACGACGACCAGCCGCTGCGGATGCTTCTCGGCCAGCTCTCGCAGTTCGCCGGCGAAGATGACCGATTCGGGGTCGCGGTTGGCGTAGACGAGCACGATGCGGCCGCTGCCCCGCGCCAGCGCCGACTTCAGGATCGACATCACCGGCGTGATGCCGCTGCCGGCGGCGAACAGTTGCAGGTCCTCGTCGAGGTCCTTGGGCGTGAAAACCCCTGAGGGCGGCAGCACTTCGAGCTCGTCCCCGGCCTTGACGTTGTCGCACACCCAGTTCGAGGCGTACCCGTCGACCGTGCGCTTGACCGTCACCTTCGGCCGGTCGTCGGTATGCGGCGAACTCGCCAGCGAGTAGCACCGCGCCACCGATCCGGTCCGGTCGCTGGGGATGCGCAGGGTGAGGAACTGGCCCGGCTGGTAGGTGAACCGTTCCCGCAAGTCCTCGGGCACATCGAAGACCAGCGAGCAGGCATCGCCCGTTTCGGCGATGACCGCGGAGACCCGCAGCACGGCCGATCGTGAGCTGTGCGGTACTTCGACAGTGGTCATGGTGTCCTCTCGCGCCTGGCAGTCGGAGCCGCCGAAACTAGAACGTGTTCTAGTTTCATAGTACGTGGCCGCCCCGCTGCCGGACAAGCTGGGCCTCCAGCCCCGCCACCAGCACCTCCATGCCGAAGTCGTAGGTGTACTTGCCGCGCAGGTCGCCGATGTGGCGCACGGCACGCGCCACCGCGTCCGGCAGCTGCGCGTCGGTGAGCGCCGAACGGTCGCGCGGATTCACCCGGGCGCGCCCGAACAGATAGGTGTGGATGGTGGCGTAGGCGGCCAGCACATTGCGGTCGTCGAAACCCGCGTCGAAGAGGATCTCCATCACCGCGGCGATCAGATCGAGCTGTTTGCCGAGCATCTGCTCGATGAGCACGTCGCCGAGACCCGGATGCTTGCGCAGTTTTTCGTCGATCTGATCGATGAGATCGCGCAGGCGATGTTGCCAGGGCCCGGCCTCCGGCGGTGGTTTGCGGACTCCGGTCAGGGCCGCGGAGGCGACGAGATCGAGCAGTTCGCGTTTGTCGGCGACGTAGTAGTACGGAGCCATCGGCGAGACGCCGAGTTCGCGGGACAGCCTGCGCATGGACAGCTTTTCCACGCCGTCCTCGCGCACCACCCGCAGCGCGGCCTCGACGATCTCCGATTCGGAGAGTGTTTGATTGGGGCCGCTCCCAGGTCCTCCGTGGTTACGCAAGCTCCCGCCTCGATGTTTCATGACGACGGCCGTCCGTCATCTGCTGTTCGTTCAACCTGCCGATACTCCCGCAGTCTAGAACGCATGCGGAAGCGCGGGCCGGTGTGTGTGCGACGGCACCGCGCGGCGCATCGCTGCGGTCGCAATGCTGCATTAGCCAATGGTGAACTGCACACGGGCCGAAGGTGTTCTGTGTCACGCCGGAGTGTCGATTGCCAATTGATTGCCAGCAACTTCGGAGAATTGCTGCCCGGTCGTGTGCGGGTGGATCCGCGGACGGCCCCGGTATTCGTATCCATTTCCCTCCGTTTTTTTCGACACGGGATGACCGAATGCCGATCAGCGCATAGCATCCCTGGAATGCGCCATGATCGACTGCCCGATGGGTTCGGGGTACGTATCGATCCGCGGGTGCGCACCTACTCCGGTGGGCGGTTCCTCGTCGGTGGCTCGCCGACGAGGTTGCTGCGACTTGCGCCGGAGGCGGCCGCCCTGATCGGTGACGGGTTTCTCGAGGTGACGGATCCGACCTCGGCGGGAGTTGCCAGACGGCTGCTCGATTCCGGTGTGGCCAACCCGCGGCCGCGCCTGCTGCCCGCGCCCGAGGATGTCACCGTGGTGATTCCGCACTGCAACGACGCGGCCGGGCTGGAGCGGCTGCTGGGCACGTTGCGCGGGCACAGCGTGGTGGTGGTCGACGACGGCTCGGACCGCCCGGTGCCGATCCCGCGCACCCGCGGCCGCTGCCGGGTGACGGTGCTGCGCCACGACCGCCGCCACGGCCCGGCGGCGGCACGCAACGCGGGACTGCGCGCGGCCACAACCGAATTCGTGGCCTTCCTGGACTCCGACGTGGTGCCCAAGGCGGGCTGGCTCGAGGTGATGCTGGGGCATTTCAGCGATCCCGAGGTGGCGCTGGTGGCGCCCCGCATCGTCACGCGCGATCCGGACTCCACGGTGCTGAGCCGGTACGAGCAGACCCGTTCGACGCTCGACCACGGCCGTCGCGAGGCAGCGGTGACCTCGCGCGGCGCGGTCTCGCACGTGCCGGGCGCGGCGCTGCTGGTGCGGCGGCGGGCGCTGTTGGCCGAGGGCGGATTCGACGAGGAGATGCGTTCGGCCGCGGATATCGATCTGTGCTGGCGGCTGGAGCGGGCGGGCTGGCGGCTGCGCTACGAACCGGCCGCGCACGTCGCCTGCGACCATCCGGTGTCGTTCGGAAAATGGTTCGGGGGCAAGGTCTCTCACGGTGCCGGTGCGGCGCCGCTGGCCCGCCGGCACGTCGGGATGGTGGCGCCGCTGTCGGTGCCGTTCTGGACGGTGGTGGCCACGGCGCTGCTGGCGACCGCCTCCCGCTGGGGCGTGCTGGGCGGCGTGGCCACGCTGGCCGCGGCGCTGGTGCGGCTGCGCCGGGTCTTCGCGGAACTCGACAACCCGACCCGGGTGGCCGCGATCCAGTTGGCGCGCGGCTTCTCCGGCGGGGTGTGGCGGATCGTGTCGGCGCTGTGCCGCCACTATTGGCCCGTCACCGTGCTGGCGATGGTGGCGTCGCCGCGCATTCGGCGCCTGGCGTTCACCATGGCGGTCGCCGACGGACTCGCCGATTGGTTCACCCATCGCGACGCGGGCGGGCTGGATCCGGTGCGGTATCTGATCTGCAAGCGGCTCGACGATCTCGCGTACGGCACCGGCCTGTGGTGGGGCGCCGCCCGAGCCCGCAATGTCGCCGCCCTGCGGCCCGCGGTGCCGCCGCACTGACCGCGCACCCGGTACAGTCCGGTACCGGAAAGAAAGGTGCATGGTCAGCAAACTCGCCGGTGGCGCTGCCACGCAACAGGACACGCGGCCCGAGGCTCGGCTCGGCGCCCTGGAAACCCATGCTGCCCAGGCGCATCGATACCTCGAGGAGGGCGGTGAGCAGCTGCGTCGGCTGCCGGGCCTGCTGCGGCCGCTGATCCTGGACGCCTGGCTGCGCAGCGTGCGCGACGGTGTCGACCCCGCCGCGGCACTCGATGCCCGCGGCCTGCGCGACGCCGATCTGCGACGCTATCGCGACGGGCACGCGATGGCGGCGGTGCTGCCGCTGGTGCGCAAGCTGCTGCTGCAGGACGCCGCGAGCACCGGTCTGACCGTCGTGGTCGCCGATCAATACGGCCGGGCGCTGTGGGTGCTCGGCAACCCGAATCGGATTGCGGCGGTGGCGGAGTCGGGGCTGCGCGAGGGCGACGACCTCAGCGAGCGCCGCATCGGCGCCAACGCGGTGGGACTCGTGGTCCGCACCGGCCGGGCGACCTGGATCCACGGCCCCGAACACGTGCTGCGCCGGATGCATAGGATCACGGGAGCGGCCGCGCCCGTGCGTGATCCGCACGGGCGACTGGTCGGCGTGCTGATGGTCGCGGGCGGAGTTCGGGTGGCACAACCGGAGATTCTCGCGCTGGTGAAGGCGACGGCGACCGCGGCGGAGCTGGAGTTGCTGCTGGCCGCGATGCGCGCCGAGCAAGAGCCGGATCGCGCTGCGCCCGTGGCGGATTCGTCCGGAGCCCGGCGCCCGGGCCGATTGCTGCTGGAACTGCTCGGGCTGGGGCAGCCGCGGCTGCACACGCCCGGCGGCCGAATCGCGCTGTCGCAGCGGCACGCCGAGATCCTGCTGCTGCTGTCCGAACATCGCGCGGGCCTATCGTCCGATCATCTGGCGCTGCTGCTGGACGACGCCGATCTCGACGGCGCCACCATCCGCGCGGCGATGTCGCGGCTGCGCGGGGTGGTCGGGTCCGAGGTATTCGGTTCGCGCCCGTATCGGCTGCGGGTGGTCGTCGGCACGGATGTCGCCGCGCTGCGGGCCGCCCTCGATGCCGGCGAGGTGGAGGCCGCGGTGCGGTCGTACACCGGGCCGGTGCTGCCGCGTTCCGGTGCGCCGGGAGTGATGGACATTCGCGAGGAGTTGCGGGTGCGGCTGCGCGCCGCTGTGCTGGACTCCAGCGATCCGGCCGTGCTGGCCCGCTGGACCAGCGGCCCCGACGGCCGCGACGATGCCGCGGCCTGGCTGGCCTATCGCGCTGTCGTGGAACGGGATTGCGAGCTGTACGCGCAGATCGAGGCCAAGATCCGGCTGCTGGACCGGCGGGCGGCCGCCGATCCGATCCGGGCGCGGCACTTCGGCGCCTAGACAGCTTTCGACCGGCTAACTGCCGGGTTTGTCGGCATGAGCGAGTAGGGTGAACACCGGAGTGGCCGAGTTCGACCTTCAAGTTCGGCCGTCCGAGGCATCGTCGGTGCTGGTCCCGGGGAAGGTCCAGCACCGACGAAGCTCTCGGATTGTGCGGCTACGGCTCGCATTACAGCAACTCCTGTGACATCGCGAAACATCTGGCGGAGTGGATCGTGATCGGCAATCCCAGGGGAGGGTTCAGGCATGAGTCTTCAGCAACGCGGAGACGCTTCGCCGCGGCTGCGGCACTCCTCGCGGGGGTACTGGTTGGCCCTGTATGGCCGACAGGAGGAACGGGAATCAGCTGGGAAGGTACGGCCCGCCCCCTCGTACCCGGACATCCGGTGTCGCTGGCGGATGAGCTGTGGTGAGAGTTCACATTCCCGCACCCTGTGCATGCTCCCGCACCCCGTACAAGCGTTGTAGAGGGTGCGAGAACGGGTGCGGGGTGCGGGAGTTGAGGCTCTGCCGACCGGTAGGCGCGTGTCACGGGCCCTGGTCAACTCCTGTGCTGTCCGGCTCTTTCTCGTATCTCCGATGATTGGTTCGTGCCGCATGTGCGACAGAGTTGTGGATCGCCCTCGGATGCGGTGTCGGTGCCAGGGTGTTCGGTGGCGGGTGCGTGCCGGGGGCGCACCAGTCGCCAGCACTCGCGGCAGCGCGGTTGATCTATGACGCCGTCCGCAATTGCCCGCAGCGCGGTCACGGCCCCATTTCCCTGTCCGCTCAGCCAGACCCCCGCGAAGATGCCGTGCTGTTCGCCGATCTGAACCGTGTGGTGGGCGCATTCGGTGATGACCGGGCAGTCCCGGCAATAGGAAAGCGCCGGTCCCGGGTCGCCTTTCGGCGCCGGTGGCGGATAGAACAAGCCTGGCGGAACGTTTCGGCAAGCGGCGTTGCGTCGCCAATGCATGGCGTTCTCCTCGGGCTGGGACAGCTGTGACCGATGTGGTGTCTTGTTTACAAATGCGTACTCGTGGTGTCAAGGCGGGTCCGCAGGTTAAGGGCCATTCCGAAGACTGCGGGTAAAATCGAGGGCTGGTTATCGTCATACTGACGATTACAATCGCGTTCATGGGCAACGCTTTTCGCCTCAACGCCGCGGTCGCGGTGGAGTTGGTCGTGCTGACCCTCGGCGCGCGCAGGGCGACCAACGACACGCTCTGTGCGTTGCTGGTGCAGCGGCTGTTCGCCCCTTATCGCGGAAGATGGGCCCTGCCCGGGGGATTCGTGCAGCAGGACGAGAGCCTCTCGGCGGCGGCGGTGCGGGTATTGCGGGAGGAGACGGGGATTCGCGCCGACCGGCTGCACCTCGAACAGCTGGCCACCTACGGTGAACCGGGCCGGGATCCGCGCGGGAGGGTGATCAGCACCGCCTATCTGGCGTTGGTCCCCAACCTGCCCGCCCCGCACGCCGGGCCCGAGGCGTCGTCGGCCGCGATCTGGTCGGTGGAGGAACTGTTGGCGGATCGGGGGCGGGTGGCCTTCGATCATCGCCGGATTCTCGCCGACGGCGTGGAGCGCGCCCGAGCCAAGGTCGAGTACACGCCGTTGGCGACGGCGTTCTGCGCGGCCGAGTTCACCGTCGCCGAGCTGCGCCGGGTGTACGAGGTGGTGTGGGGGACCAGCATCGACCCGCGGAACTTTCACAGAAAGGTCACCAGCACACCGGGATTCGTGGAGCCGACCGGGCGGACCACGGTCGGTGGCGGCCGCCCGGCCCAGCTCTTCCGGGCCGGTCCCGCTCGGGTGCTGCACCCGCCGATGTTGCGCCCCAATTGAATCGACGGCGGTTTTCAGCGCGGTTGCGGGCGTCCGAACAGGATGGTCTCCATCAGGCTGGAGACCTTGTCCTGCGGGCAGATGTGCTCGTCGTTGCCGAACACCCGGCCCAGGTCTACGACCAGTCCGAAGGCCGCCTGCACCAGCACGCGCGCCTGTGCCTCGGACAGCTCCGGCCTGACCTCGATCAGCAGCTTCACCCATTCGGCGACGATGAGCCGCTGGATATTTCGCAGCATCGTGCGCTCCTCGGCCGCCACATGGCCGAATTCGGCGTAGTACACGAACGTCAGCTCGCGCTCGGCGAACGAGCCCGCGACGTAGAGGTCGATCAGCTTGGTCAGCGCCTCGGCGGCCGTCTTCGACGAGGCCACCGCCGGTCCGATCGCACCGGACATCCGATCGGCCGCCCGCCGGAACGCCGCGGCGAGCAGGTCGCTCTTGCTGCGGTAGTAGCGATACACCGCCGAGGCCGCCGACAGCTCCGCGGCCATGGCGATGTCCTCCACGCTGACGTTGGGATAACCGCGCGCGTGGAAAAGTTCGATGGCCTTCTCGAGCAGCACCTCGTGCTTGAACGACTGCGGGATCTCCACCGCGCGCGGCGGCGGCGCGGGCGCCTCCGGGGCCGGGAGGTCGGCCCGGACCACCGACCATGCCGCCGAATTCAGCACGGACGACATGGATTTCACGGGCAGGGTGGCGTGGTGGTCGCCGATGCTGCTGGTCACGCTGAACACCGCCACCGCGCGGACGAGCCTGTCCCGGCGGGGCAGTTCGGGGCGCAGGTCGCCGATCTGGTCGCGCAGGGTGGTGATCGCGGCGCCGAACTGGTCGTCGAGCGTCGCGCGGTCGGTCTCGTCGAGGTAGCGGCCCTCCCAGCGGGCCAGCGCGACCGTCTGGCGGTTGGCGATGATATCGGCGATCACCGTGTCGAAGACGTGACGGAGGCGCTGCTCGGGAGTCCAGTCCGCGGCCTCGGCGGGCAGGGTGACGGCGGCGACGGTGGCCGCGCCCAGGCGCAGCAACTCCTCGCGGAACAGCGCGTACTTGCTCGGGTAGTGCCGGTACAGGGCGGCGGAGGAGATGCCGAGGCGGGAGGCGATGTCCTCCATGCTGACGCCGTGGTAGCCGAGCGATCCGAACGCCGCGGCCGAGGTCGCCGCGATCTGTGCCCGCCGGTTCTTCGGACGGCGGCGGATCACCCGCTCCGCGGATTTTGTTGTCGGCTGTTCTGCCTGGGGCGCGGTGCCGCGCTGTCCTCGGCTCAAGGTTTCGGCCTGTCTCTCTGAGGCAGCGCGTCGGGCCGGGTTCCGGGAGACACGCTCGGGCTGCGGGACGCCGTCGCGTGCGGTCGGCATGCCGCGGCGTTCCTCGACATTCATGGATGCCATGGTAGCTACCAGGCGATTTGCCACCGGTCTGTGTTACGGGCGGTTTCGGATGACACGTGGCTTCCGCCACTCTGTGGCGCCCGCCTGCACGCCCGCGACGTACCGGTCCAGGTCTTCGCGTCGGAGGTGGCGGAAGGCGCTCATCTGAACCGGGTTTGGCCGGAATTATGATGCGGTGCAACACTTGTCCGCGATCGAAACCGACTCGCGGTATCGAAATCGCATCGGTTCGTGGCGATTGCCTGGTTCGGTGCGGGACTCGCGCCGTAGGCTGCGCTGCGAACCTTACACAGCCCCCGAACGGAGTACCGATGCGCACGGTGGACCTGGAACGCACTATCCAGGCGCCAGTCGTCGACGTCTTCGACTGGCTCACCGATGCCACCAACTTCCAGCGGACGCCCGTGGTTCGGCGGGTCACTCTGGTGCGTCCGGGCAATGTCTCCGAACACGGGACCGGGGCGGTGCGGCTGCTGGTCACGCCGCTGCTGCGGGTCACCGAGGAGATCGTCGAATACGACCCGCCGCGGCTGCTGCGCTACCGGGCGCTGACGACCTTTCCGCCGATGCGTTCGCAGGACGGCGTCATCGTCTTCGAGGAGGTCGATGGCGGGACCCGGGTGCGGTGGCATGCGCAATTCGAGGTTGCCGCACCGCTGTTCTCGGATCTCTACACCCTCACGCTCGCTCCGTTGGTCGTACTCGGGATTCACTCTGTGCTCTCGACGGCCGAACGCGAACTGCGCCGCTAGCCCGAACCCTCTGGGCTACATGAGTTTTCGTGCGAAGTAGGTATATCGCAGCGCGGTGATCGTGGCCTGCTCGTCGATGGTGGTGCTGCCGCGGTGCCCGCCGACGGACGGCTCGTAGAACAGGTACGGGGCGCCGAGCGAGGCCAGTTTCGCCGCGAACTTGCGTGCGTGCTGCGGGCCGACCCGGTCGTCCTTGGTGGTGGTCCAGACGAACGGTTCCGGATACCGCACGCCCTTCTTCAGTTGCTGATAGGGCGAGACGGATTCGAGGAAGGCGCGCTCGTCGGGGTTGGCGACGCTGCCGTACTCGCCGACCCACGAGGCGCCCGCGGCGATCTGCTCGTACCGCAGCATGTCCAGCAGGGGCACGCCGATGTCCACCGCGTTCCACAGCTCGGGGCGCTGGGTGAATTCGACGCCCATGAGCAGCCCCCCGTTCGAGCGGCCGGTGATCCCCAGGCGCTGTGGCGTGGTGATCTCGCAGTCGACGAGATCGGTTCCCACGGCGGCGAAGTCGTCGAAGGCGCGCTGGCGGTGGGTCTTCAGTGCCGCCTCGTGCCAGGCGGGGCCGAACTCGCCGCCGCCGCGGATATTGGCCATGGCGAGCACGCCGCCACGATCGAGCCACAGCTTGCCGAGGGTGCCGTCGTAATGCGGGGTCTGGGGCACGCCGAAGCCGCCGTACGCGGTCAGGACGGTGGGGTTCGACCCGTCGAGTTTCATATCGGCGCGGTGGACGACGAAGTACGGCACGACCGTGCCGTCGGGGGAGGTGGCGTGCCGCTGTTCGACCACATAGGGCGACGGATCGAATTGCGGTGGTGAGCTTTTCGAGGCGGTGGCCACGGCGGTGGTGGTGTCGAGGCGCCAGAGGGCCGGTGGCGTCAGGAAGGACTCGAGCTTCAGGTAGGCCAGGGCGCCGTGGGTATCGGTCGCCGCGGTGCTGATCGAGGAGTTGTCCGGCAGTGCCACCGGGGCGGCCCGCCAGCCGCCGTCGGGTTGCGGGCTGTACACCGCGACCTGCGCGCGCACGTCGTGCAGCGAGGTGACGACGACGCCGGTCCTGGTGGTGGACGCCTCCTGCAGGCTGTCCCGTGGGCCCGGGGTGTAGACCGCGGTGGGTCGCAGCCGCTCGGGATCCCTTGCCAGCGCTTCGGCATCCAGCGAGACCAGCGATCCCGCGGGGAAGTTCGCGCCCCCGGTCTCCCACGATTGATCCAGTCGGACCAGCAGGCGATTGCCGACCAGGCCGACCGGTTCCGACTTCGCGGGCAGGGCGAGCGGCCGGTTCGCCGCGGCGGCGAGGGTGTACTGGTGGTCGAAGAACGAGCGGGCGCGGGCCACCAGCGCCAGGCGGTGGCCGTCGCCGTCGGCGAGCACCATCGGCATCGCCCGCATATCGGCCTGGTCGCCGCGGGCGATCTCGGTGGTCTCCGCGAGGGCACGGCCGCGATGCCAGCTCTTGACGATGTAGGGATAGCCCGAGGTCGTCAGCTCGCCCGGCTGCCACTCCCGCGATACCAGCAGCGTGTTGTCGTCGGCCCAGTTCACCAGCTGCTTGCCGCGCGGCAGCACGAACCCGTCGGAAACGAATCGGCCGGTGCGCGTGTCGAATTCGCGGAAGGTCGAGGCGTCCTCGCCGCCCTCGGACAGCGAGATCAGGCAGTGTGACTCGGTGACCGGTGAACAGCCGACGCCCTGCCACACCCAGTCCTTGCCCTCGGACTTCGCGAGCGCGTCGAGGTCCAGTACGGTCACCCAATTCGGCTGGGCCGCCTCGTAATCGGACACCGACGTCTTGCGCCAGATACCGCGGCCGTGCGTGCCGTCCTGCCAGAAGTTGTAGACCTCGCCGTCGATGATCGTCGGCTCCGGCAGGCGGTCCGGGGACCTGCCCACCTGCTGGGCGCCCTCCAGATTCGCCGGATATCGCGGATCCTGTTGCAGGACACCGAGGGTCTTGGCGTTCTCGGATTCGACCCAGGCGGCGGCCCGGGGGCTGTCGACCTCCTCCAGCCACCGGAACTCGTCCTCGGCGGTGGCGGAACCACCGCACGCGGTCAGCAGCGCCGCGGCCAATGCCGGTGCGGCCCACCGTGCGATCCTCGAACCCTGCCGTGCCATGCGCCCTCCCCGAGATCAGCCGACCTCCCGAGTAAACCACGGTGGGGCGACAGGTCGGGGGAGGACAGCATCGGGGCCGAGACCGGGTCGGTCAGGGGAGAACCTGCGGGACCACGTCCGGGTTGGTGGCGCCGACCAGCGCGCCGATCAGGCCGCCGAGGATCGGGCCGCCGGAACCGGTGAAGAAGCCCACCGCCGAACCGATCGCCGCACCCGCGGCGGCGCCGTTCAGCACCGGGTCCGGGTACTGGGCGTTGGGGTTGGTGGTGATGTCCTCGGTCAGCGGGATGCCCGCGACGGGCGTGGCCTGCGGGGCTTCGGCGGAGGCGCCGCCGGCGAAGACGGCCACGGCGGCCAGCGGCAGGGCGGTCACGGTGAACGCCTTGACCAGGGTGTTGCGAATCATTCTCTTCCTTTACCTTCCAGCCCTCGGCGAGTTCGAGGGCACTACCCATGTGCTGGGACAGGTGATTTCGCCCTCGGCGCGGGCGCTCACGGTGCTGGGGGAGCGGCGGGCGGCGGCGCGGGCTGCCCACTGAAATAGGCGATTCCGGCGTCGATCAGCGGTTGGCCGCCTACGGCCAGAAAGCCTATTCCGGCACCGATCGCCGTGGTGGCGATAGGTATCGGGAAGAGAATGAGCCCTCCGAGCGCCAACCCGATCACCAGACCGATGCCGCCGCCGACCATCGCGCCGAAGGACGCGCGTTGCACCTCGGCGTTCCACCGTTCTTCCGCGGTCGGCTGGTGCTCGTCGATGGCACGGAGTTCGCCCGGCGACAGGTCGACCGGGTGCAGGGTGAGCTTTCTGCCCTGATCCTCGATGGTCGGTCGCAGGGCTACCTGCCGGTTCGCGGCGTGAACTGTCAAAGGCACCGTGGCGAACGGCAGGCCGTCGCGACCGATGAGGTCGACCGATTCCTTCGAGACAGCCAGGTCGAACCGACCGGCTTCCAGGGTGGTGACGACGCCGTCGCGCCCGGAGGTGAATCCGGTTGTGAAGCCGATGTCGTGATCTGTGCCGTGAATGGAGCGTGGTGTCTCGCTGTGCCGACTGTCTCTCGGCGTGGGTGTCGGCTCCGAATTGGCCGTCACCGAGGCGATCCCGGTCGCCGCGATCGCCACCAGCGAGGTCACGACAATTCTTTCGAGCCTCATGGCCGCATTCCTCCGTTACCCGCGCCGATCATGGCCCCGGCGGCGAATCCTGCCGCCCCCCAACCAGCGCAGGCGATCGGGGACAGCGGGGACAGGATGACCGTGGCGAGAGCGAACCCGCCCGCAACCGCGCAGCCGACGACCGCACCTTGGATTGCCCCGGCGACCGCTCCCGCGGCCACACTGTCCGCGCGACTCGGCGCCACGCCGACCGATCTCGCGAACTGGGAGATCTGTGCCTCCGGCCCCGCCGGGATCGAGTTGATCTGGTCGATCTGGTCGGGCGCCAGGAAGTCCGGCGCCGGAGTCGACAAGTCACCGGCACGCAGGATCCGCGGAGCCGGAACGATCGCGGCAACGGGCGGCGACGGCTCGGGCGCGTGTAACGCCTGGGGCTCGAGCGGAGCGACATAATCGCGCTGCGGGACCGAGCGGTATTGGGCGAAGTCGGTTTCCGGCGCTACACCGCGGCGGTCGTCCTGCGGCGCGACGTAGGACATCGGGGGCGGCGTCTTCGGCTGGGCAGGGGTGGTGACGCCGGGTTGGGTGGCGCCCGGACCCTGCTGTGGGGGAGCGGGGCTCGGCTGGTTGGGCGTGGTGACGCCGGGCTGTGGTGCGATGAATTGCGCCGGCGCCGCGTGTGCGATGGTGCTGCCGGTCGCTATGGCGGTCATCGGTACCACGCTGACCGCGGCGCGCAGGGCGATGCGTTGGGTTCTGGTCTGTCTTCGATGCTTCGCCATGCGAAGTCCCCCGTCTTCCTCATCTATCCGTAGATCGCCTGCGAGCGGCGGGAATTCGATGGCCCGGACGAGCCGCCGAAATCCTCCCCCCGAATGCGTTGCGTGATGCTACCGCATTCGGACGGAATGGACACCTCGGCGGAAAAGGCTCGAGGCCGGTGGCGGGCGTAGGCGCCCGGCACCGGCCTCGGGTGCGCGATCTACTGCCGGATCAGGGCAGGACCTGCGGGACCACGTCCGGGTTGGTGGCGCCGACCAGCGCGCCGATCAGGCCGCCGAGAATCGGGCCGCCGGATCCGGTCCAGAAGCCCACCGCGGAGCCGATTCCGGCGCCGAGGGCGGCGCCGTTCAGCACCGGGTCCGGGTACTGGGCATTGGGGTTGGTGGCGATGCCCTCGGACTCCAGCGGGACACCCGCCACGGGCGCCGCCTGCGGTGCGGCCTGTCCGGCGTCGGCGCTCGCGCCTCCGGCGAACACAACCGCGGCAGCGAGCGGCGCAGCGGTGACAGCGAGCGCCTTGACCAGGGTTTTCCGTACCATTCTCTCCACAACCTTTCCAGCCCTCGCCATTTGCGAGGGTCCAACGTGTGCTGCGACGGCCTGCTGCCGCCCGCAGCGCGAGCAGGCCCACAATCACCCCCGAGCACCGTTGACCGACGGTAGTGCGCGACAGCCGAATTCGCCTCTCGTGGGAACAGCCCTGCCGGGGCGGGTCACGCCAGCGCGGCCAGCGCCATCCGTCGCAGGATCGGGCGGGCCCGGCTGGCGAGCGCGGCGGACGCGCTGTGCGGAGTGGAGTTGATCAGGCCGAACGTCGCGTGCGCCTGCACCCGGGCGGTGGCCTCGGGGAGGTCGGGGTGCAACCGGCACAGCACGGACACCCACACCTCGACGTACTGCCGCTGCGTGCGGCGGACCTGGCGTTTGGCGGCCTCGGGCAGATTCTCCAGGTCCCGGTCCTGGATGCGGATGAGTTCCGGCTCGCCGAGGGCGAAGTCGAGGTGGAAGTCGATCAGCCGGGACAGCGCCGCGGCCGATGAATCGGATTGCGCGACAACGGTTCTGCCGCCCTCCAGCAGCCGCTGGCTGACCCCCGCCAGTAGCTCGACGAGCAGCGCCTCCTTGCTGGGGAAGTGCCGATAGACCGCCGGGCCGCTGATCCCGACGGCCGCGCCCAGGTCGTCGAGCCGCACACCGGGAAAGCCGCGGTCGGCAATCAGCCGTGCTCCCGCCTCCAGCAACTGCTCTCGGCGCTGCGCCTTGAGCTGCTCGCGGCGCGTGGGCGTGACCGAATCACTGCTGGTCAACGCGCCTCCTCTCGCCGGGGTGGACAACTCGGTTAATGGAGACTATCTTAAATTCCAGTTATTGGCGATTAACCGATCGGGCAGGATGGCGTGATGACGGTTGCGCGGGGCACGCGGGTGGAGGGCGCCAACCGGGCGGCCCACCTGGCGCTGGTGGAGGATCTGCGGTCGCGGTTGGCGGCGAGTGCGCTCGGCGGTCCGGCCAAGGCGCGCGAGCGGCACGTGGCCCGCGGGAAGTTGCTGCCGCGTGAGCGGGTCGATCAGCTGCTCGACACCGGCAGCCCGTTCCTGGAGCTGTCACCGCTGGCGGCGACCGGTATGTACGGCGACGACTGCCCGGGCGCGGGCGTCATCAGCGGGATCGGCCGGGTGTCCGGCCGCGAGTGCGTGATCGTCGCCAACGACGCCACCGTCAAGGGCGGCACCTACTACCCGGTCTCGGTCAAGAAGCATCTGCGCGCGCAGGAGGTGGCGCTGCAGAACCACCTGCCCTGCCTCTATCTCGTCGATTCCGGCGGCGCGTACCTGCCGCATCAGGACGAGGTCTTCCCGGACCGGGAGCATTTCGGCCGCATCTTCTACAACCAGGCGACCATGAGCGCCAAGGGAATCGCGCAGATTGCCGCGGTCATGGGGTCGTGCACGGCGGGCGGCGCGTACGTCCCGGCAATGAGCGACGAGGCTGTCATCGTGCGCGATCAGGGCACCATCTTCCTGGGCGGGCCGCCGCTGGTGAAGGCGGCCACCGGCGAGGTGGTGACGGCCGAGGAACTCGGCGGCGGCGAATTGCATTCGCGCACTTCCGGTGTCACCGACCATCTCGCCGACAGCGATCAGGACGCGCTGCGCATCGTGCGCCGCATCGTGAGCACGCTGGGGCCGCGGTCTGCGAGCCCGTGGGAGGTGGCGCCGCCGGTGGACCCCGTGGCGCCACAGTCGGAGCTCTACGACGTGGTGCCGGTGGATTCGCGCACGCCCTACGACGTGCGCGAGGTCATCGGCCGGATCGTCGACGGCGGCGAGTTCTCCGAGTTCAAACAGGAGTACGGTCGCACGCTGGTCACCGGGTTCGCCCGCATTCACGGCCATCCGGTCGGCATCGTCGCCAACAACGGCGTGCTGTTCAGCGAATCCGCGCTCAAGGGAGCGCATTTCATCGAGCTGTGCGACAAGCGATCGATCCCGCTGGTGTTCCTGCAGAACATCACCGGGTTCATGGTCGGCCGCGACTACGAGGCGGGCGGCATCGCCAAGAACGGCGCGAAGATGGTGACGGCGGTGGCGTGCGCCCGGGTGCCCAAGCTCACCGTGATCATCGGCGGCTCCTACGGCGCGGGCAACTACTCGATGTGCGGGCGCGCGTATTCGCCTCGGTTCCTGTGGATGTGGCCGAACGCGCGAATCTCGGTGATGGGCGGCGAGCAGGCCGCGTCGGTGCTGGCGACCGTGCGCGGCGATCAGCTCGGCGATGCCTGGAGTGCCGAGGAGCAGGAGGAGTTCAAGGCTCCGATACGGGAACAATATGAGCGCCAAGGCAATCCGTACTATTCGACAGCGCGGCTGTGGGACGACGGCGTGATCGACCCCGCCGACACCAGAACCGTGCTGGGGCTGGCGCTGTCGGCCTGCGCGCAGGCCCCACTCGAGCCCGTGTCCTACGGCGTATTCCGGATGTGATGACGATGCTGCAGAATTCGCCCGTCCCGTTCGACACCGTGCTGGTCGCCAACCGCGGCGAGATCGCGGTGCGGGTCATCCGGACGTTGCGCGCCATGGAGATTCGATCGGTCGCGGTGTACAGCGATGCCGATGTCGACGCCCGGCACGTACACGAGGCCGACACCGCGGTGCGCCTCGGACCGGCGGCGGCCCGGGAGAGCTATCTCGATATCGGCAAGGTCGTCGACGCCGCCGTGCGGACCGGGGCGCAAGCGGTGCATCCGGGGTACGGCTTCCTGTCGGAGAATCCGGCGTTCGCCGCGGCCCTCGCCGCGGCGGGCATCGTATTCCTGGGGCCGCCCGCCCGCGCGATCGAGATCATGGGCGACAAGATCGCCGCGAAGAACGCGGTCGCCGACTACGGCGTGCCGGTCGTGCCGGGGATCGCGCGGCCCGGCCTGACCGATGCCGAATTGCTCGACGCCGCAGCTGATATCGGATATCCGGTGCTGGTGAAGCCGTCCGCGGGCGGCGGCGGCAAGGGGATGCGGCTGGTGCACGCGCCCGAGCAGCTGCCCGACGCGCTGGCGAGCGCGCGGCGCGAGGCGGCGGCCGCCTTCGGTGACGACACCCTGTTCCTGGAGCGGTTCGTCACCCGGCCCCGGCACATCGAGGTGCAGATACTCGCCGACAAATTCGGTCAGGTGCTGCATCTGGGCGAGCGCGAGTGCAGCCTGCAGCGCCGCCATCAGAAGGTGATCGAGGAGGCGCCCTCGCCGTTGCTGGATGCCGATACCCGGGCGCGGATCGGCGCGGCGGCCTGCAGTACCGCGCGCAGTGTCGACTACGTGGGCGCCGGAACGGTGGAGTTCATCGTGTCAGCCGACCGGCCCGACGAGTTCTTCTTCATGGAGATGAACACCCGCCTACAGGTCGAGCATCCGGTGACCGAGCTGATCACCGGCGTGGACCTGGTGGAATGCCAGGTGCGGGTGGCGGCCGGGCAGAAGCTGGCGGTCGCACAGGAGGACATCCGGATGACGAGACACGCGGTCGAGGCCCGCGTGTACGCCGAGGATCCGGGGCGCGGCTTCCTGCCGACCGGCGGCACCGTGCTGGCGCTGTCGGAGCCGAACGGTGCTGGGGTGCGGGTGGATTCGGGTCTGCGGGCCGGATCGGTGGTCGGCAGCGACTACGACCCGATGCTGTCGAAGGTGATCGCCTACTCCGCCACCCGTGCCGACGCCATCGCCAAGCTCGACCGCGCGCTGGCCGACACCCTGGTGCTGGGAGTGCGGACGAATATCGACTTCCTGCGGTTCCTGCTGGCCGACGACGACGTGCTGGCGGGCCGGTTGGACACGGGCCTGCTGGATCGGCGGGCAGGGGACTTCCGTGCCGCACCGGTGACCGACGAGCAGTTCGTGGCGGCGGCGGTGTACCGGTGGCTGCGGCTGTGGCGATCGGGTACGCGGGACGTGTGGGGGACGCCGAGCGGCTGGCGGCTGGGTGCGCCGGCGCCCACCGTGCTGCGGCTGTCGGGAGCCGACCGGATCACCCACGTGTATCTCACGGGCAGCCCGCGCGCTGCCGAGGTCTGGCTTGACGAGTCCGAAAAGCGCTCTCTGACAGCCGAATTCGAAGCGAGCGACGTTTCGGTGGCTCTCGATGGGGTGCGCACCCGATTCCGTGTGGCCGAACACGACGGTCAGCTGTGGGTCGCCGGCGCGACCGGCGTCGCGGCCCTCCGGGAGGTCGCCGAGGAGAATGTGCGCGCGGGCGCGGAACAGGTGGGGGAGGCCGAGATCCGCAGCCCCATGCCCGGTTCGGTGATCGCGATCGCGGCGGCGCCGGGGGCCGCGGTAGCGGCGGGGGCGCCGATCGTGGTCGTCGAGGCGATGAAGATGGAACACACCCTCACCGCGCCGATCGCGGGAATCGTCGAACTGCTGGTCGACTCGGGAACGCAGGTCCAGGTCGACCAGGTACTCGCGCGCATCACGCCCGACGACACCCCTGATTCGAAGGAACCCCACGCATGACCGAATTCCTTTCCACCGGCACCGTTCCCGACGAATACCGCGAACTCGCGCTGACCGTCCGGGATTTCGCCCGTCAGGTAGTGGCGCCGGTCGCCGCGAAACACGATGCGGAGCACTCGTTCCCATACGAGGTGATCGCCGGGATGGCCGATATGGGGCTGTTCGGGCTGCCGTTCCCGGAAGAGTACGGCGGCATGGGCGGCGACTACTTCGCGCTCTGCCTGGCGCTGGAGGAACTCGGCAAGGTCGACCAGAGCGTAGCGATCACCCTGGAGGCGGGCGTCTCGCTGGGCGCCATGCCGGTCTACCGCTTCGGCAACGACACACAGCGGCAGGAGTGGTTGCCGCAGTTGACATCCGGTCGGGCGTTGGCGGCCTTCGGCCTCACCGAACCGGGCGCGGGCAGCGACGCGGGCGGCACCCGCACCACGGCCGTGCTCGACGGTGACGACTGGATCATCAACGGCAGCAAGCAGTTCATCACCAACTCCGGGACCGATATCACCCGGCTGGTGACGGTGACCGCCGTGACCGGGCAGACGGACGGCAAGAAGGAGATCTCCACCATTCTGGTGCCGACCGATACGCCGGGCTTCGTCGCCGAACCGGCCTACAACAAGGTCGGGTGGAACGCCTCCGACACCCACCCGCTGAGCCTCACCGATGTCCGTGTGCCGCAGGAGAATCTGCTCGGCGAGCGGGGGCGCGGATACGCGAACTTCCTGCGCATTCTGGACGAGGGCCGCATCGCGATCGCCGCGCTGTCGGTGGGGGCCGCGCAGGGCTGCGTGGACGAGAGCGTGCGGTACGCGCGGGAGCGCGAGGCGTTCGGGCAGGCGATCGGCCGCAATCAGGCGGTCGCGTTCAAGATCGCGCGCATGGAGGCGCGGGCGCACGCAGCGCGCACCGCCTACTACGACGCGGCGGCGCTGATGCTGGCGGGCAAGCCGTTCAAGAAGCAGGCCTCGATCGCGAAACTCGTCGCCAGCGAGGCGGCCATGGACAATTCCCGCGACGCCACCCAGATCTTCGGCGGCTACGGGTTCATGAACGAATATGTTGTCGCCCGGCATTACCGCGACAGCAAGATTCTGGAAATCGGCGAGGGCACCACCGAGGTGCAGTTGATGCTGATCGGACGGGAGCTGGGCCTGTGACGGAACCGATGCGCCGGGTGGTGCAGCGCGGCCTGTGGTACGAGGAATTCGAGACCGATGTGCTGTACGAGCACCGGCCGGGCCGCACCATTACCGAGGCCGACAATGTGCTGTTCACTACGCTGACCATGAATACCCAGGCGCTGCACTTGGACGCGGCCTTCGCGGATGCGCAGCCGCCTTTCCACCAGCGCCTCGTGAATTCGATGTTCACGCTGTCGACGCTGGTGGGACTGTCGGTGGCGCAGCTGACGCAGGGCACCATCGTGGCGAATCTGGGCTTTTCCGATATCGGCTTCCCGAAGCCGCTGTTCCACGGCGACACGCTGTACGCCGAGACCGTGGTCACCGAGAAGCGGGAGTCCAAGAGCCGCCCCGGGGAGGGGATCGTGACATTCGCGCACACCGGCCGCAATCAGCACGGCGATGTGGTGGCGACGGCGATCCGGCGGACGCTGGTGCGGAAGTGGGCGTCATGACCTGGGAAATGTCCGGCCCCGCGTGGTTGTTCTGCCCGGCCGACCGGCCGGAGCGCTACGAGAAGGCCGCGGCCGCGGCAGATGTGGTGATCCTGGACCTGGAAGACGGTGTGGCGCCGGCGGACAAGGCCGCCGCACGTCAGGCCCTGACCGCGACTCCGCTCGATCCCGAGCGCACCGTGGTCCGCGTGAACGCGGCCGGGACCGACGATCACGCTCTGGATCTGAAGGCGCTCGTCGGTACTCGCTACCGGCGCGTCATGCTGCCCAAATGCGAGACGGTCGAACAGGTTTCGAGCCTCACCGAGTGCGAGGTGATCGCGCTGTTCGAATCGCCGCTGGGCGCTCTGCGGGCCGGTGAGGTGATGCGGGTCGCCAATGTGGTCGGCGCGATGTGGGGTGCCGAGGATCTGGTCGCGGCGCTGGGCGGCAACTCGAGTCGGCACGCCGACGGCAGCTACCGCGATGTGGAGCGGCACGTGCGGTCGTCGGTGCTGCTGGCCGCCAAGGCGTACGGCAGGTTCGCGCTGGACTCGGTGTATCTCGACATACGCGACCTGGACGGGCTGCGCGCGGAAACCGACGACGCGGTGGCGGTGGGGTTCGATGCCAAGGTGGCCATCCACCCCAGCCAGGTGCCCGTGATCCGAGCGGCCTACGTGCCGTCGCCGGACGAAGTGGACTGGGCGCGCAGGCTGCTCGCCGAGGTGCCGAACAACCGCGGGGTATTCGCGTTCGAGGGACGCATGGTCGACGGTCCGATCGTGCGGCACGCCGAGCGCATCGTGCGCCGCGCCGAGCCGCCCGCACGGGGAAATTGACATCGTGGCCGCGCGGACGCATGCCGGTCGGCGAGAATTCCTGGTAGCCATCGCGTGCGCCGCGGTGCCGGTACGACGAATGCGTAGGGAGGTTCGTGATGGAGCCGCAATGGGTGCCGAGTGAGCAGGATATCGCCTGTGCGCGCGTCACGGATTTCGCGCGATTCGTGGCGGAACGAACCGGGGCGGAGTTTCCGAACTATTACTCCCTGTGGCAGTGGTCCGTGGACGATGTGCCCGGATTCTGGGGTGCGCTCTGGGAATACTTCGAGCTGGGCGAGCCGCCACAGCGCGTATTGGACAGCACGGAAATGCCTGGTGCGCAATGGTTTCCGGGGGTTCGCCTGAACTATGTCGATCAGGTGGTCCGGCACGCGCGATCGGATCGCCCGGCGATCGTGTACGCCGGTGAGGACGGCACGCTGACCGAGGTCTCGTGGGCCGAGTTGCTCGGCCGGACGGCGGCATTCGCCGGTGCGCTGCGTGCCCAGGGGGTCGAACCGGGCGACCGTGTCGTCGGCTACCTGCCCAATATCCCGGAGGCCGTCATCGCGTTTCTGGCGACGGCGAGCCTCGGAGCGATCTGGAGCGCCTGCGGCCAGGACTATTCGGCGAAGGCGGCGCTGGACCGGCTCGGGCAGCTCGAGCCCGTCGTGCTGGTGACCGCCGACGGATACCGCTACGGCGGCAAGGCGCACGACAAGACCGCGGATATCGCCGCCCTGCGTGCCGGATTGCCGACGGTGCGGGCGGCCGTGGTGGTGTCGCGACTCGGCGGCGAGGTGCCCAATTCGCTGGACTGGGCGCAGATCACCGAACCGATCGGCGTCGAGGTCGATACGGGGAAGGTCGATTTCGATCACCCGCTGTGGGTGCTGTACTCGTCGGGCACCACCGGGCTGCCCAAGGGTATCGTGCACGGTCACGGCGGCGTGGTCGTCGAGCATCTGAAGGCCGTTGCGCTGCAGTCGGATATCGGTCGCGACGACACATTCTTCTGGTACACCAGCCCGAGCTGGATGATGTGGAATTTCCAGATCGCCGGGCTGCTGGTCGGGGCGACCATCGTCTGCTACGACGGCAGTCCCGGATATCCCGCGCCGGATACGTTGTGGGACATCGCTGGTCGGACGCGGACCACCGTGCTCGGCAGCAGTCCGGGGTATGTGCTGGCGTGCATCAAGGCGGGCGTGGCGCCGCGACGCGACCACGATCTGTCGCTGTTGCGCACGGTCGGCATCACCGGTTCGTCGCTGCCGCCGTCGTCGGCACTGTGGTTGCGCGACAATGTCGGTGAGCGGGTGCAGGTGTCCTCGCTCAGCGGCGGGACCGATGTGGTGTCGGCATTCATCGGAGGCGCGCGCACGGTGCCGGTGTGGCCCGGTGAGCTGTCGGCGCCGTATCTGGGTGCGGCGGTGGACTCCTGGGACGAGCGGGGAAATCCGGTGCGCGGGGAGGTCGGCGAGCTGGTCCTGACCAAGCCGATGCCGTCGATGCCGGTGAAGTTCTGGAACGATCCGGACGGAAGCCGTTATCGCGGCGCCTATTTCGAGATGTTCCCGGGCGTGTGGCGGCACGGCGACTGGATCACGATCACCGATCACGGCAGCATCGTGGTGCACGGTCGGTCGGACTCCACGCTGAACCGGCAGGGCATCCGGATGGGCTCGGCGGATATCTACCAGGTGGTGGAGCGGCTTCCGGAGATCGCCGAGGCGCTGGTGATCGGCGCCGAGCAACCCGACGGCGGCTATTGGATGCCGCTGTTCGTGGTGCTCACCGAGGGCGTCGAGCTGACCTCCGAGCTGACCGAGCGGATCCGGAACACGATCCGCACCGAGGTCTCCCCGCGACACGTCCCCGACGAGATCATCGTCGCCCCGGGCATCCCGCACACCCGCACCGGCAAGAAGCTGGAGGTCCCGATCAAGCGCCTCTTCCAGGGCGCCGACCCCTCCCGCGTGGTGGAACGCACCGCGGTGGACAACCCGGCCCTCCTGGACTGGTACGCGGACGCACGCCCTGCCCAGGACCGCGAGCAGCCCTGACGCGGAACCGCGGTGGGAGGCGGCTCCACACCGGGAGTTCGGCGGGCTCGCCCGATGTGAGGCGGCCGTCGACCAGGCGGTAGACCGCTCTCGCGGCGCGACGAACATGGGTCCATCCTGTCGCGGAGCGCCGCGCGGGCCTCGCGCGTGCGGACCGAACCCGGCCCTGCCGACGGTGGGCGGGCGATTACGCCTCTCGATGGATGCCGCGCAGGTAACCGCGCATAAGCTGGCAGGCGTGCACCGCTCGCCGCTGACCCCTGTCTTCGCCGCGCTGCAGCTCGGGTTGCACGCGCTGATGGTGGCGCTGACGGCGGTGGTCGCGGGTCGCGCGCTGGCGCCCGGCGGTGAGCACCGGTGGGGCGTGATCACGCTGGCGGTGCTGTTCCTGCTCACCTACTTCGCCGGTGTCGCACTGCGTGGGCGGCCCGTGGCGGCCCGGGTGTGGCTGGGGCTGCTGACCGTGCTGTGGCTGGGGCTGGTGGCGGTCGAGCCCTACGCGATCTACCTCGTCTTCGGGCTGTTCTTCCTGTATCTGCATCTGCTGCCGCGGTTCTGGGGCGCGGTCGCGGTCGCGGTGGCCACCGTGGTGTCCGTGGTCGGTTTCGCGCTGCACCAGGGGTGGTCGATCGGCGGCGTGGTGGGGCCGGTGCTGGGCGCGCTGGTCGCCCTCGCGATCGGTCTGGGGTATCGCGCGCTGTTCCAGGAGGCCGCCGACCGGCAGCGGCTGATCGACGAATTGCTCGCCGCCCGAGCAACTCTCGCCGAGCAGGAGCGGACGGCGGGCAAGCTGGCCGAGCGACAGCGGCTGGCACAGGAGATCCACGACACCGTGGCGCAGGGGCTGTCCAGCATCCAGCTGCTGCTGCACGCCGCGGAGCGTTCCGGACCGGACCATCCTGCGCTGGAACAGATTCGACTTGCCCGCGATACCGCCGCTGACAGTCTCGCCGAGACCCGCCAGCTCATCGCCGAACTCACCCCGGCGGTGCTGGAGGGCCAGTCGCTGACCGGGGCGCTGGAGCGAATTGCCGAGCGCGCCAACGCTCCCGGACTGCGCGCCCAGGTGCTGGTGGAGGGCGCGCCGGAACGGCTGCCGATGCCGATCGAGGCCGCGCTGGTGCGGGTGGCCCAGGGCGCGGTATCCAATGTGGTCCGGCACGCCCGGGCGGATCGGATGCGGATCACGCTCACCTACGCCGACGATGCGGTGCATCTCGATGTGGTCGACGACGGAATCGGTATCGACCCTGCGGTTTTCGCGCGTGGCACGTTCGGGCTCGCGGCCATGCGCAGTCGAGTCGAGGAGCGGGGCGGCGGCATGAACGTGGAATCCGAGCCCGGTCACACCGCCGTCACCGTCACGTTCCCGCTGGAGGATTCGCCATGATCGGCCTGCTGCTCGCCGACGACCACGCCATCGTCCGCGCCGGGTTGCGCGCCCTGCTCGACTCCGGCGAGGACATCGACGTGCTCGGCGAGGCCGCGACCGCGGAGGAGGCCGTCGCCTTCTGTACCACCACCGAGGTCGACCTGGTGCTGATGGATCTGCGCTTCGGCGCGGGCAAATCGGGCGTGGACGCCACGATTGCGTTGCGCGCCTTGCCGAATCCGCCGAACGTGCTGGTGGTCACCAACTACGACACCGATGCCGATATCCTCGGCGCCATCGAGGCCGGGTCCTGCGGCTACATCTTGAAGGACACCCCGCCCGCCGAACTGCTGGCGGCGGTGCGCGGCGCGGCGGCGGGGGAGAGCGTGCTCTCGCCGTCGGTCGCGTCCCGGCTGATGACCCGGGTCCGCAAGCCCGACACCACCCTGAGCCCGCGGGAGATCGAGGTGCTGCGGCTGGTCGCCGACGGGCACTCCAACCGCGAGATCGGCAAGCGGTTGTTCCTCAGCGAGACGACCGTGAAATCCCATCTGGTGCATATCTATTCGAAGCTGGAGGTGAAGTCGCGAACGTCGGCGGTCGCCCGAGCGCGAGAACACGGGGCGATCTGATTCCGGCGCGGCGTCTCGTCAATTCGCGGCCGTCCCCTCACTCGGCGTGGCCGCCTCGCCCTTCCGGTCCGGCTCCTCGTTTCCGGCGTGCCGCCCTCCTCGTTTCCGGCGTGCCGCCTTCCTCGTTTCCGGCGTGCTTGTGGCCGGAATCCACGCTCCTCGCCGTACGCTGATCGGCATGGCCTCTATCACCGATCCTCAGGTGCGCGAATTCCTGTCCTACGGCACGCGCACGGGCAAGCTCGCGTTCGTGGCCACCGACGGGCGGCCGGTCATCAACCCGGTCTGGTTCGTCCTCGAAGGTGACGAGCTGGTCTTCAACACCGGCAAGAACACGGCGAAGGGCAAGGCGATCGCCCGCGATCCGCGCCTGGCGCTGTGTGTCGATCTGGACGCACCGCCGTTCGCGTATCTGCAGGTGCAGGGCATCGCCACCGTCTCCGAGGACCTCGACGAGCTGGTGCGCACCGCCACCGCCATCGCGGGCCGGTACATGGGCGCCGACCGGGCCGAGGAGTTCGGCAAGCGCAACGGGGTGCCGGGGGAACTGGTGGTCCGCCTCCGGCCCACCAAGATCCTCGGCGGATTCGATATGACGGGGTAGCTCAGGTCGTCTCGTCGGCCAGCCGCTGCAGGTAGGCGGCGAATCGGCGGCGATCGTCGGCGTCCCACGCGGCGGTGAGTTCGTCGAAACGGCGCCGCTGCCACTCCCGGGAGGCGGCGAGCAGGTCACGGCCGCGGTCGGTCAGGTCGAGGACCACGCGGCGGCGATCGTGTGCCGAATCGGCTCGGCGCAGGTATCCGGCCGCGACCGTCTCGCGCACGATGCGGCTGGCGCCGGAGTGGTCGAGGCCGAGCTGGGTGGCGACGGTCGTGACGGTCGCCTCCTCGGCCGTGCCCCGCGCGGCCACCGCCTCGACGGCCTGGATGTACTGGACGCGCCGCGTATCGCCGTCCGGTGCGCCCGGGTCGAGCGCGCGGTTGACCCAGCGCCGGGACCAGAAGCGGACCAGGCGGAACAGGGCGGGCCCGCCGTCGGGGGTGTCGGAGGGGCGATTCACGAGGCTCAATTTACCGGCGGGGTTCCGGTGTACCTGGAAGTGCGTGCGTTCCGCATGTATATTTGCGTGCGTATTGCATGTATACCGATCCGGGCCGGGATGTCGTGACAGCTCCTCGGTGGCTCGGAGCAGGAGGGTCTCATGTCCATTGTTCTCAACCACACCATCGTCCCGTCCACCGATAAGCACGCGGCCGCAACGTTTTTCGCGGAGCTGGTGGGATTGTCGGTGGGCTCCCCGGTAGGGCCGTTCGTTCCGGTGGCTGTCAACGACGACCTGACTCTCGACTACGACCAGCGCGGCCGGGTCGAACCGGGGCACTACGCCTTCCTGGTCGACGACGCCACCTTCGACGCCGTCATGGACCGACTGGCGCGGTGGCCCGCCGTGGACTACGGATCGAGTCCGGAGTTCGGCTGGGACCGCAAGATCAACCATCTGGGCGGGGGCCGGGGCGTTTACGTCCGCGATCCTGACGGTCACAGTTACGAGCTGTTCACGGCGGTCCCGTGAATCGGCTGGATTTGTCGAGACGGGGTGCGGGAACCTGGTTTTGCTTGCCGGTGGGTGCGGCCGGGAGCTAGTGTTCTCGCTGGTACGGGGGGCTTGCCTGACCGCTCATCGAGGATTTTCGGTAGCGCGGCTGAGGAGGGGGAGTATGGCGTTCGGCGTTGATTCCGGTGGGTGGCGGGGATTGCTCGGTCAGGCCAGTGCCGGGCGGCTCCTGTTGGACCCGGAGGTGGGCGCGGGCCTGGACAAGGCCTGCGACCGGCACATCGACAAGCTGTGCGAGGTGCTGGACGAAGTGCCGAGTATCAGCCGTATCACGGGGTTCGGGAGCTTCGAGTCCAGTCGGGTGCTGGAGCGGAAGTTCTCCCTGACCGCGTCGGGGAGCGATCGTGCGCTCGATGCCGTGGTACGCCAGCACCTGATCGTCGTCCGGGCCGTGAAAGAGATTGTGGCCAAGGCGATTGCGAACTTCGTCGCGCAGGATCAGGCCATCGTCGCCCGGATCTCCGCGACGGAGCGGGCGAGATGAGTTATGCGGAATATCGCACCCGCGTGACCGATGCTCAGGAGCGGTGGGGTGTCGAGCGGGAGCGGATACACCAGTGCCAGAGCCAGACTGGTTTCGCCGGCCAGTTGCAGCCGCCGCACATTGTTTCGCCTGACGGCTACGACCACCTGACCCTCGAGCAGATGACGAGCGCCGTCTCGGCCATGCGCCCCGGCCTCGTCGACGATGCGTACCGGACCTGGGATGGTATCTCGCAGAAACTGGCCCTGGCGTTCTCGAACTTCACCGCCGAGTTCGAGCGCACGATCGGCGGCCCGAACGGCTCCGGAGCCTGGGCCGGTGCGGCGGCCTCGGCGGCGGTGGACGCGGTCGGGCGCTATCGCGACGAGTCGATGCCGCTGGCGGAGGCCGCGCAGGCGATCGGCCTGAAGCTGCGGGAACTGCGGACCGGCCTCGAGGAGACCCGGCTGCTGATGCCGGGCGCCACCGAGGCGGTCGACGTCACCGGGAGGGTGCTGCCGAGGAATGGCGTCATGAAGGCGGGCGATCACGACCGGACCGAGGCCGAGGAGGAGGCGCGGCGGATCCTCCGGACGGTGTACGCGCAGGTCGCGGGCCAGGTCGATGCCGGAATGCCGTACCTGCCCGCCGCGCCCGAGATCGCCGCCGGTACGGGCGGATCGGTGGTTCGACGAAGATCGTCCGAGGGGGTTGTGGAGCAGTCGCAGCGAAACTGCGGTATCGACCCGGCCACTGTGGACCAGATTGTCGCCCGGCCGGATCCGACATCGAGCCCGGTCCGAAATGCTGGACCAGCAGCGGTATCCGGGTCGCCTACCCCGACGACCCCGGCAGGATTCGGTCCGACGTCCGAGCCCACTGCTCTGGCTGACCGAGGCGTCGATTGTGGCGCAGGGGATTTCGGACGATCCGGCGCTGCGGATCGCTCTCGAGACTCGAGCGAGCCGAGCGGTATGCGGGATGGTGCCAGCCCGCCGGCCGGGGCCGTTCGGCCCCGTGGTTCGGGTCCGCCGAGTGGTGCCGGTGTGCCCGGCGGTTCGGGTCGATCGGGCGGTGCCAGTGTGCCCGGCGGTTCGGGTCCGTCGAGCGGTTCCGGTATGTCGGGTGGTTTCGGCCGTCCAGGTGGTTTCAGCCACCCCGGTGGCTGGGGTCAGCTGGGCGGTTCAGGTCCGTCGGGTGGTCTCGGTCGGTCGGGTGGTGCCGGTGTGCCGGTTGAGTCTCGATGGTCTGGTGGCTCGAGTGGTTCGGGTTGGTTCGGTGGGGTGGGTGAATCGAGTGGGGCCGGTGGTTCCGATCGGGCGGGCGGCGCCAGCGGCGCCGGTCGGCAGGGCGGCGCCGGTGGGTTCGGTGGCGTAGGTGGGTGGGGTGGTGTCGGTGGATTCGGTGGCTCGACCGGGGCAGGCGGCTCCGGGCGCAGTGTGCAGGGTGGCGCCCCGGTTGGGAACGTGCCGCCGTCGGAGATCGGTTCCGGCTGCGTGGGGCCCGTTAGACCAGGCGTAGCCGGCGCGCCGGGTGTGGGTGCGCTCGCGAGTAAGGCCGTTGTCGACGACAAGGAGCGCAAAGGGGCGCCCGAGTACCTGGTTACCCGGGAGCACGGCGACGAGGTGACGGGCTTGCGCTCCGTGGAGCAGGTGGCTCCCGAGACGGAAGGTGGGGGCTGTGGCCAGCAGCGGGATTAGATTCACCGGACTCGAGTTCGAAATCCTCTGGGCCGCATACGGTCGCGACCGCCTTCCGTATCCGCTGTCTCACCGCACCGGCATCGGGGATTTCGACGAATTGAAGCGTGAGCGCGAGGGCGCCGTGCGGAGCCTGCTGGACAAGTACGCGGAGGAGATCGAGCACGCGCTCACGGTGCTGCTCGAGCCCGATGCTCGCATCGAGTCGAAAGGTTTTGGCGGACATGGCCTATCCCGTGTGTATCGGTTTCACGGCGCGGTTCGAGGCCGAGCCGGGGTGACTTTGGTCCAGGAGCCCGGCGCCACCCCCGACGCCGGCGGTGCCGTGACTGTGACCTGTTGCGCCGCAAACACACTCGCCCCGCTGACCGTCGCCGCACTACCGCGGACGGATCCAGGTGAGCGATCCCCGCTGGAGCTGCGCCGCGAAGAGATCACCGCGGACCGAGAACGCTGCCTCCGCCGCACCCACGAACTCAGCCTCACCGACCAACTCGACCGAATCTTCAAACGCCCGCGCCGCGCACTCGGCGAAATCACCGTCTACCCCGGCCCGGCCCTCGACGCCCGCCCCGCCTTCGGCCGAGGCTTCTGGTGGATGGACTACCCAGACGGCCGGTACTACGTCGAAACCGGCGACCCGATTATCGCCAGACCCATAACGCCACCCGCCCTCACAGCCGAGATCCATCACCGCACCACCCTCACCCAGCGCTACTACCGCGAGGACCATCCCCACGACGACCATCTCGGCTTTTGCCCCTGACGCGACCACCTCTCCACCCCGCCACCCGGCCGGTAGGCTGCGCGCGTGGCGTGGTTCTTCATTGTCGTCGGGGCGCTGATGGTCCTGTTCGCGCTGTTCGTCAATCCGAGCAAGTGGTGGCGGACGACGGCGGGCTGGCAGTACAAGAAGCCGGAGGCGAATGAGCCGAGCGAGGCGGGGTCCGCGGCTCGATGGGTGGCGATCGGGATCGCGGGGATCGCGCTGATCGGAGTCGGGCTGTGGTTCAACTACAACACGAGCGGGGGCGTGTCGGGGAAGTCAACCCTCGTCCCGCGGTGGATAGGGTGGCCCAGATGCTGGGCGCGTCCACGGGTACAACCGTTACGCTCGGGCCTCCGACTCAGGACATCGCCGCGCCGCCACCGGCACAGAATTGGCTCCCCGTCCCTTTCAGTGTTTCCGATCTCTACGGCCGTATCCGACGGACGCTGTTGAGTCCTACTGGGGCCAGCCCGGGTAGGCGGGCAATGTGACCGGGCGTTCCATACGCACAGAGTGCATACCGCCGCCCAACGCGGCTCCCCTTCTCGCTTTCGATTCGTCCTCCTGCGAGGGCGGGGGAAACAGGCTGTACCCCCAGGTGCGACACGGGGTCGTCTCGGCAGGGTCCGAGTCCACAACATTCAATGCATTCGTGAACTTCATCCGCCAGCCGTCGAAGATATCGACGGATGGCCCCTGCCAGCGCAACGCGTCCTCGGATGCAGATGACACCGGCGCAGTCTGATGGATCACCGGCGTCGGTATCGTCTTGCTGCGCTTATTCGTCCTGAACTCGATGCGAGTCTTCTGAATTGATCCTACGGTCCATGTCACGTAGTTGACCTTCCCGGGCTCGTAGACGACGGGAAACCTGGCAGAGGCGCCGCGCAATTGGAGGCAGACCTCGGCATCGAATCCGTCGCGTTGGGAAGTCAGCGACAACAGCCTCCAATGCAATGTGCCGACCAGATCTGCATCCCGGAGGTTGGTGCTCAGCGCCTTGCCTACATTGCGCCCATCGTCCTCGACCGGAACTCGCAGGGGTCTCCAATATGCGTAATCGGGTTTCGTGGCGTTCGCGATGAACTCCGATTCGGCTGCTCCACGTGCGAGTAAGCCTTGGTCGCCGAGCAGGTCGAGACCGGGCTCCGCACTCCACACCGACGTCGCCTCCGCCAGTGCGGAGGGCGCCGCATACGGATACGGCTTCTGGGCCGAACTCGACTCGGACTGTTCGTCGGCGCAAGACCCCGCCGTGATCACGGTTACGGAAACGAGGCCGAGGAGTAGTGCTCGACGGCTGCGTCGCGACGTATCGGGCCACAGGGTTCGTATCACGGTAGATTTTCGGCTCATCGCGTCGTGGACCATTTATTGTATTTCTGGCGCTCGAGTTCATCGGTGGTCAGCCTCTTGATCTCCTGCTGGCCATCCATGGTTCCGTTCGAGATAATGCGCTGATAGATCTGAGCTGCCTGATTTCCGTTGTTCACATAATTCTGCTGCCCTTCGGCACTGACGCCGTAGTGGGAAAGGATGCCTGGGATGGAATTATCCAGTATGCCCGCCGACTCGGGAGTATCGGCCGCCGATATGTAGGGCTTCACCGATACCGAGCCATCGGGGGACGTAATCAGCATATTGTCGTAGACCGGTCCGGGCAGCATGCCCGAATTGATCTGGCCGGATTCCACGAGCTGAGCAAGCATGTTGTAGCGTTGCGCACCAATTGTTCCGGACTGTTGGAGATTGTAGTTATCACCGATCTTGACGCTTGGTGTCTTGTCGCCGTAGTCGGGGTCAACGCTGGTGAGGTCGTTCTTGTAGTACTCGGACACTGCTTGGACCACGGGACCGCCGAGCCCACCGGCCGGTCCGGCCATGCCCGCCATGCCGATCAGGTTCTGCCCGACGCCGTAAGCGGCAGCGCGCTGATCGGATTGTGCCTTCGCGCTGTCGGTTTCGTTCAGGTTCAGATCGGCGACGCTGGCGTTGATCCCGGCATCCACTACGCCGCGCAACCGGCCTGAATAATGCCCGAGGTCGACCTGTTCTTGGCCGGTACCGATCGCGCCCTCGGCGAACCGCCTGTCGATCTGCTCGGCGGCTGCCAACGCCGATCCGTTCATCGTCGCGCCTGCCTCGTTGTCTCCGTCGAAGACGCTGAAGAGCCGAGTGGCCTCTACCGGACCGAGGCTCTCGGCTGGGAAGCCGTGGGTGCCGGTGACATCGGCAGGCGTGCCGACGATATCGCCGACGAAAGGCGACAGACCTGTTGCGATTCCCCGCACCGCAAGCGGATTGACCTGGGCAAACGACTTGCCGTCCTGGTCGGGCATGTTCAGCAGGGACTCGTAGACGTTGGCCCCGTTTCCGGCCTTGGTAGTCGACATCAGCTCGGAGAGAGCACCTGCCGCTTGTCCGGCATGTTCGGCTCGGGCTGGATCGGAACTGTGTGCGTCCTCGTAGGTCCATCTGGCCACCGAGCCCAGTGCTGCGCCGTCGTCATTCCACTCGTGGGTCAGCAGGGTACCGACGGTGGTGTCGCGGTCGTACGGATGCCAAGACTGCCCTGGCGTGTCCTTGCCGAACAGTTCCTCGCTGCCGACGCCGGTAAGCAGCGCGTAGTTGGAGTCCTTGTTGCGGGACGCGGCGGCGAGGAGGTCACTCGCGCTGTTCTCGGTGTGCTGCTCGGATTCTGTATCACGAAGTTTGGTGCCTTCGAAATCACCGTATCCGCCGTTGTCGACGATCCAAGCCTGGTGCGCCGCTTGGCGTCCCAGCTCCACGCCGAATCTGTCGCCCGGTTGATACTGCCCGCCCGCACCATTGACGAAGTCCGCGAACTTGTCCATGTCCGCGGTATAGTCCTTGATCGCACTTCGTTCGTCGATCTTGGGTCCGAAGAAGCCTGCGCGGTAGTCGTCGGGGAGATTGCTCGTGTTGGAGTCTGGTGCGCCGCCGATGTTCGGCCGTGTCCCGACGAACTCGCGGATCTCGGGATTCAACTTGTCGAATCCACCCTTGTCCTGGATCTTGCCCTGCGGGTCGCGGGTTACGAGGTTCTCGTTCGAGACGGTCATCATTCCGTTGGCAAGGTATGAACGCAGTTCCATTGCCTGCTTGGAATTGTCGGCCTTCAACGTCTCCGACAGCGTGAGCAGGCCGTCTCGTCCCGACTTGTCGTACAGGTTCGTCAGGTAGTCCATCGACGACTGCGGGATGGTGACGTCGCCACCGTTCTGCAGGGTCTGCAATTCTTCGTCCGTCAGCCCGGTGGCTTCGAGGTGCTCGAGGATCCGCTGCCGCTCCTCGTCGGAGAGCTTGCCGTCGGCGATGGTTTCGCCGTCCTCCTTGCCCTGCTCTGCGGTCAGCTGTTTGGTCGGATCCAGTTTGCCGGGGGCCTCGACAGCGACCGTGGTGACGCCGCCGCTGTTCTGGAAGGCGTTCTGGATGTGCGTGCCAGCGGTCTCGACCGCGGTGCCGAGTTCGTTGAGCGCCGTCTTGATCGGAGGCTCCAGAGTGTCCTTGCCGTACTTACGGAGCGCGGCGAGGGCGGCCGTCTGGTCGTTCTTGTCCTCGGAGGAGGATTGAGCGGCGATCTTGGCGCCCTCGCTCGGCTCGACGGCGCCGTCCTCGGCGACCTCGTACTTGGCGTTGACGGCGTTCGTAATAGCTTGTGTCGCAGCGGTTTTTGCACGCCAGATGGCGTCGCGGTCGCCGGAGACGGTGGTGATGGCGGTCTGGAGCTCGCCGGTGAACGTCCTGCCCGCGGTGACGGCCTGCTGGGTGGTTTCGCGGGCCCGGTCGCCCGTCTTGCCGGTCCAGAAGGACTGGGACTGGTTGTAGTCGTTGCCCGCCTTGTCCAGGCCCGTGGTGATGGTGTCGTGCGCCGTTTGCCACTCCTTGATGAGAGCGTCCAAGGCGTTCGGATCACATTGTTCCGCTTGAGATTTCGTTGCGGCAGCCATAACCGCGCCCCCCTTCTCCGCTACTGCCCGGTGCCGAGGCGGTCGAACTCGCGAGCCTTTGCCTCATCGATCCGAAGGAATTTCGATCGATCCGAAGGAATTTCGCCGCCACCGTGACGGTGTTGTCCCCGATCGTTTCCAGTACCTTACCGAGGTCCTGGACGGCCGTGGTCGCGGCGGTGCTGGCCGTGCCGCACGCCTGTCCGATCTGGAATCCCGGGAACCCCGCCGCGACCGCCGCCGACGCTTCGCCTGTCTTGACAGCCTTGATGTCCGTCGCATATGTCTTCACATTGCGTGCCAGCACGGCCGCATCCCTGCCGTCGATCTTCAGTGTTTCACTCAGTGGGTCGGCCATGGCCGGGGATCCTACGGGGGTGAGCGAGGCTGACTCAACGCGTCGGCAAGGGCGCGGGTCGGCCGAACAGTCAGAGCGAGGAGAACTGCATGACGGGCGGCGGTCTGGATCCGATGCAGGACAACACCCGCAAGCTGGTGGAGGCGTTGACCACCGCTCGCTCGCGGGCCCAGTCCGGAGACGGCTTTCTGGCCGTGGAGGCCTGCGCGGACGGGCAGGTTTTCGTCCGGATCGACGATCGGGCGCTGCGGTACGGAGGTTCGGCCATCGCCGCCGAACTCACCAGATTGGCGGGGCAGGCCCTGTCCGACGCTCGTGCCGGGGTGCGGGAAGCGACGGCTGCGTTTCGTTCCGACCCGCGTATCGCCGCGGCCGTCGAGGCGACCGAGGACGCGATGGGGCAGCCGCTGAGCACGGGTTATCACGAGCCCGCGCAACAGCCGAGTTGGCCGCAGCAGTCCTCGTCGCGGAGGCAGGAGGTCTACGACCCGTACGACGACGAGGAGTACGACCCTTACTACCAGCGTAAATCCTGGCTGGTGGACTGAGGGCGGGTCGAGACGGGCGCGCGCATACACTCCCCGCATGACCGTGCATTTCGTCGGGGCGGGGCCCGGGGCAGCGGATCTGTTGACCGTGCGGGCGGTGACCCTGTTGCGGGAGTCGGCGGTTTGCCTGTACGCGGGGACCTATCTTGATCCGGGGGTGCTGGGGCACTGTGCGCCGGGGTCCGAGTTGGTCGATACGCAGGATCTCGACCTCGATCAGATCGTCGAGCATTGTGCGCGGGCGCATGCGGAAGGTAAGGACGTGACGCGCCTGTGTTCCGGTGATCCATCGATATATTCCGCGCTGACCGAGCAGACTCGACGACTGGATGCGCGGAACATCCCGTGGGATGTCACGCCGGGCGTCCCGGCCTATGCCGCCGCGGCCGCGCTGCTGGGTACCGAGCTGACCGTTCCGGAACTGGTGCAGTCGGTGGTGCTGACCCGCACCCAGGCTCGCTCGACCGCCATGCCCGACACCGAGGCGCTGGCCGAGTTCGCGCGCACCCGGGCCTCCCTGGTGCTGCATCTGGCGATCACCCGCGTCCGCCCGCTCGCCGCCGAGCTGTCGGCCGAGTACGGCGCCGACTGCCCGGCGGCCGTCGTCTATCGCGCCAGCCAGCCCGAGGAACTGGTCCTGCGCGGCACGCTCGCCGATATCGCGGATCAGGTGGAGGCCGCGGGACTGCGGCAGGCCGCGGTGATCCTGGTCGGCCGCGCCCTGGAGCAAGCCGGAGGCTGTGCACAGTCACACCTCTACGACCCCGCGCGTGACCGCAGGCCACGGGCGTCCGAGCCCGCTCCGGTCCACCGCCCGCCGCGGTGAGCGCACGGTAGTGCCGCGCTTCCCGGTCGCCTCGGCGCCGAGGGTGATCTCCGTCATCGCTTACGGCCGAAAGCCTCGAATCCCCCCGATCGGGCAGGCCTGTACGCCTCGTCAGGCGGACCGCGAACCGGTACGGTAAGTTCTTTCATCCTGCCCTGTCAGGCAGGACGCGAACGGTCCGCAAGGTCCGAGACGAACGAACTCCCATGATGCTCAACGGCTATGACCCTTTTTTGGTCAGGTAGCCGGAGTGGGCGGTAGATTGGTCCGGTGGTCAGCAGTGAGGTTCAGCGAGTGGATTATCCGTGCGCGGCGGGTGTGGTCGGTTCCATGTAACAAGATCGGCCTGGCCGACGGATAGATCCTACGAACATTTTTGTCTGATTGAGTTCGAAGTGAGCCCCGAGCGCCGGACGCCACGCTGAAACAGGTGAGCGTCCGCGTCGGTGTGCCATCGGGGAGCGCTGCACGGCGCTCCGGAAGTGAGGTTAGGGTTGGACCGGCTGGATTTCGGCGGAAACGGCGAAGCTGGCAGCGAGGTGACGCCCACGCCGGGTTCGGGGGATAACCTTGTACCGCTGTCACCGGCGCAACTCGGGATCTGGTACGCCCAGCATCTGGATCCGCAGGTTCCGATCACCATTGCCCAGTACATCGATCTGCCCGGCGAGGTGGACCGTGCGGTGCTCAGGCAGGCGACGATCGAGACCGCGATCGAGATGGACGGTTTCGTCCGCATCGTCGAGCGCGACGGCACGCCATGGCAGTTCTTGGATCCCACGATTCCCGAGCGCGACGAAATCGGCTATGTCGATCTGCGCGACGCCGACGACCCGGAGGCGCGGGCGCAGGAGTGGATGCGCGCCGAATACAGCCGACCTCTGCCTGTGGTGTCCACCAGCGCGTTGCTGCGCCTGGTGGTTCTCCAGCTGAGCGACGACCGCTGCTTCCTGTACCTGCGGTGCCACCACATCGTGCTCGACGGCTTCGGTGCGGTGAACTATCTGACCCGTATGGCGCAGCAGTACACCGCGATGGTCACCGGAGCGCAGGCGCCGCCGTTGAAGGCGACCACCCGCCTGCGTGAGCTGGTCGAGTCGGAGTTCGCGTACCGCGAGAGCACACGCTTCCAGACCGATCGGGAGTACTGGGCCCAGCGAGTGAGCGACCTGGACACGGTCACGAGTCTGGCCGGGCGTTCGGCACCGCCCGCGCCGGAGAACGGGGTCACCAGCGCGGCGCTGTCTCCGGAGCAGAGCGCGCTGCTGGACGCGGCCGTCGAACGGCACGATTCGTCTCCCGCGGCGCTGCTGCTCGCGGCGTTCGCGGCCTATCTGGCGCAGTGGACAGCCTCGCAAGTGGTGATTCTGAGCCTGCCGGTAACAGCACGCACGACCGCGTCGATGCGGCGCTCGGCCGGCGTCACCTCCAACATCGTGCCGCTCCGGCTTCCGGTCGGGTACCGGACGACCGTGGCCGATCTGCTGAAATCTGTGACGCTCGAGGTATCGGGCGCGCTGCGGCATCAGCGTTACCGGCACGAGGACATCCGACGGGACAGTGCGGGCGGCGAGGCGGTCACCACCGAGTTCTTCGGTCCGTGGGTCAACATCATGCTGTTCAACGACCAGGTCACGCTGGGATCGATGGTTGGGCAGATGCAGGTGTTGTCGACCGGGTCGATCGAGGATCTGGGCGTCAATTTCTACCAGTCGTCCGGGGGCGCACGTTCGCACATAGACTTCGAGACCAACCCGAACCTCTACACCGAAGAAGAAGCGCTACAGCATCATTCGCGTTTCCTGGAGTTCTTCGACCGATTTCTGGCGGCCCCCGCGGACCAGGTGCTGTGGGAGCTCCCGATCACCACCGAGGCCGAACTCGACCGCACCCTGGCGGCGTGGAACGACTCCGATCACGAGGTACCCGAGACGACCCTGTCGGCGCTGCTCGACGAGGGGATCGCGCTGCGTCCGGACGGTATCGCGCTCGACTACGAGGGCCAGACCCTGACCTACGCCGAGTTCGGCGCGCGGGTCAATCGACTGGCGCGGGCGTTGATCGCCGACGGTGTGGGCCCGGAATCGCTTGTGGCCCTGGGGATGAGGCGTTCGCTGGAGCTGGTGGTCGGCATGCACGCAGTGCTGCGGGCCGGCGGTGCGTACGTGCCGATCGACCCCGACCATCCGGCCGAGCGCACCGCCTACATCCTCGAATCCGCCGCTCCCGTCTGCGTTCTGACCGTTTCCGGCGACGAGATGGAACTGCCGGAGTCGGTGCGGCGGGTGGCGATCGACACCCTGGACACCTCCGATTTCTCCGACGCGTCGATCACCGACGCCGACCGCTCGGCGCCGCTGCGGCCCGATCACACCGCGTATGTCATCTACACCTCCGGTTCCACCGGCAGGCCGAAGGGCGTGACGGTCACCCATCGCGCCATCGTGAACCAGCAGCTGTGGATGCTGGACCAGTACCGTCTCACCGTCGACGATGTCTACCTGCAGAAGACGGCGACCACCTTCGACGTGTCGCTGTGGGGCTACTTCCTGCCCTTGCTCGTCGGCGCGAAACTGGTGATCGCGACTCCCGAGGGACACCGCGACCCGGCCTACGTCGCGGAGACGATCGAGCGGCACGGCGTGACGGTGACCGACTTCGTGCCGTCGATGCTGACGGTGTTCGTCTCGCACGCCACCCGAGCCCAATGTGACTCACTGCGTGCCGTTTTCGTCATCGGTGAGGCGCTGCCGCCGGAGACCGCCGCGGGATTCCGTGCGATCAGCGCGGCAGGGCTGCACAATCTTTACGGCCCCACCGAGGCCGCCGTCTCCGTAACCTACTGGGAGGCAAACGAATCCGACACCACGATCGTGCCGATCGGTGTGCCGGAATGGAACGTCGAAGTTTACGTGCTGGATTCGCGGCTGCGTCCGGTGGCGATCGGTGCTCCGGGTGAGCTGTACCTCGCGGGCCGGCAGCTGGCCCGCGGCTATCGTGGCCGCGCGGACCTGACCGCCGACCGTTTCGTCCCCAATCCGTTCTCCGGCTCCGGCGAGCGCATGTATCGGACCGGCGACCTGGTGCGGTGGAACCTTCGCTCCGCTCAGGTAAATGAAGCCGATGGGGCTCAGGTAAGTCAGTTCGGTGAGGGTCAGGTAAGTCAGGTCGGTGCAGCTGAGGCAAGTCAGGTCGGTGGGGGTCAGGCAAGTCAGTTCGGTGGGGGGCGGGTAAGTCAGGTCGGTGGGGGTCAGGTCGGTGGAGCTGAGCGTGGGGTGCTCGAATATATCGGGCGCACCGACTTTCAGGTGAAGTTCCGGGGTCAGCGGATCGAGCTCGGCGAGATCGAGACCGATCTGCTTGCTCATCCGGCGGTCAGCCAGGCCGTCGTGCTGGTGGCCGATACCGCCACCGGGCAGCAACTGGCCGCGTATGTTGTCGCGGTTCCGGGGATTTCGGTCGATCCGGTCGAGCTGACCCGCTTCGCGGCCGAACAGCTGCCCAGCTACATGGTGCCCGCGTCGATCATGGTGCTGGACGCGCTGCCGCTCAACACCTCCGGCAAGCTGGACCGCAAGGCGCTGCCCGCGCCGGTGTTCACGGCCGATGCGGCCGCATATCGCGCCCCCCGCACTCAGGTCGAGGAGATCGTCGCCGGGATCTTCGGCGATGTGCTGGGCCATGAGCGCGTCGGCATCGACGACAACTTCTTCGACCTGGGCGGCAACTCCCTGGTCGCCACGCAGGTGGTCGCGCGCATCTCCGCGGCGTTCGGTATTCAGCTGGGTGTGCGGGCGTTGTTCGAGACGCCGACGGTGGCCGCCCTCGCGGTGCGCGTCGAATCCGCCACTCCCGCAAGCGTTTCGCGGCCACCACTGGTGGCGAAGCCGCGGCCCGAGCGGGTGCCGCTGTCGCTGGCGCAGCAGCGGATGTGGTTCATCAATCAGTTCGATCCGACCGTGCCGACCTACAACCTGCCGTTCGTGGTGCGGTTGCGCGGCGAGGTCGACCTGGACGCGCTGCAGGCGGCGCTGCTGGATGTGATCGCTCGTCAGGAATCGCTGCGCACGGTCTTCCCCGAGTCCGAGGACGGCGGCTACCAGCGGGTGGTCCCGACAGCCGAGGTCGATCTCGGCCTCGAGGTGCGGTCGACCTCCGAGGACGAGTTGGCCGGTGTGCTGGCCGAATTCGCGTCCACCGGCTTCGACGTCTCGCAGGAGCTACCCATCCGGGTACAGGTTCACCGGGTGGTCGGCGGGGAGCACGAGGGCGACTACGCGGTCGCCATCGTGGTGCATCACATTGCGGGCGACGGCTTCTCGTTCGGTCCGCTGGCCCGCGACGTCACCGCCGCCTACCTGGCGCGGGCGACCGGGCAGGCGCCGGGCTGGGCACCGCTACCGGTGCAGTACGCGGACTTCAGCCTGTGGCAGCGCGAGCTGCTGGGCGCCGAGACCGATCCGGATTCCATTGCCTCCCGCGAGATCTCGCATTGGCACGGCGCCCTGGCGGGCCTGCCGGATCAGCTGAATCTCCCCACCGACCGGCCGCGCCCGCCGGTGCAGAGCTTCCACGGCAGCCGGATCACCTTCGACATCGATCCGGAACTACACGCGGAGCTGACGAGTCTGGCTCGGGCACAGGGTGTTTCGCTGTTCATGGTGTTGCACTCGGCGCTGGCGGTACTGCTGGCGCGGCTGTCGGGTACCACCGACATCGCCATCGGCAGCCCCGTCGCCGGGCGTGGCGAGCAGGCCCTCGACGACCTGATCGGCATGTTCGTCAACACCCTCGTGCTGCGCACGCAGGTGGACGGCGCCGAGCGGTTCACCGAGTTCCTCGACCGCACCCGCGACGCCGATCTGGCCGCCTTCGCCAATGCGAACGTGCCGTTCGAGCGCCTGGTCGAGATCCTCAACCCGACCCGCTCGCAGGCGCGGCACCCGCTGTTCCAGGTGATGCTGTCGTTCCAGGAGCTGTCGCACGCCACCATGGAGATGGACGGCCTGACAGTGTCGGCCGAGGAACTCGACATCGATATCGCCAAGTTCGACCTCGTGTGGACGTTGACCGAACAGCGCGGCGCCGCAGGCGAACTCGCCGGTGTCTCGGCCGTGGTGTCCTATGCCACCGACCTGTTCGACGCGTCCACCGTCGCCGAATTCGGTCGCCGCTACCTGCGCGTGCTCTCCGCCGCCCTCGCGGATCCCGGTGCCCGCGTGCGCGATATCGAGATCCTCGACGACGCCGAGCGGCAGACGGTGCTGGCCGACTGGAACCGCACCGCGCGCGCACTGCCCGCGCTCGCGGGCAGTGCACCCGGCACGGTGCTGGACCTGTTCGCCGGGCAGGTGCGGGTGCGTCCGCAGGCGACCGCGCTGATCTTCGACCCGGGCGATCGCGAGGACGAGTTCGGCCCGGCCGGAGAGCTGAGCTACGCGGAGTTCTCCGAGCGCGTGAATCGACTGGCGCGCAAGCTGATCGATGCGGGCGTCGGCCCCGAATCGCTGGTCGCGATCGGCATGCGGCGCTCGATCGACATGTTCGTCGCCCTCTACGCGACCCTCACCGCCGGTGGCGGATACGTACCGGTCGATCCGGATCATCCGGCCGAGCGCACCGAGTACGTGCTCGGCAGCTCGAAGCCGGTGGTGCTGCTCACCACCACCCGCGACGGCGTCACTTCCGACGACTGCCGGGTCATCGAGGTCGACACCGTCGATCTGAGCGAATTCGACTCGGCGCCGGTCACTTCCGAGCAGCGCCGCGCCCCGGTGCGGCCGGAGCACATCGCCTACGTGCTGTACACCTCCGGGTCCACCGGTCGCCCCAAGGGCGTCGCGGTGAGCCATGCCGCGATGGTGAACCAGACCGCGTGGAAGATCGCCGAGTTCGGCCTGGACGAGACCAACGTCGCCCTGCACAAGACGCCGTTCACCTTCGACGCGTCGATGTGGGAGCTGTTCGCCACCCTGGCCGTCGGCGCCAAGGTGATCGTCGCCGCGCCGGACGGCCATCGCGACCCGGTGTACCTGTCGGAGGTCATCGCGCGGCACCGCGTCACCCACACTTCCTTCGTGCCGTCGCTGCTGCCGGTGTTCGCCTCCAGCGCCTCGACGGACGAATGTCTCACGCTGCGTGCGATTTTCGTCGGCGGTGAGGCGCTGCCGCCGGCCACCGTGACCGCCTTCCGGCGGTTCAGCACCGCCACCGTGCACAACCTGTACGGCCCCACCGAGTTCACGGTCAACGCCACCGCGTGGACACTGCCGCCCGCCACCGGCCATGCCGCGGTGCCGATCGGCCGCCCCGTATGGAACGTGCAGGCCTACGTGCTGGACGAGAGCCTGCGGCCGGTGCCCGCCGGGGTGCCCGGCGAGCTGTACCTCGGCGGCGTGCAGATCGCCCGCGGATACCACGGGCGTGCGGACCTGACCGCGGAACGGTTCGTGGCCAACCCCTACGGGGGCGGTGGCCTGGACAACGCGGGCAGCCGCCTGTATCGCACCGGGGATCTGGTGCGGTGGAGTGCCGGGCAGGACGGTGTGCTCGAATACATCGGGCGCACCGACTTCCAGGTGAAGTTCCGGGGTCAGCGCATCGAGCTCGGCGAGATCGAGGCCGCGCTGCTGGACCACCCGGACGTCAACCAGGCCGTGGTGCTGATCATCGATACGGTGACCGGCGATCAGCTGGTGGCCTACGTGGTCCCCGCGCCCGGCGTCGACATCGATACCAATGCCGTGAAGGCCGCTCTGGTGCAACGGCTTCCGGTCTACATGGTGCCCTCGGCCGTGGTGGCGCTGGAGGAGTTCCCGCTCAACGCCTCGGGCAAGCTGGACCGCAGGGCGCTGCCCGCGCCGCAGTTCGCGGTCTCCGAATTCCGCGCTCCGACAACGCCGATCGAGGAGATCGTCGCGCAGATCTTCGGCGAGGTGCTGGGAATCGCCCGCGTCGGCGTGGACGACGACTTCTTCGACCTCGGCGGCAACTCGCTGATCGCGACCCAGGTGGCGTCGCGGCTCGGCATCGCGCTCGACACCCGCGTGCCCGTCCGAATGCTGTTCGAGGCCAGCACCGTCGCGGCGCTTGCCGCGCGCGTGGAGTCGCACGCGGGGGACGGCGCGCGCAAAGCGCTGGTGGCGCGGGAGCGGCCGGAACAGGTGCCGCTGTCGCTGGCGCAGCAGCGCATGTGGTTCCTCAACCGGTACGACACCGCGTCGGCCGTCGACAACATCCCGGTCGCGATCCGGCTGTCCGGCGAGCTCGATGTGGCGGCGCTGCAGGTCGCGGTCATCGATGTGATCGACCGGCACGAGTCGCTGCGCACCGTCTTCCCGGAGACCGGCAGCGCGCCGGTCCAGGTGGTTCTCGATGCGGCACAGATCGTTCCGGACCTGACTCCGGTCCCGGTGACCGAGGGCAACCTGATCGCCCACCTGATCGAGCTGGCCACGATGGCGTTCGACGTCACCAACGAGGTGCCGCTGCACGCCCGGTTGTTCGAGGTGAGCGAGTCCGAGTATGTGCTCGGCATGGTGGTGCACCACATCTCCGCCGACGGCTGGTCGATGGGACCGCTGGCCCGCGACGTCATGATCGCTTACGCGGCGCGCACCATGTGGGAACAGCCGGCGTGGGTGCAGCTCCCGGTACAGTACGCCGACTACGCGCTGTGGCAGCGCGAGATGCTGGGTTCGGAGGACGACCCGAACTCGCTGATCTCCGACCAGATCCGGTACTGGCAGCGCGAACTCGCCGAACTGCCCGACGAACTGGTGCTGCCCTCGGACCGCCCGCGCCCGGCCGTGGCCACCTACCGCGGCGGCGTGCACTCGTTCGTGATCGCGCCCGATACCCAGGTGCGCCTGGTGGAACTGGGCCGCAGGCACAACGCGTCGCTGTTCATGGTGATGCACAGCGCGCTGGCCGTGCTGCTGGCCCGGCTGTCGGGCACCTCGGATATCGCCATCGGCACGCCGGTGGCCGGTCGCGGCGAGGCGGCCCTCGACGATCTGATCGGCATGTTCGTCAATACGCTCGTGCTGCGCACGGACGTCGACGGCGCCGAGACCTTCGCGCAGCTGCTGGCGCAGGCCCGCAACACCGACCTGCAGGCGTTCGCGCATGCCGACGTGCCGTTCGAGCGGCTGGTGGAGGTGCTCAACCCGGCGCGCTCGCAGGCCAGGCATCCGCTGTTCCAAGTGGCGCTGTCGTTCGAGAACCTGCCCGAGAACACCTTCGAGCTGCCCGGATTGCGGGTCTCCACCGTCGATTTCGAGGTCGACACCGCGAAATTCGATCTCTCGCTGACGCTTCGGGAGGCTGGCCAGGGCTCCGACGGCGGCATGCTCGGCGAATTCTCTTTCGCCCGAGACCTTTTCGACGACGATACCGTGCAGGAGCTGGCGGGCCGCTTCATCAGGCTGCTCGAGGAGATCACCGCACGACCCGAGCTGCCGGTCGGTGAGCTGGAGCTGCTGGCGCCCTCCGAACGCGCGGAACTGCTCGCTCGCACCGGCGGACCGGCCGTGCCGCCGCGCTCGCTGCCGGAGCTGATGGCGGCCGCCGCCGCCGACAATCCGGAGGGGCAGGCCGTCGTCTTCGAGGGCCGCTCGCTCACCTACGCCGAACTCGATGCCGCTTCCGCGCGGCTGGCGCGGGTGCTGATCGAGCGGGGCGCCGGTCCGGATGTGCTGGTGGCCGTGGCGATTCCGCGGTCGATCGACTATGTGCGGGCGGTGTGGGCGGTGGCCCGCGCGGGCGCCGCCTTCCTGCCGGTGGACCCGGCCTACCCGGCCGAGCGCATCGCGCACATGATGTCGGATTCCGGTGCGCGGCTGGGCATCACGCTCGCCGCCGAGGTGGACGGACTGCCCTCGATCGCCGGTGGCGACTGGCTGTCGCTCGACGATTCCGAGGTGGTTGCCGAGGTCGCGGCGCGGTCCGATGCGCCGATCACCGGTATCGAGCCGCGGCCCGAACACGCCGCGTACGTGATCTACACCTCCGGTTCCACCGGTGTGCCCAAGGGCGTCGTGGTCACCCACGCGGGCCTGGCGAACTTCAGCACGGTGCAGGTGGAACGCTATGGCCTGGACCGGGATTCGCGGGCGCTGGCGTTCGCCTCGCCGTCGTTCGACGCGTCGGTGCTGGAACTGCTGCTGGCCGTCGGCGCCGCGGGTGCGCTGGTGGTGGTTCCGCCGGGGACCTACGGCGGCGACGAACTCGGCGAGTTGATCTCGCGCGAGCGGGTCACCGTCGGCCTTATCACGCCGTCGGTGCTGGCTTCCCTGGACCCGGCGGCGCTTGCCGGGATGCGGTCCATCATCGCGGGCGGCGAGGCGCTGACGGCCGACCTGGTCGCCAAATGGTCTGTGGTGCCCGGGGATTCGGGCGATCGCGACGCGCGCAGCCTGCACAACGCCTACGGCCCGACCGAGGCGACGATCGCCACCAATATCAGCGGCCGACTGCTCCAGGGCGATCCGGTGTCCATCGGCGGCCCGGTGCGCGGCATGCGGGCGCTGGTGCTGGACGTGCGGCTGCGCCCGGTGCCCGAGGGCGTCGTCGGCGAGCTGTATGTCGGTGGCATCCAGCTGGCCCGCGGCTATCTCGCGCGGGCGGCGCTGACGGCCGACCGCTTCGTGGCCGACCCCTACGGGGAGCCGGGCGCGCGGCTGTACCGCACCGGTGACGTGGTGCGCTGGCGGCGCGACGCCGCGGGCGAGCCCGTGGTGGAGTACGTGGGCCGCAACGACTTCCAGGTGAAGATCCGCGGCTTCCGCATCGAACTCGGCGAGATCGACGCCGCGCTGACCAGCCATCCGGATGTCGACTTCGCGGTGACCATCGGCCGCAACAACGATGCGGGATCGACGTTCCTGGTGTCCTACGTGCGCGCCGTGGCCGATCGGAGCATCGATGTGACGGCGCTGTCGGCGCATGTCGCCGACCGGCTACCGGCCTACATGGTGCCGACGGTCATCATGGTGCTCGACGAGATCCCGCTGACCCCGGTGGGCAAGCTGGACCGCAAGGCGCTGCCGGAACCCGAGCTGGCTCCCCGTGAATTCCGTGCCCCGGCAACGCCGTTGGAGGAGATTGTCGCGGGCATCTTCGCCGATCTGCTCGGCGTCGAACATGTCGGCGCGGACGACGACTTCTTCGTACTGGGCGGCAACTCGCTGATCGCCACCCAGGTCACCGCCCGGCTCGGCGCCGCGCTGGACGCGGAGATCGGGGTGCGCGCGCTGTTCGAGGCGCCGACGGTCGCCGGGCTGGCCGCCCGCGTGGGCGGGCGCGCTGGGACAGGAGAGCGGCGCCCGCTGACGGCCCAGACCCGCCCCGAACGCCCGCCGCTGTCGCTGGCGCAGCAGCGGATGTGGTTCCTCAACCGCTTCGACAGCGGATCCGCCGCCAACAACATCCCCGTGGCCGTGCGCTTCACCGGCGAGCTCGATCTCGACGCGCTGCGCGGTGCGGTGGCCGACGTGGTCGCGCGGCACGAATCGCTGCGCACGGTCTATCCGTCCGCCGACGGCATCGGCTACCAGCAGGTGCTGCCCTCCGCGCACGCCGTGCCGGAGATCGACGTGGTTCCGGCGGCGGCGCACGAATTGCTGTCGGTCGTAGGCGAATTCATCGGCCGCGGCTTCGATGTCACCAGCGAGCCGCCGGTGCGGCTGCGCATCTACGAACTCGGCGAGGACAGCCACGCGCTCGTGGTGGTGGCGCATCACATCGCCGCCGACGGATTCTCGATGCGCCCGCTGGTGCGCGACCTGATGACCGCCTACCTGGCGCGTGCCGCCGGGCAGGTGCCGGACTGGTCGCCGCTGCCCGTCCAGTACGTGGATTACGCACTGTGGCAACGGGATACGCTCGGCTCCGAGGACGATCCGCGGTCGGTGCTGTCCGAGCAGCTCGAGTACTGGCGCGGCACGCTGGCCGGGCTGCCCGACGAGCTGCGGCTGTCCACCCGCCCGCGCCCACCCGTTGCCGCGTACGCGGCCGGAACGCACCGGTTCCGGGTGCCCGGCGCGGTCGTGGAGGCGCTCGGAGCCGTCGCGCGGCGGCAGGGCACCACCCTGTTCATGGTGGTGCACGGCGCGTTCGCGGCGCTGCTGGCGCGGCTGAGCGGCACCACCGACATCGCGATCGGCACCCCGGTCGCCGGTCGCGGCGAGCAGGCGCTCGACGACCTGGTCGGCATGGTGGTCAACACCCTGGTGCTGCGCACCGAGGTCGACCCCGGCATGCCGTTCACCGATCTGCTGGCCCAGGTGCGCGAGCGCGATCTGGCCGCCTTCGCGCACGCGGGGGTGCCGTTCGAGCGGATCGTGGAGGTGCTGGAGCCGGCCCGCGCGCCGGGGCGGCATCCGCTGTTCCAGGTGATGCTGACGTTCCAGAATCTCGGTCACACCGCGCTGGAACTGCCGGGCCTGACCGTGTCGGAGGTCGGCATCGACCCGCCGACCGCGAAGTTCGACCTGCAGCTGACCCTCTCCGACCAGGCTGCGGACGACGAGGGCGCGATGGAGGCCGAACTCGTCTATGCCGCAGACCTTTTCGATGCGGAGTTCGCCGAGACTTTCACGCAGCGGCTGCTGCGGTTGCTGGGCGGCGTCGCGAACGATCCGACCACGCGCGTCGGCGACCTGGAACTGCTGGACGCGACCGAGCACACCCTGGTGCTGCGGTACCTGAACGACACCGAGTTCCCGCTGGACGCGGCACTGCCGCGGGTGTCCGACGACGCGGCGGCCACCCTGGTGTCGCTGTTCGAAGCGCAGGTCTCGCGCGGTCCCGCCGCGGACGCGGTGACCTTCGAGGGGACAACTCTGTCCTACGCCGAGTTCGCCGCCCGGGTGCACCGCCTGGCGCGCTGGCTGATCGGCCAGGGCGTGGGGCCGGAATCGCTTGTCGCCCTGGGCATGCGGCGCTCGCTCGACCTCGTGCTCGGCATGTACGCGGTGACCGCGGCCGGTGGTGCTTACGTGCCGCTGGATCCGGACCACCCGGCCGAGCGCACCCGCTACATCCTCGATACGGCGCAACCGGTGTGCGTGCTGACGACCTCGCGCGACGCCTCGTTCGCCGCGGCGACCGAGAGCATCGTGCTGATCGACGAGTTGGACCTGACCGACCTCGCCGACACCCCGCTCACCGACGCGGATCGCGTCGCGCCGCTGTACCCGACGAACACCGCGTACGTGATCTTCACCTCCGGTTCGACCGGGCGGCCGAAGGGCGTGGCGGTGAGCCATGCGGCAATCGTCAACCGCCTGGTGTGGATGCACGCGCAGTACGGCCTGGCCGCCGACGACGTGGTGCTGCAGAAGACCCCGGCGACCTTCGACGTGTCGGTGTGGGAGTTCTTCTGGCCGTTGCAGGTCGGTGCGCGGCTGGTGGTGGCGAAGCCGGACGGTCACCGCGATCCGGCCTACCTGGCCGAGCTGATCGGCGCCGAGGGCGTGACGGTGGCGCACTTCGTGCCGTCCATGCTGGCGGTGTTCGTGGCGGCCGATCGTATCGGCGAATGCACGGGCCTCCGCAACGTTTTCGCGTCCGGTGAGGCGCTGCCCGCCGCCACCGCGCAGCGGTTGCGGGAGCTGACCGGCGCCCGCCTGCACAACCTGTACGGCCCGACGGAGGCCGCGGTCGACGTCACCTACCATGAGGTGACCGATGCCGACACCGGCTCCGTGCCGATCGGCGCGCCGGTGTTCAACACCCAGGTGTACGTGCTGGACTCCCGGCTGCGGCCGGTGCCCGTGGGTGTTGCGGGTGAGCTGTATCTGTCGGGTGCGCAGCTGGCGCGCGGATATGTCGCGCGGCCGGACCTGACCGCGGACCGATTCGTCGCGAGCCCCTTCGGGGCCGCGGACGGCGAGGAGGCACAGGGCGAGCGCCTGTACCGTACCGGCGACCTGGTGGCCTGGACCGCCGCCGGTGAGCTGGAATACTTGGGCCGCACCGACTTCCAGGTGAAGCTGCGCGGCCAGCGCATCGAACTGGGCGAGATCGAGGCCGCGCTGACCGGTCTGGACGCGGTCGCACAGGCCGTGGTCGTGGTGCGCGCCGACGAGCGCACCGGTGATCAGCTGGTCGCGTACGTGATCCCCGCGCCCACCGTGGAGTTCGCGGCGGACGAGGCGAAATCCGCTCTGGCACAGCAGCTTCCGGCGTACATGGTGCCGACGGCGTTCATGGTGCTGGACGAGTTCCCGCTCAATGCCTCCGGCAAGCTGGACCGGCGGGCGCTTCCCGCGCCGACGTTCGCCGCCAAGGTTTTCCGCGCCCCCGCCACCTCGGTGGAGCAGGCCGTCGCCGACACCATCGGCGAGCTGCTCGGCCTGGAACGGGTGGGCCTGGACGACGACTTCTTCGAGTTGGGCGGCAACTCGCTGATCGCCACCCAGGTCGCCGCCCGCCTCGGCGCGGCCCTCGACACCGAGGTGCCGGTGCGGTTGCTGTTCGAGGCCTCGACCGTGGCCGGACTGGCCGCGCGCGTGGAATCGCATGCGGGACAGGGCGGTCGGGCTTCGCTCACCCCGCGGACGCGACCCGAACCGGTGACGCTGCCGACCGGCGAGACGGCTCGGCTGGTGCCGCTGTCGCCCGCGCAGCAGCGGATGTGGTTCCTGAACCGGTTCGACAACCGCACCGCCGTCAACAATATTCCGGTGGCCGTGCGTCTGTCGGGTGCGCTCGACGTGGACGCGTTCGCCGCCGCCGTCGGTGACGTGCTGGCGCGGCACGAGGCCCTGCGCACCGTCTACCCCGAGGTGGAGGGCATCGGTTACCAGCGGGTGCTGCCGGTCGGGGAGGCGGCGTTCGAGCTGGCCACCGCGACCGTCACGGCCGACGAACTGCCCTCGCGCGTAGCGGAACTCGTGGGTGTCTTCTTCGATGTGACGCGGGATCTGCCGTTCCGCGCCACGTTGCTCACGCTGGCGCCGAACGATCACGTCGTGGTGCTGGTCGCCCACCACATCAGCGCCGACGGCTTCTCGCTGCGGCCGCTGCTGCGTGATGTGGTGGCCGCCTACGCCGCTCGCGCGCAGGGCGAGGCGCCGCAGTGGGCGCCGCTTTCGGTGCAGTACGCCGATTACGCGCTGTGGCAGCGCGAGGTGCTCGGCGCCGAGGACGACCCGCAGTCGCAGGCGGCGCGCCAGATCGCCTACTGGAGCGAGCAACTGCGCGACCTGCCCGACCAGCTGGAGCTTCCGGCCGATCGGCCGCGGCCGGAGATCGCCTCCAATGCCGGTGCCACGCAGGAGTTCTCGATCGACGCCGATCTGCACGCGACGCTGGTCGAACTGGCGCGTTCGCGCGGTGTCACGTTGTTCATGCTGATGCACGCGGCCCTGGCTACCTGGGCGTCGCGGCAGGTGGGCAGCACCGATATCGCCATCGGCACCCCGATCGCGGGCCGCGGCGAACGGGCCCTCGACGACCTGATCGGCATGTTCGTCAACACGCTCGTGTTGCGCACCGAGGTGCGGCCGGACGCAGCGTTCACCGACCTGCTCGATGCGGTCCGCCGGACCGACGTGGCGGCGTTCGCACATGCCGATGTGCCGTTCGAACAGCTGGTGGACGTGCTGAGCCCGGTGCGTTCGCAGGCGCACCACCCGCTGTTCCAGGTGGCCCTCACCTTCGAGGCCGCCGGACAGCGCGACGCCACCACGGTGGCGCTGCCCGGCCTGGATCTCGAGGTGGTCGAATTCGACCCGGGCGTCGCGAAATTCGACGTGCAGCTGACCGTCGGCGATGCCGCCGACGGCGGCCTGGCGCTGTCGTGGAACTACGCCACCGACCTGTTCGACCCGGAGACGATCACCGCTTTCACCGACCGTTTCCTGCGGATCCTGCGCAGCGTCGCCGAGGATCCCGCCGCGATCGTCGGCGATATCGATCTGCTCGGCGAGGCCGAGCGCCTCGACGTCTCGCAGCGCTGGGTATCCTCCGGAAGCGACGCCGCCACGGGACGTTTCGCCGACCGCACGGCCACCCTGTCGGACCTGTTCGACGCCGCGGTGGCCGCGCACGGCGACCGGGTCGCGGTCACCTTCGGCGAGCACGACCGGGTGACCTACGCCTCGCTGGACCAGCGGGCGAATCAGCTGGCGCGCAGGCTGATCGAGGACGGCGCGGGCCCGGACACGCTGGTCGCGGTCATGCTGCCGCGGTCGGCCGACCTGGTGGTCGCGCTGCTGGCCGTGATCAAATCCGGCGCCGGCTATGTGCCGGTGGACCCGAACAATCCGGCCGAGCGCATCGCCTACGTGCTGTCGGATGCCGCGCCCGCGAGCGTGATCATCGACAGCACCATCGAAGCCGCGCTGCCGGCGGGGCTGCCGAAGATCCTGATGGACGACTTCGGCATGGATGTGCCGGACGTCGTCGACGCGGGCGAGGGGCCGATCACCGACGCCGACCGCCGCGCACCGCTGACCCCGGAGAACATCGCCTACGTCATCTACACCTCCGGTTCCACCGGCCGCCCCAAGGGCGTCGCGGTCGAGCACCGGAATGTGGTGCGGCTGTTCGCGAATACCGATCGCGACTTCGGGTTCGGGCCCGGCGACGTGTGGACGATGTTCCACTCCTACGCCTTCGACTTCTCGGTGTGGGAGCTGTGGGGCCCGCTGCTGTTCGGCGGCACCCTCGTCGTGGTCGACTACTACACCTCCCGCTCCCCGGAACAGTTCCTGGAACTGCTCCGTCGCGAACGGGTCACGGTGCTCAACCAGACGCCGTCGGCCTTCTACCAACTGGCGGCCGCGGAACTCGCCGAAGAGCAGTCCTACCACCCGGATTCGGATTCGCGGCCGCTGTCACTGCGCTACGTGGTGTTCGGCGGCGAGGCGCTGGAACTGCGCCGCCTCGCCGATTGGGTTGCCCGCCACGGTGATTCGGTGCCGCGCCTGGTCAACATGTACGGCATCACCGAGACCACGGTGCACGTGTCCTATCGTGCGCTGGACGCCGCCACCATCGCGGCCGCCACCGGCAGCGTGGTCGGCCGGGCGATCGCCGGGCTGCGCGTCTACGTGCTGGACAACCGGCTGCGCCCGGTCCCGGTGGGTGTCGCGGGTGAGATGTACGTCGCGGGCGCGCAGCTGTCGCGCGGCTATCTCGGTCGTGGCGATCTGACCGCGACCCGGTTCGTGGCCAACCCCTTCGGGGACCAGGCCGGGGAGTTCGGCTCGGTGCTGTACCGCACCGGCGACGTCGCGCGCTGGAACCGCCGCGGGGAACTGGAATACCTCGGCCGCGCCGACGATCAGGTGAAGGTTCGCGGCTTCCGCATCGAGCTCGGTGAGATCGAGGCGGCCGTGCTGGCCCAGCCGGGTGTGGCCCAGGCCGCGGTGATCGTGCGCGAGGACCAGCCCGGCGACCAGCGCATCGTCGCGTATCTGGTGCCCGAGGTCGACGCCGCGCCGTCACTGGATACGGTCCGCGACGGGGCCGCGGCGGATCTGCCGTCGTACATGGTCCCCTCGGCGTTCGTGGTGCTCGACCGAATTCCGTTGACGGTCAACGGGAAGCTCGACCGCCGGGCCCTGCCCGCCCCGGCCGTGCAGACCCGCAGCTTCCGGGCGCCGGAGACACCGGTGCAGGAGACTGTGGCCGCCGTGTTCGCGCAGGTGCTGGACCTGTACCGGGTCGGCCTGGACGACGACTTCTTCGACCTCGGCGGCAACTCGCTGATCGCCACGCGCGTGGTGGCGCGGCTCGGCGCGGCGCTGGGCACGTCCGTTCCGGTGCGCGCGCTGTTCGAGGCGCCGACGGTGGAGGCCCTCGCGGCGCGCCTGGAATCGCACACCGGCGGCGAATCGCGGCCGCGCCTGGTGGCGCGGGCGCGCTCGGCCACCGAGCCGGTGCCGCTGTCGTTCGCGCAGCAGCGCATGTGGTTCCTCAACCAGTACGACACCTCGTCGGCGGCCTACAACCTGCCGCTGGCCATCCGGCTGACCGGCGAATTGGATATCGCCGCACTGAAGTTGGCGATCTTCGACGTGGTGCGGCGGCACGAGTCGCTGCGCACTCGCTATCCGGAGCGCGACGGCGCCGCGACGCAGGTGACCGTTCCGGCCGAGCAGATCGCGCTGGACCTGCACGCGTACCCGATCGCGGAGGCCCAGTTGCTCACCGCGGCGGCCGAATTCGCCTCGGACGGCTTCGACGTGGCCGAGGAGGTGCCGCTGCGCGCGCGGCTGTTCGAGGTCGAGACCTCCGGCGCGGAGGCCACGCACGTGCTGGTCGTCGTCGTGCATCACATCGCGGCCGACGGCTTCTCGATGGGACCGCTGGCCCGGGACGTGATGAGCGCCTACACGGCCCGGACGCAGGGCGCCGCTCCCGGCTGGGAGCCGCTGCCGGTCCAGTACGCCGACTTCGCTATGTGGCAGCGGGAGGTGTTGGGCTCCGAGGAGGATCCGCAGTCGCTGCTCGCCGGGCAGGTCGACTACTGGCGGAACGCGCTCGACGGCCTCCCGGACGAGCTGACGCTGCCGACCGATCGGCCCCGGCCCGCGGTCGCCTCGCATCGCGGCGCCACGCTGCGCGGCGAACTGTCGCCCGAGCTGATCGCGGCACTGGAAGATGTTGCGCGCCAGCGCGGTTCGTCGCTGTTCATGGTGATGCACGGTGCGCTCGCGGTGCTGCTGGCCCGGCTGTCGGGCGGCGACGACATCGCCGTCGGCACGCCGATCGCGGGCCGCGGCGAGGCCGCGCTCGACGACGTGGTCGGCATGTTCGTCAACACGCTGGTACTGCGCGCCGGAATCGAGGCGGCCGAGCCGTTCACCGCGCTGCTCGACCGCGTCCGCCACACCGACCTGGAGGCCTTCGGCAATGCCGACGTGCCGTTCGAGCGGCTGGTGGAGCTGCTGTCGCCGGAGCGGTCGCAGGCCCGCAACCCGCTGTTCCAGGTGGCGCTGTCGTTCCAGAACATGGAGCGCGCGACGCTGGAACTGCCCGGGCTGACGGTGTCCGCGCTGGACCTCGAGGAGAACATCGCCAGGTTCGACCTGCAGTTCACGCTGTCGGAGCAGGCGTCGGCGCAGGCCAGCGGCGGCATGGCGCTGGCGCTGACCTACGCGACGGAGCTGTTCGACGAGTCGACGGCCGCCTCGATCGTGACCCGCTGGCGGCGGGTGCTGGAGGCCATCGCGGCCGATCCGGAGATCGCCGTCGGCGCGATCGAGATCCTGGACGCGGCCGAACGCATCGAGGTTGTGGCTCGCACGGGTGGCCCGGCGGTTCCGGCGGGGACCTTGCCGGAGTTGTTGGCGGAGGCGGTGTCTCGCGATCCCGAGGCTTTGGCTGTGGTGTTCCAGGACACCAGGCTGACCTACGGTGAGCTGGATCAGCGGTCGAATCGCTTGGCGCGTGTGTTGATCGAGCGTGGTTTGGGTGCCGAGGATTTCGTGGCGATCGCGATTCCGCGGTCGAGTGATTCGTACTTCGCGGAGTGGGGTGTTACGAAGTCGGGTGCGGCGTTCGTGCCGATCGATCCGACGTATCCGTCGGATCGTATCGAGCACATGCTCACCGATTCGGGTGCGCCTGTGGGTCTTACCGTGTCGTCGGTGCGTGCGGATCTGCCGGATTCGGTGGAGTGGCTCGTGCTCGACGATCTCGAGCTGGAGCAGTACAGCGACGAGGCCGTGTCGGATGCCGACCGGGTGCGTCCGCTGCGGCCGCACAACTTGGCGTATGTCATCTACACGTCGGGTTCGACGGGTGTGCCCAAGGGTGTCGTCGTCCCGCACGCGGGTCTGGCGAACTTCTGTGCCGAGCAGGTGGAGCGGTACAACCTCGATTCCGGTTCGCGGACACTGCATTTCTCGTCGCCGAGCTTCGATGCGTCGATCATGGAGTTGTTGCTCGCGGTCGGTCCGGCTGGTGCGCTGGTGGTTGTTCCGACGGGTGTGTTCGGTGGTGAGGAGCTGTATGAGTTGATTCGTCGTGAGCAGGTCACGCATCTGTTCATCACTCCGGCGGCTCTGGCGACGCTGGATCCGGCCGGGTTGGACAGTCTGCGTGTGCTGGCCGTGGGTGGTGAGGCCTATTCGCCTGAGCTGCTGGCGAAGTGGGCCATCCCGCTCGGCGACGCGTCGCTCCCGGACCGCCCGGTGCGCCGGTTCCACAACATCTACGGCCCGACCGAGACCACGATCGTGGTGAATATCGGTGAGCCGCTGCTGCCGGGCGATGCCCTGACGATGGGTGGCCCGAACCGGGGCATGCGGTCGCTGGTGCTCGACAGCCGGTTGCAGCCGGTGCCCGACGGTGTCGCGGGTGAGCTGTACATCGCGGGCCTGCAGGTGACGCGCGGCTACCACGCGCGCGCCGGGCTGACGGCGGATCGGTTCGTAGCCAACCCCTTCGGGGCCCACGGCGGCGATGGCGCTGCGGGCGAGCGGATGTACCGCACGGGCGACGTCGTCCGGTGGACGTCCCGCCCGCGGCCGGGCGGCCGGACCGAATACCGCCTGGAATACGTGGGCCGCTCCGACTTCCAGGTCAAAGTCCGCGGCTTCCGTATCGAACTGGGCGAAATCGACACCGCGCTGACCGCGCACGAGACCGTCGACTTCGCCGCCACCATCGGCCACACCAATGCCGCGGGCGCGGTGGTGCTGGTGTCGTATGTCGTTGCGGCGCCCGGACATTCGATCGACACCCAGATCGTGAAGGCACACCTCGAAGAGCGGGTGCCGACCTACATGGTGCCCTCGTCGATCATGGTGCTCGACCGCATCCCGCTGACCCCGGTCGGCAAGCTGGACCGGCGCGCGCTGCCGGAGCCGGTCTTCGAGACCGATAGCGAGTTCCGGGCCCCGCGCAATCCGCTGGAGCAGACCATCGCCGAGGTCTTCGGCGAGGTGCTCGGCGTGGGGCGGGTCGGCGTCGACGACTCGTTCTTCGCGCTCGGCGGCGACTCCATCGTCTCCATCCAGCTGGTCTCGCGGGCCAAGGCCCGGGGCGTGATCTTCACTCCCCGTGACGTTTTCGAGCAGCGCACCGTCGCCGGTCTGGCCGCCGTGGCGGAGTCCGGTGGTGCGCCGGGCGATGCGAAGCCGGTGCTGGCCGAGCTGCCCGGCGGGGGCGTGGGCGCCATGCCGCTGACGCCGGTGGTGAAGTTCATGGTGGAGCGGCCGGGCTCGTTCGGACGGTTCAACCAGACACTGGCGCTGGAACTTCCGGTCGGTATCGACCGTGAGGGCATCGCGGCGACCGCGGCCGCGGTCATCGACCGTCACGACATGCTGCGGGCACGGCTGCGCAGGCACGGCGGCGCGGAGTGGATCGTGGAGACCGCCGCCCCGGGCACGGTCGATGTCGACGCGCTGATCGAGCGGGTCGAGTTCGACCCGGCCGCCGATGACGACGCGTTGTTCGAGATCGCCTCGGACGCATTGGATTCCGCGCTGGACCGGCTGGACCCCCAAGCGGGCATGGTGATCCGGTTCGTGTGGCTCGAGCCCACGGGTGCGAGCGAGCGCGCCGGACGCCTGATCGTCATCGCCCACCACCTGGTCATCGACGGTGTGTCCTGGCGCATCCTGGTGCCGGATTTCGTGGCCGCCTGGGGACAGCTGTCGGGCGGGCAGACGCCGGAGCTGGCGTCGACGGGGACCAGCATGCGCACCTGGGCGCACGCCCTGGAGCGGCTGGCGACCGAGCGCGCCGGCGAACTCGACCGGTGGCGCGCGGTGGTCGACGGCCCCGATCCGCTGCTCACCGAGCGGCCGCTGGACCCGACCGTCGACGTGTCGGGCGTGCTCGAGCGGCATCGCGTCGAGGTGTCGGCCGAGGCCACCCGCGCCCTGCTGACCACCGTCCCGGAGCTGTTCCACGGCGGCGTCAACGACGGTCTGGTGACCGCACTGGTGCTGGCGCTGGCGACGTGGCGGGCGAACCGCGCGGCGGAGGCGACCGCGGACGATTCGGTACTCGTCCGGTTGGAAGGCCATGGGCGCGAAGAAGATGTGGTGCCCGGCGCTGATCTGTCGCGCACCGTCGGCTGGTTCACCGCGATCTTCCCGGTGCGGTTCGAGCTGTCCGGCATCGACATCGAGGCCGCGCTGACCGGCGGCCCGGCGCTGGGCCCGGCCATCAAGGCGATCAAGGAGCAGCTGCTCGCGGTCCCGGACAAGGGCCTGGGCTACGGCTTGCTGCGCTACCTGAACCCCGAGACCGCCGCGCGGCTACCCGAACAGCTGCCCGGCCAGGTGAGCTTCAACTACCTGGGCCGGGTGTCCGAGGGTCAGGTGCCCGAGGCCCTGCGCGGCTTCGGGTGGATCCCGGCGCCGGAACTCGGCGCGCTCGGCGGCGGCTACGACGCCGATATGCCGGTCATGGCGCCGCTGGACATCAACGCCATCGTGGTCGGCGACCAGCTGTCCGCCAATATCGGTTATCCGACAACGCTGCTCGATTCCGAGGCGGTCGCCGAGTTCGGGCGGCTGTGGGTCGAGGCGCTGGAAGCCGTGGCGCGGCACGCGGATTCGGCGGCGGCGGGTGGTCATACGCCGTCGGACTTCTCGCTGGTGCGAGTCACCCAGCACGATATCGACGGCTGGGAGCAGCGCTTCCCGTCGCTGAGCGAGGTGTGGCCGCTGTCGGCGCTGCAGGCGGGCCTGCAGTTCCACGCGCAGCTGGCCGCGGCGTCGGTCGACGTGTACACGGCGCAGGCCGTGCTCACCCTCACCGGCCGCCTCGACGCCGCCCGGTTGCGTTCGGCCGCACAGGCTCTCGTCGATCGTTACGAGAACCTGCGGACCGCGTTCGTCACCGACGCCGCGGGCAACCCCGTGCAGTTGGTGCTCGACGACGTCCGGGTGGCATGGGCCGAATTCGACCGGCGGGCCACCGGCGACGCGAGCGATCTCATCGAGGCCGACCGGATGCACCGGTTCGATCTCGCCGAGCCGCCGCTGATCCGGTTCATCCTGATTCGCGTCGCGGCCGACAGCTGGCGGCTGGCGGTGTCCAACCATCACATCCTGTTGGACGGCTGGTCGATGCCGCTGCTGATGCGGGATCTGCTGGTGCTGTACGCCACCCGCTCCGATACCGCGGCGCTGCCGCCGGTGCGGTCCTACCGGCACTTCCTGGAATGGGTTGCGCAGCAGGATCACTCGGCCTCGGTGAACGCGTGGACCACCGCACTGCGGGGCGTCTCGGAGCCGACCCTGCTGACCCGGCCGGACGCGGGTCGCGAAATCACCGCGCTCTCCGGCGAATACGTCTTCGAGCTGGACGAGGCCGCCACCGCGCGGCTCACCGAGCTGGCGGGCCAGCTGGGCGTCACCGCGAACACCGTGCTGCAGGCGGCCTGGGGAATCCTGCTGGGCCGCTGGACCGGCCGCGACGATGTGCTGTTCGGCACCACGGTGTCCGGGCGGCCGCCGCAGCTGTCCGGCGTCGAATCCATGGTGGGCCTGTTCATCAACACCGTGCCGGTGCGCGTGCGCTTCGCCGAATCGGAATCGGCGCGAGATCTGCTGGTGCGCATCCAGGGCGAGCAGGCCGACCTGCTGGACCATCACTACGTGGGCCTCGCCGAGATCCAGGCCGCGGCCGGGGTCGGGGGGCTGTTCGACACGCTGGTGGTCTTCGAGTCGTATCCGGTCGACGCCGAGGGCATTCGGAAGCAGGCCGCCGATATCGACGGCATGGCCGTGACCGGTCTGGACGCCACCGACGCGACCCACTACCCGCTGACCCTGATCGTGCAGCTCGACTCGCGGCTGCGCATTCGCGCGGGCTACCTGCGCGATCTGTTCGACGAGGACACGGTGCGCCGCATCGCCGACCGGCTGGTGCGGGTGCTGACCGCGATCACCGTCGAACCCGATGCGGCCGTGGGCGTTATCGAGCTGCTGGAGCCCGCCGAGCGCGAACTGATCGTCTCCGGGTGGAATGCCACCGAATTCGATGTCGAGGCCGCGCTGACCGAGCGGGCGGTGCCGTCCGCGACCCTGGTCGCGATGTTCGAGGCGCAGGCCGCGCGCACGCCCGACGCGCCCGCGGTGACGTTCGAGGGGACAGGTCTGTCCTATGCCGAATTCGCCGCGCGCGTACACAAGTTGGCGCGCTGGCTGATCGAGCGCGGCGTCGGTCCCGAGACCCTGGTGGCGCTGGGCATGCGCCGTTCGATCGACCTCGTCGTCGGCATGTACGCGGTGTCGGCCGCCGGTGGCGCCTACGTCCCGCTGGATCCCGAGCATCCGGCCGAGCGCACGCAGTACATCCTCGCGACCGCGGACCCGGTCTGCGTGCTCACCTCCGGCGCGGATCTGGACACCGACACCGCGCAGGTGCGCATCGATCTGCTGGAGCTGTCGGCGTATGCGGCCGAGCCGCTGACCGATGCCGAGCGGCGAGCGCCCCTGCGGCCCGAGAACACCGCCTACGTGATCTTCACGTCCGGTTCGACCGGGCGGCCGAAGGGCGTCGCCGTCTCGCACGCGGCCATCGCGAACCGCCTGGTGTGGATGCAGTCGGAGTACGGGCTCACCGCGGACGACGTGGTGCTGCAGAAGACCCCGGCGACCTTCGACGTGTCGGTGTGGGAGTTCTTCTGGCCGTTGCAGATCGGTGCGCGGCTCGTGGTCGCCCGGCCCGACGGCCATCGCGACCCGGCCTACCTGGCCGAGCTGATCGGCGCCGAGGGCGTGACGGTGACGCACTTCGTGCCGTCCATGCTCACGGTCTTCGTGACAGAGCTCGAGTCCAATTCTGCGGGTGGATCCCGGCCAAATACACGCCGGGAAGACAAGGACCTCTCGGTTCGCCGGGAAGGTGAGGATCTCTCGGTTCGTCTGGAAGGTGAGGATCTCTCGGTTCGTCGGGAAGGTGAGGGCTTCTCGGTTCGCCGGGAAGGCCAGGGCCTCTCGGGACTTCGGATGGTGTTCGCTTCCGGGGAGGCGTTGGCGTCGAAGGCGGCGCATCGTCTGCGCGAGCTGACCGGCGCCGAGCTGCACAACCTGTACGGGCCGACCGAGGCCGCGGTCGACGTTACCTATCACCGGGTGGTCGACGCGGACGTCGATTCGGTGCCGATCGGCCGCCCGGTGTTCAACACCCGCGTGTACGTCCTCGACGCGCGGCTGCGGCCGGTTCCCGAAGGTGTTGCGGGAGAGCTGTATCTGGCGGGCGACCAGCTCGCCCGCGGCTACGTCGCCCGGACCGACCTGACCGCGGACCGCTTCGTCGCCAACCCCTTCGGGGTTGAGGGGGCCGGTGCATCGGGCGCCGGGGGGCGGATGTACCGCACCGGCGACCTCGTGATGTGGAGCGGCGACGGGGAATTGCAGTACCTGGGCCGCACCGACTTCCAGGTGAAGCTGCGTGGCCAGCGCCTCGAGCTGGGTGAGATCGAGGCCGCGCTGACCGCGCTGGACGAGGTCGCCCAGGCGGTCGTCGTGGTCCGCGGCGACCTGCACACGGGTGATCAGCTGGTGGCGTATGTCGTTGCCGCGCCGGGTCTTTCGATCGATGTCGAAACGCTCCGCGAGGAGCTGGGCCAACGGCTGCCGTCGTACATGGTGCCCTCGGTGGTGATGGACCTCGAGACGCTGCCGCTCAACGCCTCCGGCAAACTGGACCGCCGCGCGCTGCCCGCGCCGGTCTTCGAGGCCGCGACCTTCCGCGCCCCCACCACGCCGGTGGAGGAGATCGTGGCGGGCACCTTCGCGGAGGTGCTGGGCCTGGAGCGGGTCGGCCTGGACGACGACTTCTTCGCCCTGGGCGGCAACTCGCTGATCGCCACCCAGGTGGCGGCGCGACTGTCCTCGGCGCTGAACACGCAGCTGGGCGTGCGCGAGATCTTCGAGGTGTCGACGGTCGCCGCGCTGGCCGCGCGCGCCGAGTCGGGAGCCGGTGCGGGCGGGCGGAATCCGCTGGTGCCGCAGGAGCGCCCGGAGCGGATCCCGCTGTCGCTGGCGCAGCAGCGGATGTGGTTCCTCAACCGCTTCGACCCCGAATCCGCGGTCGACAACATCCCGGTGGTCGTGCGGCTGTCCGGCCTGCTGGACCGCCAGGCGCTGCACATCGCGGTCGCCGACGTGCTGGCCCGCCACGAATCGCTGCGCACCCGCTATCCCGAGGTGAACGGCGCCGCGTACCAGGAGATCGTGCCGACCAGCCGGGTGATTCCGGATCTGACCCCGATCGAGGTCACCGAATCCGAACTGCCGCTGCGGCTTTCGGAACTGGTCCTGACCGGGTTCGACGTGACGGCCGAACCGCCCTTCCGGGCCGGGCTGTTCGAGATCAGCCCCACCGAGCACGTGCTGGTCGTGGTGGTGCACCACATCTCGGGCGACGGCTTCTCGATGGGCCCGTTCGCGCGCGACGTGATGACCGCCTACGGCGCCCGCGTCGACGGCGGCGAGCCCGCCTGGCGCCCGCTGGACGTGCAGTACGCCGACTTCGCGATCTGGCAGCGCCAGGTGCTGGGTTCGGAGGACGACCCGAATTCGGTGATCACCCAGCAGATCTCGTACTGGACCGAGACGCTGGCCGGTGCGCCCGAGCAGCTGGATCTGCCGTCCGACCGGCCGCGCCCCGCCGTGGCGTCGGGCCGGGGCGGCATCCACAACTTCGAGATCAGCGCCGAAACCCAGGCCAAGCTGGCGGAATTGGCGCGCGCCCGCGGCGCGACGATGTTCATGGTCGTGCACGCGGCGCTCGCGGTGCTGCTGTCGCGGCTGAGCAGCGAGTCCGACATCTCGATCGGCACGCCGGTCGCCGGTCGCGGCGACAAGGCGCTCGATGACATGATCGGCATGTTCGTCAACACCCTGGTGCTGCGCACCGAGATCGACGGCGGCACCACCTTCGGTGAGCTGCTGCGGTCGGTGCGCACCGGCGATATCGCCGCCTTCGGGCACGCCGACCTGCCGTTCGAGCGGCTGGTCGAGATCCTGAATCCGCGTCGTTCGCAGGCCCGCAACCCGCTGTTCCAGGTGATGCTGTCGCTGCAGAACAATCGCCCGACCAGCCTGGAACTGCCGGGGCTGACGGTCAGCGGCGTCGAACTGCCCACCGAGACGGCCAAATTCGACCTGGCTCTGGAACTCACCGAGCAACTGCGCGCCGCGGAGGCGACCGGCAACGGCGCCTCGGTCCCGGCGGGCATCACGGCCAAGTTCGTCTATGCCACCGACCTTTTCGACGACGAGACGGTGGCCGGATTCGCGCGACGCTTCGTCCGGATCCTGAAGGCCGTGGCGGCCACCCCGGACCGCCCGGTCGGCGACATCCCGCTGCTGGACGCCCGGGAGGCGGCACAGCAGCTACGCGGGTGGAACGACACCGCCGTCGAGATCAGTTCGCCCACACCGCTGGTCGAGCTGTTCGCCGCGCAGGTGCGCGCGACGCCGGACGCGGTCGCCGTCGTGGATCGCTCCTCCGAGGAGAGCCCGGCCACCTCGCTTACCTACGCGGAGTTCGCCTCGCGCGTACACAAGCTGGCGCGCAGGCTGATCGATGCGGGCGTCGGCCCCGACGTCCGGGTCGCGCTCGGCATGCGGCGCTCGCTGGATCTGGTGATCGCCATCCACGCCGTCCTGGAGGCCGGGGGCGCGTACGTGCCGCTGGATCTGGACCAGCCCGCCGACCGCATCGCCTACGTGCTCGAGACCGCGGCACCGACCTGCGTGCTGACCACGGCGCGCGACGCGTTCGCGCCCGATGGCCTGCCGGTGCTCGGCACCGACGACCCGGAGCTGTCGGGCTACTCCGACGCACCGGTCACCGACGCCGAGCGGGTGACGCCGCTGCGTCCGCAGCATCTGGCCTATGTGATCTTCACCTCGGGCTCCACCGGCCGCCCCAAGGGCGTCGGAGTGTCGCACGCCGCCCTGCAGCACCAGATGCGCTGGCTCATCACCGAATTCGGGATCGGCGCCGAGGACGTGGTGCTGTACAAGACCCCGGCGACGTTCGACGCCTCGGTCTGGGAGCCGTTGGCCCCCTTGCTGACCGGCGCACGGATCGTGGTCGCGACGCCGGACGGTCATCGGGACACCCGCTACCTGGCGGAGGTCATCGCCGCCGAGCGGATCACACTGGCCTCGTTCGTACCCTCGCTGCTGACCGTGTTCGCGACAACCGTCGACCCCGGTGCGCTGGGGTCGCTGCGGGCGCTGCTGGTCGGCGGTGAGGCGTTCACCGGCGAGGCGGTGAAGGCGTTCCGGCGCCTCGGCCTGTCCGGCGTCGAGCTGGTCAACCTGTACGGTCCGACCGAATTCACCGTGAACTCCACCTATTCGGTGGCTCCCGAGAGCGTCGATCCCGCGCTGCCCGCGCTCCCGATCGGTGCGCCGGTGTGGAACACCCAGGCCTACGTGCTGGACTCCCGACTGCACCCGGTGCCGCCGGGCGTCGTGGGCGAGCTGTACCTGGCGGGCGCGCAGCTGGCGCGCGGCTACGTGGATCGCGCGGGCCTGACTGCGGAGCGGTTCGTCGCCAACCCGTTCGGAGACAACGGGTCTCGCCTGTACCGCACCGGCGACCTGGTGGCGCGCGACGCCGCCGGGGCGCTGGTCTACCGCGGCCGCAGCGACTTCCAGGTGAAGCTGCGCGGCCTGCGGATCGAACCGGGCGAGATCGAATACGCGCTGCGCGAGCACGATTCGGTGGCGCAGGCCGTCGCCCTGGTGCGCTCCGGCGACCGGACCGGCGATCGGCTGGTGGCCTACGTGGTGCCCGCCGAGTCCGTCGCCGAGGCAACCGATTTCGATGCCACGCTGCGTGCGCACCTGGCGACCATGCTGCCGTCGTACATGATTCCGTCGGCGATCGTGGTGCTCGACGCCCTGCCGCTGAGCGCGAACGGCAAGCTCGACCGCCGCGCCCTGCCGGAACCGGCCTTCGAGGTCCGGGAGTTCCGGGCGCCCTCGACGCCGATCGAGGAGATCGTGGCGAACACCTTCGCCGATGTCCTCGGGCTCGATACCGGCGCGCGGGCGGTGGGTGTCGACGACGACTTCTTCGAACTGGGCGGCAACTCGCTCATCGCCACGCAGGTGGTGGCCCGCCTCGGCGCCGCGCTGAACACCCGTGTCCCCGTGCGCTTGCTGTTCGAGGCGTCCACGGTGGGCGCGCTGGCCATGCGAGTGGAGGGCCAGGTCGGCTCCGGCCGCCGCGAGCTGGTGGCCGGTCCGCGGCCCGAGCGCATCCCGCTGTCGCTGGCGCAGCAGCGCATGTGGTTCCTGAACCGGTTCGATCAGCAGTCCGCGGCGTACAACGTGCCGATGGTCGTGCGGTTGACCGGCGCGCTGGATATCGAGGCGCTGCGGGCGGCGGTCGGGGACCTGGTGGCCCGCCACGAGGTGCTCCGGACCGTCTACCCGGAGGTCGACGGCGTTCCCGTGCAGGTGATTCTGCCGGTGGCGCAGGCGCTTCCGGAGCTCGAGGTCCGTCCCGTCGCACCGTCCGAGATCGAGGCCGCCGTCCTGGAGCTGATCTCGACGATCTTCGATGTCACCACCGAGGTGCCGCTGCGGGTCGCGCTGTTCGACCTCACCGACCGCGAGGACGCCGAGGCGACCGGCGACTATGTCGTGGCGCTGGTCATCCACCACATCTCCGGCGACGGCTCGTCGGCCGGACCGCTCACCCGCGACCTGATGACCGCCTACGCGGCGCGCGCCGCCGGTGAGGCGCCGGGCTGGGCCCCGCTGTCGGTGCATTACGCCGACTACAGCATCTGGCAGCGCGAGGTGCTGGGCAGCGAGGACGACCCGGAGTCGTTGGCGGCCAAGCAGATCGGCTACTGGAAGACCGCGCTGGCGGACCTCCCCGAGCAGCTGGATCTGCCGGCGGACTACCCGCGTCCCGCGGCCCAGACCTTCGCCGGCAGCAAGGTCGCGATCGAGATCGACGCCGAAATCCACCGGGCACTGGGCGAATTGGCGCGCGCCGAGGGCGCGACGCTGTTCATGGTCGTGCACACGGCGTTCGCGGTATTGCTGTCGCGGTTGTCGGGGACCGAGGACATCGCGATCGGTACCCCGATGTCCGGCCGCGGCGAAGCGGTGCTGGACGACCTGATCGGCATGTTCGTCAACACCCTGGTGTTCCGCACGCGAGTCGATTCCGGGGCCTCGTTCACCGATCTGCTGGCGCGCCAGCGCGAGATCGACATCCAGGCGTTCGCGAACGCCGACATGCCGTTCGAGCGCCTGGTCGAGGTGCTGAACCCGGTGCGCTCCACGGCGCGGCACCCGCTGTTCCAGGTGGGCCTGTCGTTCCAGAACCTGGCACAGACCAGCCTGGAACTGCCCGGGCTGCGCGTCTCCGGGCTCGATCTGGACACGGGGCTGTCGCAGTTCGACCTGCATCTGATCGTCGCCGACAACTACGGCGAGGCGGGCGAACCGGCGGGTCTGTCCGGCTTCCTGACCTATGCCACCGACCTGTTCGAGCGGGAGACGGTGCAGGGCTTCGTCGACCGTTTCGTGCGGCTGCTGGGCGAGATCGTCGCCACGCCGCGCACCGCGGTCGGCGACCTGGAGCTGCTCGCCGGTGCCGAGCGCGACCGAATGCTGCTGAACTGGAACGACACTCGGCGCGAGGTCGCTCCCGAACTGCTGCTCGACGGCTACCGCCGCGCGGTCGCCGCGCATCCGGATCGGGTCGCGGTGGTCTACGAGGGCGCGGAGCTGACCTATCGCGAGTTCGACGAGCGGGTGAACCGCCTTGCGCGGCACCTGATCTCGCAGGGCGTGGGTCCGGAGTCGCTGGTGGGCCTCGCGGTCCGGCGCTCGCTGGACCTGGTGGTCGGCATGTACGCGATCATCACCGCCGGTGGCGCGTACGTGCCGCTGGACCCGGATCATCCGGCCGAGCGGATCGGGTACGTCCTCGACACCGCCACCCCGGTGTGCGTCCTCATCGCCGCGCATGACGATTTCGCCGTTCCGGGCGAGGCGCCGGTCGTGGAGATCGACACCGTGGACCTGTCGGGCTTCGGCGGCGAGCCGGTGCGGGCCGAGGAACTCCGCGGCCCGGTGCACCCGGACAACCCGGCCTACGTGATCTTCACGTCGGGTTCGACCGGCCGCCCGAAGGGTGTGGCCGTATCGCACGCGGCGATCCACAACCAGACCACCTGGATGCTGTCGGAATACCCGATGAGCGTCGAGGATGTGTACCTGCAGAAGACCGCGACCACGTTCGACGTCTCGCTGTGGGGCTACTTCATGCCGCTGCGCGCCGGGGCGAAGCTGGTCGTAGCCACCCCCGACGGCCATCGAGATCCCGCCTACCTGGCGGAAACGATTGCGGCGCAGCGGGTCACGGTCACCGACTTCGTGCCGTCCATGCTGACGGTGTTCGCCGCCCACACCCCGGCGGGCTCGGTGCCGACGCTGCGCGAGGTCTTCGCGATCGGCGAGGCGCTGCCGCCGGAGACCGTCGCGGCGATGCGCGCCGTGACCTCCGCGACCGTGCACAACCTGTACGGGCCGACCGAGGCGGCGGTGTCGATTACCTACCGCCCGGCGACCGGGGACGAGCGCGGCAGCGTGCCGATCGGTGTGCCGCAGTGGAATTCCCAGGTGTACGTGCTGGATTCGCGGCTGCGGCCGGTCCCGGCGGGTGTCGCGGGTGAGCTGTACCTGGCCGGTGACCAGTTGGCGCGCGGGTATGTCACCCGTCCCGACCTGACGTCGGATCGGTTCATTGCGAACCCCTTCGGGGATATGGGCGCCGACGGAGTCGGAGGCGGGCGGATGTACCGCACCGGTGACCTCGTGGTCTGGCGCGAGGGCGGCGTGCTCGAATACATCGGCCGCACCGACTTCCAGGTGAAGTTCCGCGGTCAGCGCATCGAGCTGGGCGATATCGAATCGGCGCTGCTGGCGCAGCCGTCGGTGAGTCAGGCCGTCGCGCTGGTGGTGCCGTCGGATCTGGGCGATCAGCTGGTGGCCTACGTGGTTCCGGCGCCCGGCGCGTCGATCGACCAGGGCGCCCTGCTGGCGGCGGCGGGACAGACGTTGCCCGCCTACATGATTCCGGCCGCGGTCGTGGCGCTGGACGCCTTCCCGCTGAACACCAGCGGCAAGCTGGATCGTAAGGCGCTGCCGCAGCCGACATTCGAGCGGCGCGAGTTCCGCGCCCCGTCCACGCCGATCGAGGAGATCGTGGCCGGGGTCTTCGCCGATGTGCTCGGCGTGGCCCGCGTCGGCGCCGACGACGACTTCTTCGCCCTCGGTGGTAACTCGCTGATCGCCACCCAGGTGATCGCCCGCCTGGGCGCCGCGGTCGGCGCCCGGGTGCCGATGCGCGCGCTGTTCGAGACGCCTACCGTGGCCGCGCTGGCCGCGGCGGTGGAGTCGCAGGCCCACGGCGTGCGCGCCGCCGAACTCGGCAGTATCGAACGGCCCGAGCGGATTCCGCTGTCGCTGGCGCAGCAGCGGATGTGGTTCCTCAACCGCTTCGATCAGCAGTCCGCCGCCTACAACGTGCCGATCGCGGTGCGCCTGTCCGGCGATCTCGACGTCGCGGCGCTGCGAGCGGCGATCGGTGACCTGGTCGCCCGGCACGAGGTGCTGCGCACGGTGTACCCCGAGGTTCCCCTGCCTGATTCCCCGGGCGCAACCCCGGGGCCCGTCCAGGTGATCCTGCCGCCGGGACAGGCGGTACCCGAACTCGAGGTGCGGATCGTAGCCCCGGAGGCCATCGAGGCGGCCGTGATCGAGTTCTTCTCGAACGGCTTCGACGTCACCACCGAGGTGCCGCTGCGGGTCGTGCTGTTCGAGGTGGGTAACCGGGAATACGTGCTCGCGATGGTGATCCATCACATCGCCGGTGACGGCTCGTCCGCGGGTCCGCTGACCCGCGACCTGGTGACCGCCTACGCGGCGCGCGCCGCGGGTGAGGCGCCGGGCTGGGCCCCGCTGTCGGTGCAGTACGCGGACTACAGCGTCTGGCAGCGTGCGGTGCTGGGCAGCGAGGACGACCCGGAATCGTTGGCGGCCAAGCAGGTCGGCTACTGGAAGACCGCGCTGGCTGATCTTCCGGAGCAGCTGGATCTGCCGTCGGATCGCCCGCGCCCCGCCACGCAGTCGTTCGCGGGCGGCAAGGTCGATATCCACATCGATGCCGAAATGCACCGGGCGCTGGTGGAATTGGCGCGCGCCGAGGGTGCGACGCTGTTCATGGTCGTGCACACGGCGTTCGCGGTATTGCTGTCGCGGTTGTCGGGGACCGAGGACATCGCGATCGGCACGCCGATGGCAGGCCGCGGCGAGGCCGCGCTCGACGACCTCATCGGCATGTTCGTGAACACCCTGGTGTTCCGCACCCGGGCCGACGCGGGCGCGGCGTTCACCGAACTGCTCGCTCGTCAGCGCGAGACCGATATCCAGGCGTTCGCGAACGCCGACGTGCCGTTCGAACGCCTGGTGGAGGTGCTGAACCCGGTGCGCTCCACGGCGCGGCACCCGCTGTTCCAGATGGGCCTGTCGTTCCAGAACATCGCGCTGCCGACGCTGGAACTGCCCGGCCTGACCGTCGGCGGCATGGATATCGACACCGAGCAGTCGCAGTTCGATCTGCATCTGATCGTGTCCGACCGGTACGACGAGTCCGGCGCCCCGGCGGGCATCGGCGGCTTCCTCACCTACGCGATCGATCTGTTCGACGAGTCGACCGTGCGGGGCTTCGTGGATCGGCTGGTGCGGCTGTTCGGCGAGATCATCGCCGCGCCGCGGACCCCGATCGGTGACCTCGAGCTGCTCGACAGCGGCGAGCGGGATCGAATCCTGGTGGAGTGGAACGACACTCGGCACGAGGTCGCTCCCGAAATGCTGCTCGACGGCTATCGCCGCGCGGTGGCCGAGCATCCGGATCGGGTCGCAGTGGCCTTCGAGGGCCACGAGCTGACCTATCGCGAGTTCGACGAGCGGGTCAACGTGCTGGCCCGCCGCCTGATCTATCAGGATGTAGGACCGGAGTCGCTGGTCGGCCTGGCCGTGCGGCGGTCGCTGGACCTGGTCGTCGGCATGTACGCGATCATCACCGCGGGCGGTGCGTACGTGCCGCTGGATCCGGATAATCCGGCCGAGCGCATCGCGCACGTGCTGGAGACCGCGCAGCCGGTGTGTGTGCTCAGTACGACGGCGGACGCGGTGCCCGTGCCCGGCGACGTCCCGGTGCTGCACATGGACACCGTGGATCTCGACGGTTTCGACGCAACCCCGGTGCAAGCCGACGAACTGCTCGAGCCCGTGCATCCGGACAACCCGGCCTACGTGATCTTCACGTCGGGGTCGACGGGTCGCCCGAAGGGTGTCACGGTCTCGCACGGGGCAATTCACAACCAGATCACCTGGATGCTGGCCGAGTACCCGATGGGTGTCGACGACGTCTACTTCCAGAAGACCGCGACCACGTTCGACGTGTCGCTGTGGGGCTATTTCATGCCGCTGCGGGCCGGGGCGAAGCTGGTGGTCGCCACCCACGACGGCCATCGCGACCCGCGGTATATCGCGGAAACGATTGCCGCACAGCGTGTTACGGTCACCGACTTCGTGCCCTCGATGCTCACGGTGTTCGCCGCGCACACGGCCGCCGGGTCGGTGCCGACGCTGCGCGACGTCTTCGCGGTCGGCGAGGCGCTGCCGCCGGAGACCGTTGCCGCGCTGCGGTCGGTGTCGGATGCCGCGGTGCACAACCTGTACGGTCCGACCGAGGCGGCGGTGTCGATCACGTACTGGCCCGCCACGGGCGAGGAGCGGTCGAGCGTGCCGATCGGGCGGCCGCAGTGGAATTCTCAGGTGTACGTGCTGGATTCGCGGTTGCGGCCGGTGCCCGCCGGGGTCCCGGGTGAGCTGTATCTCGCCGGTGTCCAGTTGGCGCGCGGGTATGTTGCCCGCCCCGATCTGACCTCGGATCGGTTCGTGGCCAACCCCTTCGGGGCTGCTGGCACGGGTGGGCGCATGTATCGCACCGGTGATCTCGTGGTGTGGCGCGAGGGTGGGGTGCTGGAGTACATCGGGCGCACCGACTTCCAGGTGAAGTTCCGCGGGCAGCGCATCGAACTGGGTGAGATCGAATCGGCGCTGTTGGCGCAGCCTTCGGTGAGCCAGGCCGTCGCCCTGGTGCTGCCGTCCGAACTGGGCGACCAACTGGTGGCATACGTCGTCCCGGCACCGGACGCCACGATCGATCAGGACGAGCTGCTGGCGTCCGCCGCCCAGACACTGCCCGCCTACATGCTGCCCGGCGCGATCGTGGCGCTGGATGCGTTCCCGCTCAATACCAGCGGCAAGCTGGACCGCAAGGCGCTGCCGGAGCCGACGTTCACGCAGCGCGAGTTCCGGGCGCCCTCGACCCCGGTCGAGGAGCTTGTGGCGGGCGTCTTCGCCGAGGTGCTCGGCGTCGAACGCGTCGGCGCCGACGACGACTTCTTCGCCCTCGGCGGCAACTCGCTGATCGCCACCCAGGTGGTCGCGCGGTTGAGCGCGGCGCTCGAGGCGCGGGTCCCGGTGCGGGATCTGTTCGACTACTCGACCGTGGCCGCGCTGGCGGCCCGGGTCGCGCAGCACGCCGGCTCCGGCGGCCGCCCCGCGCTGGTGACGGGGCAGCGCCCGGACCGCGTGCCGCTGTCGCTGGCGCAGCAGCGCATGTGGTTCCTGAATCGGTTCGACCAGCAGTCGGCCGCGTACCACGTGCCGGTCGCGGTCCGGCTGTCCGGTGATCTGGACGTGGACGCGCTGCAGGCCGCGGTGCGGGATCTGGTGGAGCGCCACGAGATCCTGCGCACCAGCTACCCGGACGCCGACGGCATTGCGCACCAGGTCGTGCTGCCCGCCGATCGGGCGGTGCCGGACCTCACTCCGGTCGACGTGGCCCCGGAAGCGTTGCGGGACACCATCGCCGAGCTGATCACCACCGGCTTCGACGTGACGACCGAGGTGCCGCTGCGGGCTCGACTGCTGCGCGTTGCGGACGCGACCGAATCCGGCGCAGCCATTCCCGTCATGCCCACGGCCGCAAGCGAATACGTGCTGGTGTTCGTGGCGCATCACATTGCCGCGGACGGGTGGTCGATGGGGCCGCTGACCCGGGACGTGATGCTGGCCTACAGTGCGCGGTCCACCGGCGAGGCCCCGGCCTGGACGCCGCTGCCGGTGCAGTACGCGGACTTCAGCGTCTGGCAGCGCACCGTGCTGGGCTCGGAGGACGATCCGGAGAGCCTGATCTCCGCGCAGGCCGACTACTGGCGCACCGCGTTGGCCGACCTGCCCGACGAGCTGAACCTGCCCGCCGACCGGGCACGGCCGACCGTGCCGTCGTATGCCGGTGGGCGCGTGGTGTTCCCGATCGACACCGAGTTGCGCGCGGCGCTGCGGCAGATCGCGGCCGAACAGAACACCACCCTGTTCATGGTCGTGCACGCCGCTCTCGCGGTGTTCCTGGCGCGGCTGTCGGGCACCGAGGACATCGCCGTCGGCAGCCCGATCGCGGGCCGCGGCGAGGCCGAACTCGACGAGATGATCGGCATGTTCGTCAACACCGTGGTGCTGCGCACCGAGGTGCGCGGACAGCGGAGCTTCCGCGACCTGCTCACCCGGGCCCGCGACACCGACCTGCACGCCTTCGCCCACGCCGACATTCCGTTCGAGCGGCTGGTGGAGCTGCTGCAGCCGGAGCGTTCCACCGCGCGGCATCCGCTGTTCCAGGTGGCGCTGTCGTTCGAGAACCTGCCCGAGACCGCCTTCGAACTACCCGGGCTGCGGGTCGGCGCGGTCGAATTCGACGCCGGTATCGAGAAGTTCGACCTGTCGCTGACGGTGCGGGAGGCGGCCGACGGCTCCCGGATGCTGGCCGAGTTCTCCTACGCCCGTGACCTTTTCGACGCGGCCACGGTCGAGGGATTCGCCGAGCGTTTCACCCGCTTGCTGCGGGTGATCGCGGTCGATCCGGAGGTCGCGGTCGGGGCGATCGACATTCTGGATGCGGCCGAGCGCGCCGAGGTCGTGCGCCGCACCGGCGGTCCGGCGGTTCCGGCGCGGACGCTGCCGGAGATGCTGGCGGAGGCCGTGTCTCGCGATCCGTCGGCCCCGGCGGTCATCTTCCGCGATGTCCGGCTGACCTACGGTGAGCTGGATCAGCGGTCGAATCGCTTGGCGCGCTTGCTGATCGAACGCGGTCTCGGCACGGAGGATTTCGTCGCGATCGCGATTCCGCGGTCGAGCGATTCCTACTTCGCGGAGTGGGGCGTGACCAAGTCGGGTGCGGCATTCGTGCCGATCGACCCGACCTATCCGTCGGACCGCATCGAGCACATGCTCACCGATTCCGGTGCGCCCGTGGGTCTTACCGTGTCGTCGGTCCGAGCCGATCTGCCGGATTCGGTGGAATGGCTGGTTCTGGACGAACTCGACCTGGAACAGTACAGCGACGAGGCAGTGTCGGACGACGACCGGCTGCGCCCCGTGCGCCCGAAGAACCTGGCGTACGTCATCTACACCTCGGGATCGACCGGCGTGCCGAAGGGCGTGGTCGTCCCGCACGCGGGCCTGGCGAACCTCAGCGCCGAGCAGATCGAGCGGTACAACCTCGATTCCGGTTCGCGCACACTGCATTTCTCGTCCCCGAGCTTCGACGCGTCGATCATGGAGCTGCTGCTCGCGATCGGCCCCGCCGGTGCGCTCGTGGTCGTTCCGACAGGTGTGTTCGGCGGCGAGGAGCTGTATGAGCTGATCCGCCGCGAGCAGGTCACCCACCTGTTCATCACTCCTGCGGCCCTGGCGACGTTCGACCCGACCGGCCTGGACAGCCTGCGCGTGCTGGCAGTTGGTGGTGAGGCGTATTCGCCCGAGCTGCTGGCGAAGTGGGCCATCCCGCTCGGCGAGAACGGTCCCGTCCGCGCGTTCCACAACGTGTACGGCCCGACCGAAACCACGGTCGTGGTCAATATCGGCGCACCGCTGTTGCCGGGCGATGCCCTGACGATCGGCGGCCCGAACCGCGGCGTCCGGTCGCTGGTGTTGGACAACCGGCTGCAGCCGGTGCCGGACGGTGTCGCGGGCGAGCTGTACATGTCGGGTCCGCAGGTGACGCGCGGCTACCACGCGCGCGCCGGGCTGACCGCCGACAAGTTCGTGGCCAATCCGTACCTCCCGGGCGAGCGGATGTACCGCACGGGCGACGTGGTCCGGTGGAAGGCCCGCGAACTGCGCGATGGCGAGATCGAGCACCGCCTGGAATACGTGGGCCGCTCCGACTTCCAGGTCAAGGTCCGCGGCTTCCGTATCGAGCTGGGCGAGATCGACACCGCCCTCACCTCGCACGAGACCGTCGACTTCGCGGTCACGGTGGGTCACAGGACCGATGTGGGCTCGACCATCCTGGTCTCCTACGTGCACGCGGCGGCGGGGCAGACCGTCGACGCGGCGCAGCTGACCGAGCACATCTCGGTCACGCTGCCGGAGTACATGGTCCCGACCTCGATCATGGTGCTCGACGAGATCCCGCTGACCCCGGTCGGCAAGCTGGATCGCCGGGCGCTGCCGGAGCCGGTCTTCACGGCACGCGAATTCCGTGCTCCCGCAAGCGAAACCGAGGCGCTCATCGCCGAGGTGTTCGCCGACGTGCTCGGCGTCGACCGGGTTGGCGTGGACGACTCCTTCTTCGCACTCGGCGGCGACAGCATCCTGTCGATTCAGCTGGTGTCGCGTGCCAAGGCACGCGGGCTGAACTTCAGCCCGCGCGATGTGTTCGAGCAGCGCACCGCGGCCGGTCTAGCTGAAGTCGCCGCGCTGGGCGCGGGCGTGGAGCGGCCGCGGCTGACCGAGCTGCCGGGCGGCGGCGTGGGCGAGATCCCGGTGCTGCCGGTGATGACGCACTTCCTGTCGAGCGGCTCGTCGTACCAGCGGTTCTCGCAGTCCATGACGTTGCGCCTGCCGGACGGCATCGACCGGGCGACCCTGGTCGCGACGATCGGCGCGGTCTTCGACCACCACGACGTGCTGCGGTCGCGGCTGCGCGGCGATATCGAGAACGGCTGGGAATTCGAGGCTCTGGAGCGGGGCACCGTCGACGTCGACGCGCTCGTGCACCGGATCGAGGTGTCCGCGGACATCGCCGACGACGAGCTGACCCGTCTGGCGAGCGCGGAATACGATGCGGCGCTGGGCCGCCTGGATCCCGCGAACGCCGCGATGGTGCAGTTCGTGTGGTTCGCCTTCGACGGTGCCGCGCGCCGGGACGTGCTGATGATCGCCGGGCACCACTTCGTGGTCGACGGCGTGTCGTGGCGCATCCTGATCCCGGACTTCGCGATGGCCTGGTCGCAGCTGGTCGCGGGCCAGCCGGTGGCGCTGCCCGCCAACGGGACCTCCATGCGGCGCTGGGCGCACGCCTTGGTCGAGGAGGCCTCGGCCGCGGATCGGGTCGCGGAACTGCCGTTCTGGCAAGAGATTTCGGCGACGCCGGACCCGCTGATGGGCTCGCGGGCATTCGATCCGGCGATCGACACCAACGCGACCGTCGAACGAATTCAGATCACGCTCCCGGCCGATGTCACCGACGCGGTGCTCACGGCCGTCCCGGGCCAGTACCACGGCGGCGTGAACGACGGCCTGCTGTCGGCCCTGGCCATGGCGATCGCGAAATGGCGTGGGGAACAGTCGGGTTCGTCCGCGCTGATCCGGCTGGAGGGCCACGGCCGCGAGGAGGAGGTCGTCCCGGGTGCGGATCTGTCGCGCACGGTGGGCTGGTTCACCAGCGTCTACCCGGTCCGGTTGGATCTCGCGGGCGCCGACCTGAACGACGCCTTCGACGGCGGAAACACGGTGGGGCGCATCGTCAAATCGGTCAAGGAGCAGCTGCTCGCGGTGCCCGACAAGGGCCTCGGATTCGGCCTGCTGCGCTACCTGAACCCGGAGACCGGCGCGCAACTGGGTAATTCCGGTCAGATCAGCTTCAACTACCTGGGCCGTGTCTCCACCGGGGACGCGCCGGAGGGATTGGCGGAACTGGGCTGGATGCCGGTCGCCGACCTGGGCGAGGTGTCCGGGCTTCAGGATGCCGATATGCCCGCCAACGGCGTCGTCGATATCAATGCGATCGTCACCGACGGCGACGAGGGCCCGCAGCTGAGCGCCACCTTCGCCTACCCAGCCGGACTGCTGACCGCCGACCGGGTGCAGGAGTTCGCCGACCTGTGGATCGACGCGCTGACCGCGCTCGCGGCGCACGCGCGGCGTCCCGGTTCCGGCGGCTTCACCCCGTCCGACCTGGCGCTGGTCCGGGCCACGCAGTCCGATGTCGAGGGCTGGGAGCGGCAGTTCCCCGGCCTGGTCGACGTGTGGCCGCTGTCCACGCTGCAGTCGGGCCTGCTGTTCCACGCCCTGCTGACCCAGTCGACCTTCGACGTCTACACCATCCAGGCGGTGGTGAACCTGGGCGGCGCGCTCGACACCGCGCGGCTGCGGGTGGCGGCACAGGCCGTCCTGCGGCGCTACCCGAACCTGCGGACCGCGTTCGTCGCCGACCTCGAGGGCGCCTCCGTGCAGGTGGTGCTGGACCGGGTCGAGGTGCCGTGGCGCGAGGTGGATCTCACCGGTCTGCCCGCCGAGCAGCGACCTGCCGAACTGGACCGGCTGATCGCCGGGGACCGGGCGACGCACTTCGACCTGTCCGCGCCGCCGCTGCTGCGCTACACCGTGTACCGGCTCGCGCCGGACGAGTGGCAGCTGGTGATCACCACCCACCACATCCTGCTCGACGGCTGGTCCATGCCGCTGTTGATGCGGGATCTGCTGGTGCTGTACGCGGTTCGCGGCGACAGCTCGGCACTGCCGCGGCCGTCGTCCTACCGGACCTACCTCGGCTGGCTGGCCGGGCGGGACAAGCAGGAGTCGCTCGACACCTGGCGGCAGGCGCTGGCCGGGGTGGACGAACCCACCCAGCTGGCCCCGCAGACCACGCTCGACGAGACCTACGAGATCGGCAAGCGGGTCGTCGAGATCGACGCCGACCGCACGCAGCGCCTCAAGCGCCTGTGCGCCGAACTCGGCATCACGATGAACACGCTGGTGCAGGCCGCGTGGGGCGTGCTGGTCGGCCGCATGACCGGCCGCGACGACGTGGTGTTCGGCGCCACGGTCTCCGGCCGTCCGGCCGAACTGCCCGGTATCGAGTCGATGGTCGGCCTGTTCATCAACACGCTGCCCGTGCGGGTGCGCATCGACGGCCACGCGACGGTTGCCGAGCTGCTCACCGGATTGCAAGGCGCGCAAGCGGATCTGCTCGATCACCACTATGTGAGCCTTCCGGAGATCCAGCGGGCGGCGGGCATCGGCGCACAGTTCGATTCGCTGTTGGTGTTCGAGTCGTACCCGGTGGACAAGGACGCGATCGCCGCGACCAGCTCCATCGACGGCATGTCGGTGCTCGACGCCGGGATCAAGGACGACACCCACTACCCGATCACGGTGATGGTCACCGCCGACACGACCGTCGTGCTGCAGCTCAAGCACCTGCTCAGCCGATTCACCGCCGACGAGGTGGAGCTGCTGGCGACGCGGCTGCTGCGGATCGTGGACGAGCTGCTGGCCGATCCCAAGGGCCGGGTCGCCGACATCGACGTCCTCGGCAATGCCGAGCGCGATCGAATCCTGGTGGAGTGGAACGACACTCGGCGCGAGGTCGCGCCCGAACTGCTGCTCGACGGCTACCGCCGTGCGGCCGCCGCGCATCCGGATCGGGTCGCGGTGGTCTACGAGGGCGCGGAGCTGACCTATCGCGAGTTCGACGAGCGGGTGAACCGCCTCGCGCGGCGCCTGATCTCGCAGGGCGTCGGATCGGAATCGCTTGTCGCCTTGGGCGTCCGGCGCTCGCTCGACCTCGTGGTCGGGATGTACGCCGTGCTGTCCGCCGGTGGCGCCTATGTGCCGCTGGATCCGGATCACCCGGCCGAGCGCATCGCGTATGTGCTGGAGACGGCGCAACCGGTGTGCGTGCTCACCCGCACCGTGGACGAGGTCCCGATGCCCGAGGGTATCGAGATCCTGAACCTCGACACGCTGGACCTGAGCGATATCGACGCGAGCCCGGTGCGGTCCGAGGAACTGCTGCGCCCGGTGCGCGCGGAGAATCCGGCCTACGTGATCTTCACCTCGGGGTCGACCGGGCGCCCGAAGGGTGTGGCGGTGTCGCACTTCGCGATCCAGAACCAGATCACCTGGATGCTGGAGGAGTACGCGCTCGGCATCGACGACGTGTACCTGCAGAAGACCGCCACGGTGTTCGACGTCTCGCTGTGGGGCTACTTCATGCCGCTGCGCATCGGCGCGAAGCTGGTCGTGGCCACCCCGGACGGGCATCGCGATCCGGCCTACCTGGCGGAAACCATTGCCGCGCAGGGCGTGACGTTCACCGACTTCGTGCCCTCGCTGCTCGCGGTGTTCGCCTCGGAGCTGACTCCCGGCAGCGTGCCGACGCTGCGGACGGTGTTCGCGGCCGGCGAGGCGCTGCCGCCGGAGACCGTCGCGGCACTGCGCGCGGTGTCGGACGCGGCCGTGCACAACGTCTACGGTCCGACCGAGGCGGCGGTCACCGTCACCCACTGGCCGGTGTCGGGCGCCGAGCGGCGCACCGTGCCGATCGGCCTGCCGCAGTGGAACACCCAGCTGTACGTGCTGGATTCGCGGCTGCGGCCGGTTCCGGCGGGTGTCGCGGGTGAGCTGTATCTCGCGGGTGATCAGCTGGCGCGCGGCTATGCGGCGCGCCCGGACCTGACAGCGGATCGGTTCGTGGCCAACCCATTCGGCACGAGCGAGCGGATGTACCGCACCGGTGACCTGGTGGTGTGGCGCGAGGTCGACGGTGGGGCAGGCGCCCTGGAATACGTGGGCCGCACCGACTTCCAGGTGAAGGTCCGCGGCTACCGCATCGAACTGGGTGAGATCGACGCCGCGCTCACCGCGCACCCGGATATCGACTTCGCCGTGACGCTCGGCCGCAAGACCGAGGCGGGCACCGACATCCTGGTGTCCTATGTGCGCGCGGTCGCCGAGCACACCGTCGACGTGGTGCAGGTGACGGAGTTCCTCTCCGGCCGACTGCCCGAGTACATGGTGCCGACGGCGATCGTGGTGCTCGACAAGATCCCGGTGACCGCGGTCGGCAAACTGGACCGCGCCGCGCTGCCGGATCCGGAGCTGGGTTCGCAGGAATTCCGCGCTCCCACCAGCGATATCGAGGCGACCATCGCCGAGGTGGTCGCGGAGGTGCTGGGCCTGGAGCGCGTCGGCGTGGACGATTCGTTCTTCGCGCTCGGCGGCGACAGCATCCTGTCCATCCAGCTGGTGTCGCGGGCCAAGGCCCGGGGCGTGGTGTTCTCCCCGCGTGACGTGTTCGAGCGGCGCACCGTGGCCGGACTCGCCGAGGTCGCCACGACCGGCGCCGATGCCGAGCGGCAGCGGCTGGACGAACTGCCCGGCGGTGGCGTCGGCGACATCCCGGTGCTGCCGTTCATGGCGTCGGTGCTGGCGAAGTCGGATGCCTCGTCGTACCAGCGGTTCTCGCAGTCGATGACGTTGCGCCTGCCGGACGGCATCGACCGGGCGACCCTGGTCGCGACGATCGGCGCGGTCTTCGACCACCACGACGTGCTGCGCACGCGACTGGGCGGCGACGCCGAGAACGGTTGGGCCTTCGAGGCTCTCGACCGCGGGGCCGTCGACGTGGACGCGCTGGTTCACCGCGTCGATGTCCCCGGCGATATCTCCGACGCGGAGCTGACACGCCTCGCGAACGTGGAATACGATGCGGCGCTTGATCGTCTGGATCCCGCGAACGCGGCAATGGCGCAATTCGTCTGGTTCGCGTTCGGCCCGACCGGATCGGAAACGGCCGACGGAACCGCGGAGGGAGTGGCGACCGGACAAGGTGACCGCCCTGGCGTGCTCCTCATAGCGGCGCACCACTTCGTGGTCGACGGTGTGTCGTGGCGCATCCTGATCCCGGACTTCGCCGTCGCGTGGTCGCAGCTGGCCGCGGGCCAGCAGGTGGCCCTGCCCGCCAACGGCACGTCGATGCGGCGCTGGGCGCACGCCCTGGTCGACTCCGCCGCGGAGCGGGAGCCGGAACTGCCGTTCTGGCAGGAGGTTTCGGCGACGCCGGATCCGCTGCTGGGATCGCGCGCCTTCGATCCGGCGGTCGACACCAACGCGACCGTGGACTCCGTGCGGGTGAGCGTGCCCGCCCCGGTGACCGACGCGGTCCTGACCGCTATTCCGGGGCTGTACCACGGCGGCGTGAACGACGGTCTGCTGTCGGCGCTGGCCATGGCGGTCGCGAAATGGCGTGGGGAACAGTCCGGTTCGGCCGCGCTGGTCCGCTTGGAAGGCCACGGCCGCGAGGAAGAAGCGGTTCCGGGCGCGGATCTGTCGCGCACGGTGGGCTGGTTCACCAGCGTCTACCCGGTGCGGCTGGATCTCGCGGGCGCGAACCTGTCCGAGGCCTTCGCGGGCGGAGATGCCCTGGGCCGCATCGTCAAATCCGTCAAGGAGCAGCTGCTGGGAGTGCCGGGCAAGGGCATCGGCTACGGCCTGCTGCGGCACTTGAACCCGGAGACCGCCGAGCGGTTGCCCGATGCGGGCCAGATCAGCTTCAACTACCTGGGCCGCGTCTCCACCGCGGACGTCCCCGCGCAGTTCGCCGAGATCGGCTGGGTGCCCGTGGACGACCTGGGTGAGCTGTCCGCGGTGATGGACGCGGCGATGCCCGCCAACGCGACGCTCGACATCAACGCGATCGTCACCGACGGCGACGAGGGCCCGCAGCTGGGCGCGTCGTTCGCGTTCCCGAGCGGACTGCTGACCCGGGAGCAGGCGCAGGAGCTGGCCGACCTCTGGGTCGCGGCGCTCACGGCGCTCGCCGAACACGCCCGCCGCCCGGAGTCTGGCGGCCTGACCCCGTCGGATCTGCCGCTGGTGCGCGCCGCGCAGTCGGATATCGAGGTGTGGGAGCGGCAGTTCCCGGGCCTGACCGATGTGTGGCCGCTGTCGAGCCTGCAGTCGGGTCTGCTGTTCCACGCGATGCTGAGCGCCGCGACGGTGGACGTCTACACCCAGCAGGCGGTCGTCGACTTCGACGGCGCCCTCGACCTGCAGCGGTTGCACAGCGCCGCGCAGGGCATGCTGGAGCGCTACCCGAACCTGCGCGCGGTCTTCGTCGCCGATTCGCAGGGCGAGCCGGTTCAAATCGTGCTCGACAAGGTCGAAGTGCCTTGGCGGGAGGTCGACCTCACCGATCTGCCCGAGGCGGAGCGGCGGCCGGAGCTGGAGCGGCTGCTCGAGGCGGACCGCCTCACCCACTTCGACATGACCATCTCGCCGCTGCTGCGCTTCGCGGCGTTCCGCACCGGCGAGGCGGCGTGGCACCTGTCGATCACCGCGCACCACATCCTGTTCGACGGCTGGTCGATGCCGCTGCTCATGCAGGATCTGCTGGTGCTGTACGCGGTGCGCGGCGATGTCTCCGCGCTGCCGCGGGTGCCCTCGTACCGGAACTTCCTGGCCTGGCTGGCCGGGCGGGACCGGGAGGCCTCGCTGCGGGCCTGGCAGCGGGCGCTCGACGGCGTCGACGGGCCCACCGTGCTCGCCCCGCAGCCGAAGTCGGAGGAGACCTACGAGGCGGGCAAGCAGGTGGTCCACCTCGACGCCGAGTACACCCGTCGGGTGGCGGAATTCTGTGCCCAGCTGGGCATCACGGTCAACACGCTGGTGCAGGCCGCGTGGGGCGTGCTGGTCGGCCGCATGACCGGCCGCGACGATGTGGTGTTCGGCGCGACGGTGTCGGGTCGCCCGCCGGAGCTGTCCGGTATCGAGTCGATGGTCGGCCTGTTCATCAACACGCTGCCCGTCCGGGTGCGCGTGGACGAGCAGGCGAGCGTCGCCGAGTTGCTGACCGGATTGCAAGGCGCGCAGGCGGATCTGCTGGACCACCATCACGTCGGCCTCCCCGATATCCAGCGGGTGGCGGGCATCGGCGCGCAGTTCGATTCGCTGCTGGTGTTCGAGTCGTATCCGGTGGACAAGGACGCGATCACCGCGGCGAGCGCGATCGACGGTGTGTCGGTGGTCGGCGCCGGAATGACCGGCGGCACGCACTATCCGCTGACCCTGCTGGTCAAGGCCGAGCAGACGATCGAGATCGTGCTCGAACACCTGCTGAGCCGGTTCAGCACCGGCGAGGTGGAGACGCTGGCGCGGCGGCTGCGGCGCATCATCGACGAACTGCTGGCCGGTGCGGGCCGCCGGGTCCGTGACCTCGATGTGCTCGAGGCGGCCGAGCGGGACCGAATCCTGCTGGAGTGGAACGACACTCGGGAGCCGGTGGATCCGGAACTGCTGCTCGACGGGTATCGCCGTGCGGTGGTGGAGCACCCGGATCGGGTCGCGGTGGTCTACGAGGGCGCCGAGCTGACCTATCGCGAGTTCGATGAGCGGGTCAACATTCTGGCGCGTCGCCTGATCTACCAGGGCGTCGGACCGGAATCCCTTGTCGGCCTGGCTATCCGGCGTTCGCTGGATCTGGTCGTGGGCATGTACGCGATCGTGACGGCCGGCGGCGCGTACGTGCCGCTGGATCCCGATCATCCGGCCGAGCGCATCGCGCACGTGCTGGAGACGGCGCAGCCGGTGTGCGTGCTGACCCGGACCGCGGATCTGGTGGAGGTGCCCGACGGTGTCGAGATCATGAACCTCGACACCGTGGACCTGGACGGTTTCGACGGCACCCCGGTGCAGGCCGACGAACTGCTCGCGCCCGTGCATCCGGAGAACCCGGCGTACGTGCTGTTCACGTCCGGGTCGACGGGACGCCCGAAGGGTGTGTCGGTCTCGCACGCGGCGATCAACAATCAGATCACCGTCATGCTGCGGGCCTACCCGATGACCGCCGAGGACGTGTACCTGCAGAAGACCCCGACGACGTTCGACGTCTCGCTGTGGGGCTACTTCATGACGCTGCGCGCCGGGGCGAAGCTGGTCGTGGCCACCCCCGACGGGCATCGCGATCCGCTGTACCTGGCGGAAACCATCGCCGCGCAGGGCGTGACGTTCACCGACTTCGTGCCCTCGATGCTGACCGTGCTCGCCGCCCACACCGCGCCCGGCGCCATGCCGACGCTGCGGACGGTGTTCGCGGCCGGTGAGGCGCTGCCGCCGGAGACCGTGACCGCGGTGCACGCGATCTCGGATGCCGCCGTGCACAACCTGTACGGACCCACCGAGGCCGCGATCACCGTGGCGCACTGGACCGCCACGGGCACCGAGAGCCCGAGCGTGCCGATCGGCCGCCCGGAGGTCAATTCCCGCCTGTACGTGCTGGATTCGCGGCTGCGGCCGGTGCCCGCCGGGGTGGTCGGCGAGCTGTACCTGGCCGGTGAACAGCTGGCGCGCGGGTACATGCGGCGCCCGGACCTGACCTCGGATCGCTTCGTGGCCGACCCCTTCGGGGAGATGTTCGGCGGCGGAGCCGGTGGCGAGCGCATGTATCGCACGGGTGACCTCGTGGTGTGGCGCGACGGTGGCGTGCTGGAGTACATCGGCCGCGCCGACTTCCAGGTGAAGTTCCGCGGTCAGCGCATCGAACTGGGCGAGATCGAGTCCGTGGTGCTGGCGCATCCGTCGGTGAGCCAGGCGGTCGCCCTGGTGGTGCCGTCGGAGCTGGGCGACCAGCTGGTCGTCTACGCGGTGCCCGCGCCCGGCGCCCGGCTCGAGCAAGCGCCGCTGCTGGAGGCGGCGATGCGGAGCCTGCCGACCTATATGGTCCCGTCGCAGGTCATCGCGCTGGAGGAGTTCCCGCTCAACGCGAGCGGCAAGCTGGACCGCAAGGCCCTGCCGAAGCCGACGTTCACGCAGCGGGAGTTCCGCGCACCGACCACGCCGATCGAGGAGATCGTCGCGGGCGTCTTCGCCGAGGTGCTCGGCGTCGAGCGGATCGGCGCCGACGACGACTTCTTCGCACTCGGCGGCAACTCGCTGATCGCCACCCAGGTCATCGCGCGCGTCGGCGCCGCGGTGGGCACCCGGGTGCCGGTGCGGGCGCTGTTCGAGCGGTCGACCGTCACCGGATTCGCGGCGGCGGTCGAATCGCAGACCCGCGACTCGGGCGCGCCCGCGCTGGGCAGTATCGAACGGCCGGAACGGATTCCGCTGTCGCTGGCGCAGCAGCGGATGTGGTTCCTGAACCGCTTCGATCAGGAGTCGGCGGCCTACAACGTGCCCATGGCGGTGCGGTTGACGGGCGAGCTGAACGTGACCGCGCTGCGCGAGGCGATCGGCGACGTGGTGGCCCGGCACGAGGTGCTGCGCACGGTGTACCCGGAGGTTCCGCTGTCCGAGTCCCCGGGCGGAGCCTCGGGGCCGGTCCAGGTGATTCTGCCGGTGGCACAGGCGGTTCCGGAGCTGGAGCTGCGCACCGTCGCACCGGACGCGATCGAATCCGCGGTGCTCTCGGTGGTGTCGACCTCGTTCGACGTCACGAGCGAGGTGCCGCTGCGGGTGGCGCTGTTCGAGATCGACGGCGCCGCCGGCGAATACGTGCTGGCGATGGTGGTGCACCACATCTCCGGCGACGGTTCCTCGATGGCGCCGCTGACCCGCGACGTGATGACCGCCTACGCGGCCCGCGCCGTCGGTGAGCCGCCGAGCTGGGCTCCGTTGGCCGTGCAGTACGCCGACTACAGCATCTGGCAGCGCGAGCTGCTGGGCAGCGAGGACGATCCGGAATCGTTGTCCGCCAAGCAGATCGCGTATTGGCGCGCGGCGCTGGCCGACCTGCCGGACCAGCTGGACCTGCCGTCGGATCGCCCGCGCCCGGCGATGCAGTCGTTCGCCGGTGCCAAGGTCGGGGTCGAGATCGACGCCGAGCTGCACCGGGCACTGAACGAGCTGGCCCGCGGCGAGAGCGCGACGCTGTTCATGGTCGTGCACACGGCGTTCGCGGTATTGCTGTCGCGGCTGTCGGGGACCGAGGACATCGCGATCGGCACGCCGATGGCGGGCCGCGGCGAGCGCGAGCTGGACGATCTGATCGGCATGTTCGTCAACACCCTGGTGTTCCGCACGCAGGTGGACGCGGGCGCGTCGTTCGAGCGTCTGCTCGCGCGGCAGCGGGAATCGGATCTGCAGGCCTTCGCGCACGCGGACGTGCCGTTCGAGCGGCTGGTCGAGGTGCTCAACCCGGTGCGCTCGACGGCGCACCACCCGCTGTTCCAGGTCGGCCTGTCGTTCCAGAACCTGGGCCGGACCAGCCTGGAGCTGCCGGGCCTGAGGCTGTCGGGCGTGGACTACGACACACAGCTGTCGCAGTTCGATCTGCATCTGATCGTCTCCGACAGCTACGACGAGTCCGGCGTTCCGGCCGGTATCGGCGGTGTCCTCACCTACGCCACCGACCTGTTCGACGCCGCGACGGTCGAGCACTTCGCCGACCGCTTCGTGCGGCTGCTGCGGCAGATCGTCGCCGCGCCGGCGACGCCGGTGGGCGATCTGGAGCTGCTCGCCGACGGCGAGCGCGCGAACCTGATCATGGGCTGGAATGCGACCGGGCACGAGGTCGACCGGTCGCTGACGCTGGTATCGCTGCTGGAGCGGACGGTGTCCTCGACTCCGGACGCGGTGGCGGTGGTCGGGCCGGACGGCGGCTCGGTCACCTACGCCGAACTCGGCGAACAGGTGAATCGCCTTGCCCGGCACCTGGTTTCGCTGGGCGTGGGTCCGGAGTCGCGGGTGGCACTGGCCTTCCGCCGCTCGGCGGATCTGGTCGTGGCGATGTACGCGGTATCGGTCGCGGGCGGCACGTACGTGCCGGTCGATCCGGACCAGGCCGCCGAGCGCGTCCGCTACATCCTCGAGACAGCCGACCCGGTATGCGTCCTGACGACATCCTCCGTCGTCAACGCCTCCGGCGTGGGCGATCCTGCTGCCGTGGCGGACTCCTCCGGCGTGGGCGATCCTGCTGTCGTGGGGGATTCCTCCGGCGTGGGCGATCCTGCTGCCGTGGCGGATTCCTCCAGCGCGGGCGACCCCTCTGTCATCCCGGCGAACGCCGGGACCGAGACGGGAGACGGGCGCGAAGGTGACGTCTCGATTCCGGCGCTGGCCGGAACGACGGCGCCGGTTGTCCTGCTCGACGAGCTGGATCTGTCGGACCTGCCGGGTACCTCGCTGTCCGATGCGGATCGCGTTGCCCCGCTGCATCCTTCGAATACGGCCTACGTGATCTTCACGTCGGGTTCGACGGGCCGCCCGAAGGGCGTGGCGGTGCCGCACGGCGCGATCGTCAACCAGTTGCTCTGGGAGACGGCCGAATTCGGCCTTACCGCGGACGACGCGGTGCTGCTGAAGACGGCGGCGACCTTCGACCTGTCGGTGTGGGAATTCTGGACGGCCGCGGTGTGCGGCGGCCGCCTGGTGATCGCCACCGCCGACGGGCACCAGGATCCGGAGTACCTGAACGAGCTGATGCGCCGGGAGTCGGTCACGACCCTGCACGTCGTGCCGTCGATGCTGGACGCATTGCTCACCGAATCCGGTGGGAGGCTGCCGGATTCGCTGCGGCGGGTGCTGGCGATCGGTGAGGCGCTGCCGGGCACGACCGCGCAGCGGTTCCGCCGCGCCAACCCGGCGGCGGGCCTGTTCAACCTCTACGGCCCGACCGAGGCGGCGGTGTCGATCACCAGCCACGAGGTCACCGACGCCGACTCGGTATCGGTGTCCATCGGTGCGCCGGAATGGAACAGCCAGGTCTACGTGCTCGACGCTCGACTGCGGCCGGTGCCCGTCGGCGTGCCGGGCGAGCTGTACCTGGCCGGTGCGCAGTTGGCGCGCGGCTACTTCGGCCGCCCGGATCTGAGCGCGGATCGGTTCGTGGCCAACCCCTTCGATCCAGGTGCCCGGATGTACCGCACCGGCGACCTGGTTGCCTGGAGCGCGACCGGCGAACTGGATTACCGCGGCCGCACCGACTTCCAGGTGAAGATCCGCGGCTTCCGGATCGAACTCGGCGAGATCGAGGCCGCGCTGCTGGCGCTGCCGGAGATCGCGCAGACCGCGGTGCTGGCGAAATCCGATCAGCGCCTGGGTGATCGCCTGGTCGCCTATGTGGTCCCGGAGACCGACCACAGCCTCGATACCGACCGGGTGCGGACCGCGCTCGCCGCGGCCCTGCCGTCGTACATGGTTCCCGCCGCGTTCGTGGTGCTGGAGGCGTTGCCGCTCAACGTGAACGGCAAGCTGGACCGCAAGGCGCTACCGGAACCGGAGTTCGAGACCACGGCCTACCGGGCGCCGTCGACACCGACGGAGCAGACGCTCGCCGAGGTGTTCGCCGACGTGCTGGGCCGCGAGGAGATCGGCGTCGACGACGACTTCTTCGCCGTGGGCGGCAACAGCATCCTGTCGATCCAGCTGGTGTCGCGGGCGAAGACGCGCGGCGTGCTGTTCGGTGCCCGGGAGGTGTTCGAGCACCGCACGATCGCGGGGCTGGCGGCCGTGGCGCGGCTGGGCACCGGGGAAGAGCTGGAGCTGCCGACCGGACCGCTGGTGCGGGTCGACCCGGCCGACGCCGAGGCGTGGGAGCGGACCTACCCGGGTATGACCGAGGTGTGGCCGCTGTCGCCGCTGCAGTCGGGCCTGCTGTTCCACGCCCTGATGACCCAGTCGAGCGTCGATGTGTACTCCCAGCAGGCGGTGATCGATTTCGCCGGTGATCTGGACGTCGAGCGGCTGCGGACGGCGGCGCAGGCCATGATCGACCGGTACCCGAACCTGGGGGTGGCGTTCACCACCGATACGGGCGGGCAGCCGGTGCAGATCGTGCTCGACCGCATCGAATTGCCGTGGCGCGAGGTCGATCTCACCGATGTGGCGGCCGAGGACTCCGAGGCCGAGCTGCGGCGCGAGCTGTCGCAGGAGCGGGCGGGCCGCTTCGATATGGCCACCGCGCCGCTGCTGCGGTTCGCGCTGTTCCGCAGCACCGGCGACCGGTGGCGGCTGGCGATCACGGCGCACCACATCCTGTTCGACGGCTGGTCGATGCCGCTGCTCATGCGGGATCTGCTGGTGCTGTACGCGACCCGCGGCGACCGGTCGGTGCTGCCCGAGGCGGGGTCCTACCGGGACTTCCTGGCCTGGTTGTCGACCCGGGACCGGGAGGCGTCACTGCGGGCGTGGGCGGAGGCGCTGTCCGGCGTCGACGAGCCGACACAGCTTGCGGCGCAGCCGAAGTCGGTCGAGAACTACGAGATCGCCAAGCTGGCAACCGAACTCGACACCGAGCGCACGCAGCAGCTGACCAAGTTCTGCGCCGATCTCGGGATCACGGTGAACACCCTGGTCCAGGCGGCGTGGGCGGTGCTGCTCGGCCGTCTCACCGGCCGCGACGACGTGGTGTTCGGCGCGACGGTTTCCGGTCGTCCGCCGGAGCTGCCCGGTATCGAGTCGATGGTGGGCCTGTTCATCAACACGCTCCCTGTGCGGGTGCGCGTGGACGGGCGGCGCACGGTCGGCGAGCTGCTGACCGGCCTGCAGAGCGAGCAGGCCGCCCTGCTCGATCACCACTACGTGGGCCTGACCGATATCGTGCGGGTGGCCGGACCCGCGGTGATGTTCGACTCGCTGCTGGTCTTCGAGTCCTACCCCGTGGACCGGGACGCGATCGCGGCCGCCAGCTCCATCGACGGCATGTCGGTGACAGGCGTCGACTTCGAGGGCGGCACGCACTATCCGATGACGCTCATGGTGACCGAGGGTTCCGCGCTCGGGCTGAACCTGGAGTACCTGACCAACCGGTTCTCCGCCGACGAGGTGGAGCGGCTGGCGAAGCGGCTCAGCTGGGTGCTGGCGGAGTTCGTGCGCGATCCGGCCACGCCGGTCGGTGACATCGATATCGTCGATGCCGCCGAGCGGGCCCGCATCCTCGCCGAATCCGGTGTCACCGCAGCGGATTCCGGGGCGCAACCGGCCCGGGTCGGGGCGCGCACGGTGGCCAAGACGCTCGGCGCGGTCGTGGAGGAGGATCCGCAGGCTCCGGCGCTGCTGTCCGACGGCGCGGAAATCCCGTACCACGTGGTGGATTCGCGCTCGTCGCAGCTGGCCCGGGTACTGATCACCCGTGGCGTGGGCCCCGGCGACGTCGTCGCGGTCACGCTGCCGCGCTCGATCGATGCGGTGGTCGCGGTGTGGGCGGTGCAGAAGGCCGGTGCCGCGGCGCTGTTCGCCGAGGGCCTCTCGTTCGGCGAGATCGTCTCCGCCGGAGCCGGTTTCGGGATCACGCTGGAACCGGCTGCGAGCTCGGTGCGCTGGCTGGTGCCCTCGGATCCGAAGGTGCGGGCGGAACTGGCCGCGGCGCAGACCCACCCGGTCTCCTACGCCGACCGGGTACGTCCGCTGCACGAGGACCACCCTGCCTTCGTGCTCCCCGGCCCCGACGGCACCTGGCTCACCCTGACCCAGGACCAGGCCCTCGACCGCGCCGACGCCCTCCGCGAGGCGAACGACATCGACTACGAGTCGACCACGTTCACCACCGCCGCCGCGGGCCCCGCCGCGGTATCGGAGTTCCTGTCCTGGACCACCGCGGGCGCCCTGTCCGTCCTCCCGGGCGACGACGTGGCGGCCGACCTGGAAGACGGCGAGGTCACCCACTGGTTCGTCACCCCGGGCGAACCCACCGACCCCGCCGCCGACGAGGTCCGCATCATCGCACCCGAGTAAAGCATCCGGGCCGGTGCGGGATGTGAACAACATCCCGCACCGGGCCGGACGGCTGAGTTCGTTTGGTCTCAGGAAACGCGGGTCAACTCCGCGAGCTGATCGATGTACCAACGCATCCAGTCCGATTCGCGGGTCTCCTGGTCGAGCCCGGCCAGCCCGGCGCTCAATACCTCGATCGCTTTGCGGCGGTACTTCGGCTGGCCGGATTCGGCGAGGAATTTGTACGCCAGTCCGCGTTGTAGCACAAGCAAATCCGTGCTGTGAAAGTACAACCACGGCGGAATCCGGTCAGGATTCTCGGCAGCGCGTGTTGCGTATTCGTCGGCTTCGTCCAGTTTTCGCTCAGCCTTCTCGGCCTCGCTCATGAGTGCATGACCGCGTGCCTCCTGTTGAGCCGCTACCGCGAGCACCGCGGGGGAAGCTTGTTTGTACCGACCTGCGGCTTCCGATAGGCCGATCATCGGTCCGAATTCGTTTTCGGTCCATGCCCGGTGACCCTTGGCGCCGAGTGTCGTCGAGATCAGGTCGGGGTCGTTCAGCTCCACCGACCACTCCAGCATCCGATCGTGAATGGCCCTGGCAATCGCATGGCGCTTCGTCGTCGTATTCAGCCAGCCCGCCAATTGCAGCCATTGCGCGCCGACATTCAGCACCGCAGGCCGGATCGATCCATGCGCTTCCCGCACCAGCTGCTCTACAACGCCCAGGGTCTCGCTTACAGCTGGAAGCACCGACTCCGAACCTATCGAGTCGTCAAGCCTCCGCCAGGAGGCCAACACGACGGACAATTCCTCCAAGGACTTCCGATCGGTGCGCCTCGGATATGCCTTGATGTAAGCCAGCCGTTCGGTGTCTATGTCATCGGAAACAGCGACAGGCGGATCGGCGTGGCTTCCATCCTTGGTCGCGCCTCGACCAAGTTCGGTAAGTGTGGCCTCGAATCGGGCGCTCTGCTCTCGATCCAGCCCACGCAGCAGAGTATCCATGCCCTCCGCGAATTGACCCCTGAGCGTGATGGTCGCGCCTCGGGCCTCCCATTTGCGCACGACCCCCTCACTGAATCCGGTCCGTTCTGCCAGTTGCGATTGGGTCCATCGCAACGCTTCGGCACGCAGCGTCCGTACTTCGATGCCCGTCCACTTCGTCACGACGATCACAGCTACGCGTACCTGCCCCTTCGTGTTGATAACCCCGTGCTACCAGCGTAGATGCTCCGTGGTGGTCGCGTGCCTTCGATCGTCGTAACCATCCCGCCAAGCTCAGTGGGAGCCGAACAATCGACAGGAGGTAAGCGATGACAAAAGAGCAAGTGTCGGAATCGGATACAAGCTCCAGCATCGACCGGACGGTGATCGAGCTGTGAACGGATCCCGGACCGCGGAGGCAGACGGATGGGTGGCCGAATGGCGTCTACATGATGGTTGTCTTCGAATACTCTTGGTGCGCAGGCGTTCCGGCGCGGGCACCCTGCTCTCGCGCCCGCTTGCCGACGCGCCTGATCTGGTGGACGCGAGGGAGCAATTCCCCCATCTGGCGTCCTTGTGGGATCAGGTGCACAACGACTTCTGGAACACCTACGGTCGTCAGATCGACAGAACCGCTGACGCATCCGGCAGGCGGGTGCAGTGAACAACGAACCGGCGGAGATGGCGACCGGGGAGCTGGCCGGGTCGCGGTTTGAACAGCTCGCTGCCAGGGCCCGGCGCGGTGGCTACTACATGGTGTCAGAGCCCTTGCCGCCGTATCGGTGGATTCTGCACGATGCCATCGACGGCGCACCTATTGTCAGTTTGCACACGCTCGACGAAATCGAACGATGGCTGGACACCTGACACGTTGGTACGGGACGGGCTCCGGTGCGAGATGATCGCCTGCCAGCTCGAGGGGGCACTGCCCGGGTAGACTGCGGTGGTGGTCAGCGAGTTGATGCTGACCCAGGTCAGCGAGTAGGAGGTGGCTCTCGTGGCGATGCCGGTCCCCGAACCGTCGCCCGCGCTGCTGCCTGCGGGGGATCGTTGGACCGCGGCCGACCTCGACAACCTGCCCGATCACGGAATCCGGTACGAGGTGATGAATGGCCAGCTCATCGTGAACGCCGCCCCGAAGCCGAAGCATCAGGTGCTCCTGCAGTGGCTACAGGTCGCGTTGCTGGGTGTGCTACCCGCGGGTTACTGGGTATTGCCCGGGGTCGGTGTACTGATCGGCGACGATGAGCCGATTCCGGATCTGATCGTGGGCATCGGTGATAGACCGATGGACGAACGAGGTGCCGCAGTGAGCCAAGTTGTGCTCGCGGTCGAGATCGTCTCAGCGTCCACGACCCTGCAGGACCGCATGGTGAAGCCCGCCGTCTATGCCGAGGCCGGGATCCCCAACTACTGGCGTGTCGAGACCAATGCGTTCAAAGGCCGCCTGCCTGGCGAGACCATGCCGGTCCTGTTTGCCTACACCCTCGGCGACAACGGCGAATATGAGCTGACGCACCGCATCTCCGCCGGGGAGCCCGCGACGCTACACGCGCCGTTCGAATTCACGATTGATCCGGCGACGCTGCTTCGATAGCGCGATCGCCCTGGGATCTGCCCTCCCGCTCGGTACCACCGATCCCTAGGGTGAGGGTGTGTCGATTCGAGGAGGGGATATGCAGCCGGAGACACCTGCATTGCAGCTGACCGGGTTGTACAAGAAGTTCGGGGGGCCCTGGGTGGTCGAGGGGGTGGGGCTCACCGTGCCGCCCGGGTCGTTCTTCGGGCTGGTGGGGCCGAACGGGGCCGGGAAAACCACGACGCTGTCGATGGCGGTGGGGCTGTTGCGGCCGGATGCGGGGGAGTCGCATATTTACGGGTTCGATGTCTGGGCGGATCCGGTGCGCGCCAAGACGATCGTGGGGGTGCTGCCGGACGGGCTGGCACTGCCGGAACGGCTCACCGGTCGCGAATTGCTCACCTACACAGGGCTGCTGCGCGGAATTTCGGAGGCGACCGTGGCCGAGAGGGCGCAGGAACTGCTCACCGTCCTGGAACTCACCGGCGCCGAAAACACCTTGGTCGTCGACTATTCCGCGGGTATGCGCAAGAAGATCGGCCTGGCGACGGCCCTGCTGCACGCGCCCAAGCTGCTGGTGCTCGACGAGCCGTTCGAGGCCGTGGACCCGGTATCGGCGGGCACCATCCGCACCATCCTGCAGCGATTCGTCACCGCGGGTGGTTCCGTCGTGCTGTCCAGTCACGTGATGGCGCTGGTAGAGAACCTGTGCGACCGGCTCGCGGTCATCCACCGCGGTCAGGTGGTGAGCGCGGGCACGGTCGCCGAGGTGCGCGGCGAGGGCACCCTCGAGGAGGCGTTCGTGCGACTGGTCGGCGGCCGGGTCGGCGGCGAGGAGGGGCTGTCGTGGTTGGCGTCCTGATCCGGATGCGCTGGCGGCTCACCGCCCGCTCGCTCAGCAGCGGGAAGACCGCCGCCGCGTTCTGGATCGGGCTGGTCTTCGGGGTGATCGCCGCCGCGGGCACGGCGGTGCTGATGACGCTGGCCGGGCACGGCTGGGACACCCGGGCCGCGATCAACGCCGCCGCCGCTCTCTACGCCGTGTGGACGCTGGGCTGGCTGTGCGGCCCCATCCTCGCGGGCAGCAGCGACGAAACGCTGCAGCCGGAGCACTTCCGGCTGCTGCCGCTGAGCTATCGGCAGCTGGCGGTCGGTCTGCTGGCGGCGGCCTTCACCGGCCCGGCGGCGGCGGTCAACCTTCTCGCCTTCGGCGGGCTGGTGCTGCTCGCGGCCCAATTAGGTATCGCGGCAACGGTTTTCGCGACGATCGGCGCGGTGCTGCAGCTGGTGTTCGTGGTGGTGCTGTCGCGGGTGCTGCTGGCCTGGATCGGCGCGGCGATGCGGTCGCGGCGCGGCCGTGATCTGGGCGTGCTGCTGGCGGCGCTGGCTGGGCTCGCCTACTACCCGATGCAACTGCTGGTCACCACCGTCGGTCCGAAGCTCGAGCATGCGTCGCGCCCGGTGGAGCTGGCCCTGCGGATCCCGCCCTCCGGATGGGCGCCGTACGCGGTGGAGGCTGCCGCGCGCGGCCAATGGTGGCTCGCACTGCTGTGCCTGCTGGGCCTGGGTCTGCTGGCGGCCGCGCTGTGGCAGGCCTGGGCGATACTGTTGCGCCGCAGGCTCACCACGACCGCCGCGCCCGCGGGCCCGGTCCGGGCGCAGGCGGGCGGTGGCGGGCTGGACCGGGCGATTCCGGCGAACCCCGTGGGGACCGTCGTGGTCAAGGAGCTGCGCACCTGGTGGCGCGACAGCCGCAGACGGGCCGCGCTGCTGCCGCTCATGCTGATCGGCATTGTGCTGCCGATCATCCTGTCGGTCCAGGGCGCAGGCGCACCCGTGCCGTTCGTGGGGACATTCGTGGTGTGGATGGCGGCCATGGCCAGTGCCAACATGTACGCCTTCGACGGCACCGCCCTGTGGCACACGCTGGTGATACCCGGCGCCGTGCGGGCCGACGTGCGCGGGCGGATGATCGCCTGGGTGCTGCTGGTCTCGCCGCCCGCGCTGCTGCTCACGCTGCTCCTGCCGGGCGTGCTCGGCCAGGCCGGGATGTATCCGTGGGCGGTGTCGACCCTGCCGGTCTTCGTCGGCGTCGGGGTCGCCACAGCGATATTCCTGTCGGTGTACGCCGCCTACCCGCTGCCGCCGCAGCGCGGCAATCCGTTCGCGGGCGGCGGCGGAAGTCCCGGCTGTGCCCGGGCATTGGTGCAGCTCGCGGTCGGGTTCGGGCAGTTGCTGGTGAACCTCCCGGTGATCGCGATCCTGGGAGTCGGTGCCTACCTGAACAATTGGTTCGTCCAGTGGTGCGCGCTGCCGGTCGGAGCGGCGCTCGGCCTCGGCGCCGCGGTGCTGGTCGCGCGCATAGCCGAGCGACGTCTGGATGCCCGCGGCCCCGAACTGCTGGCGGAGGTCAAACCCCGCTGACCCACCTACCGTCGCGGGAAGCGTTACTACCCACCGGTACTCGAATGGCGTACTTGCGTCAGCACCGAACTCGGGTAGTCCACTACTGCCGAATTTCGCGTTGCCGAGGTGCATGCTCGGAAACCGAGGGCAGTTCGTCGAGTCGCCAAGCTCCTGCGGGCCGGTGCCGTGACCAGACCCCATGACTAGGAAGACAAGTGGATCAGATCCTGTACTGGAACAGTGTGGCGCTGGAATCGGATCGGATGGCGCACACCGTAATTCGCAACAGAGAACCCGGTGTGCGCGGGCCGGTCGGCAGTTCCCGCGCACTGGCGATCACCCACCTCGCCATGCACGACGCCTACTTCGGCCTCGTGCCCGCTCCGCACGGGACCTATCTGACCACTCTGCCCGTCGCTCCGCCCGGCGCCTCGCCGGATGCGGCGATCGCGGTCGCCGCCCACACCACCCTCACCGCGCTGTACCCGGCACAGACCGCACGACTCGATACCGCCCTGCAGCAGGCCGGGCTGCACGGCCCGGACACCGGCGCCGGAAGCGCGTTCGGCCTGGCCGTCGCCCACGCGATGCTGTCGGCCCGCAGCGCCGACCCGGACCTCGGCGACTCCGACTACCAACCCGAACCCGGCGCGCTGAAACACCGTGCGGATCCGGCGAACCCGGACCAGGGCTACTACGCGCCCCGGTACGGCGCCCGCTCGCACTGCTTCGCGGTGACCACCCGCCACACCCTCGACGCCCCGCCCAAACGCACCGATCCGGCCTACGAGGAGGCGCTGCGCGAGGTGCGCGGCAAGGGGATCGCGACCGAGCGGATCGGCACGCTGCCGCAGGGCATATTTCCGCGCGTACCCGAGGAGACCCTGATCGGCCTGTTCTGGGGGTATGACGCGGCCAAGGGCATCGGCACCCCGCCGCGGCTGTACAACCAGATCGTGCGGGCGGTCGCCGCCGCCCGGCCACAGCGGGTCGCGGGGCACGCCCGGCTGTTCGCCCTCGTCAATGCCGCCATGGCGGATGCGGGCATCCTCGCCTGGGACGACAAGTACCGGCACAACCTGTGGCGTCCGGTGCTGGGGATTCGCGAGCACGATCCGTCGATCGGGCCGAAGAGCGTTGTGGCGCAGGGCCTGGATCCGCAGTGCGATCCCTTCTGGCTGCCGCTGGGCGCGGCACGGTCCGACGAGCCCGGCGCCGCGCCGTTCACGCCCGCGTTCCCCTCCTACCCCTCCGGCCACGCCACGCTCGGCGCGGCCGCCCTGCAGCTCACCCGCCGTTTCTTCGGTGTCGCCACCGACGGCCCCGACGACCTCGCGGAGGGATCGGTGTTCGTCTCCGACGAGTTGAACGGCACCACCCTCGACCGGCACGGCGTGCGGCGCCCCCGGCACGCGCGCACCTTCCCCGGCGGCCTGTGGCAGATGATCGAGGAGAACGGTCGCAGCCGCGTATTCCTCGGCGTGCACTGGATTTTCGACGCCTTCGCCGTCGACGCCGCAAGCCACATGGACCTGGCGCGGAACATCGGCGGGGTTCGGCTGGGCCTCGACATCGCCGGAGATATCTGGGCGAACGGGCTGAAACAAGCCGACGCCGCGGGCCCGCGGCGATCCTGAACTATCCGTGCGGCCCATCCGGCGGGCGCACCGACCCTCGCGCACCCGCTGCGTGTTCCCGCACCCGTTGCACGGCTTGTCGGGGGTGCGGGAATTGGCGAGAGGTGCGTGAAACGGTCCTTTAGCATGCTCCGGCGGCGAGGGCGGCTTTCCAGCCGCCGTACTCGCTGATGTCGGTGGCGGCGGATCCGGCGGCCGGGTCGCAGCCGAAGCCTGTGGTCCAGGTGCCGTCGTCGAGTTCGACGGCGCCCAGTTGCATCGGTGCGGGGAGCGCGCTCAGGAAGCGGCCCAGGGCGGCGGGGGAGAGCAGCCAGCGTTCTCCGGCGACGGAGACCCCGGGCTCGCCGTCGGGGCGGCGGGTGACGGCGGGTTTGGGCGGAGTGGTGTCGAGCGCGCCCAACCGGTAGCGCGGCGCGGTGCGGACGGGTCCGGCCCATCGGGCGCCGAGTTCGGTGAGCTGGTGATCCAGCGGCTGTCCGCGCAGGTGCGCACCGAAGACGACCAGCTCCTGAACGGGGGCGACCCGCGACGGCCACGCCGACTCGATGGGCCCGGCAACGCCTTTGTCGCCGTTGGCAATCAGAGCCGCGATATCCAATGCGACGGCATCTTCGAAGGCGCGGCCGAAGACGGTGACGCCGAACTGGTCGGCGCCCGCGGTACCGGCCGGAACCGCGACCGCGCACAGATCGAACAGATTGCAGAAGTTGGTGTACGTCCCGACCCGGGAGTTCACGCCGACCGGGTCGGCCGCCACCTCCGCGATGCTCGGATGCAGCGGGGCGGTAGGGGTGAGCAGGGCATCGGCGCCGCGCAGGCTCGTCATCGCCCGAGCGCGCAGCCGTTGCAAGTCGGCGCGGTCCGACACCAGCCGATGGGCGGGAATATCGCGGGCACACCGGATGATCGCGCCGACGGTCGGATCGACCGAATCCGGATGGGAGTCGACGAATGCGCCGACCGCGGAATACCTTTCGGCAACCAGCGCGCCGTCGTACAGCAACCGCGCGGCCGCCAGGAACGGTTCCGGATCGACGGTGACGATCCGCACGCCCCGCTCCCGCAGCGCGGCCACGGTGCGATCGAACGCCGCCTGCCACAGCGTATTCAGGGCGTCGAGCGAATCGAACACCGCGACAGTGGGTTTCGGTGGGGCGGCCAGTCGGGTGTCCGCCGGCCAGGGCCGGTCGGCGGCGGCCGCGAGCGCGCCCATCGCCAGATCCGCCGCCCGCAGGTCCGCGGCGAAGATCGTGACGCAGTCGTAGGACCGGCACGCGGGCACCACCCCTTCGGTGCTGATCACCCCGACGGTCGGCTTGATGCCGACGATCCCCTGAAACGCGGCCGGGACGCGGCCGGAACCTGCCGTGTCGGTCCCGATCGCGATATCCGCCTCGCCTCGCGCCACCGCCACCGCCGAGCCCGAACTCGAACCGCCGGAGACCAATTCGGGACGCAGCGCGTTGGCGACCGCGCCGTAGGGGGAGCGGGTTCCGACCAGCCCGGTGGCGAACTGATCGAGATTGGTCTTCCCGACCACCACGGCCCCGGCCGCACGCAGCGCAGCCACCGCGGGAGCGTCTCTGCTCGGAACGTACGCGTACTCGGGACACGCCGCAGTAGTGGGAATTCCGGCGACGTCGACGTTGTCCTTCACCGCCAACCGCATCCCGGCGAGCGGTCCGCGTGCCAGGGCGAGGTCGGCCGCGACCTCCTCGTCCGGTCGCCGGTGAATCCACACGCTCATAGTCGTCTCCTCTGTATCCGTCATCCCGACACCGGCCGGGACCACGCACGGCCGTAGTCATCGCCGCGTGTCGGTCAGCTCACCCGCGGCCCGCCAGGAATTGCGTTCGGCGGCAAATGCTTCGGCCTGGCGGGCGCGGAACTCGGCGATGGACTCCGCGTTGCCGTCGAGAAACCGCCGATGGTCGGCCAGCCGGAATTCGCCGTCCTCGGCGCGCAATTCACCCCGCCCGGCGGCGAAATCGGCACGCAGATCCAGCAGTTCGTCCTCCGAGACCGGATACCAGCGGATGCGGTCGAAATATCGCAGCAGCCACGGATCTTCATTCAACCGGCCGCCGGAACGACGAGACTCGCTGAAGGACCGGTGGTTCCATACCTGGGTCGTCCTGCCGACGAACTGATATCCACCGGGCCCCTCCATCCCGTAGACGCACAGATACGCCCCTCCGATGCCGACCGCATTCTCCGGCGTCCAGGTGCGCGCCGGGTTGTACTTGGTGGTGACCAGGCGATGGCGCGGATCGGTCGGGGTGGCGACCGGGGCGCCCAAGTACACGTCGCCGAGCCCAAGCACCAGATACTCCGCGGCGAATACGGTGTCGAAAACCTCCTGCACGGAAGGTAATCCGTTCATCCGCCGGATGAACTCGATATTCCACGGGCACCACGGCGCATCGGCCCGCACGCCGTGCATATACCGGGTGATGGCCTCGCGGGTAGCCGGATCGTCCCAGGACAGCGGCAGTCGCACGGTGCGGCTGGGCACCACGAGAGCATCGGACGACGGCAGCTCCGATTCGGCCTCGGCCAGCAGCCGGAGCAGTTTCGCCGTGGACAGCCGGTCCGGGTCGGCGCGCACCTGCAGCGACCGCACCCCGGGCGTGAGCTCCGCGATACCCGGTTCGCGTCGGAGCAGCAGGTGCTGATGCAGCGCGTGCACCCGCGCCCGTAGGCCGAGATCCAGTGTCATATCGCCGTATTCGACGAGCACGCCGTCGTCGCCCGCGCGGCGATATGTGACGGCGGTGGTGTCGTCGGCTTGGTCGCGGGCCAGGACACCGTCGTCACCGTCCCCGCGGGTCGACAGCACGCACGGCCAGCCCGCGCGCCGGGCGGGCCCGAGAGCATGCGGCGAGGCCGCGCGATCGGCCCGTACCGCGACGAATCGCACCGCATCGCCGGGAGTCAGCTGCCCGAGCTTCCACCGGTCGGCGGCGACGACGGTGACCGGACAGACGAATCCGCCCAGGCTGGGGCCGTCCGGCCCCAGCAGGATCGGGGTGTCGCCGGTGAAGTCCAGCGCACCAACGGAATACGCGTTGTCGTGAATGTTGGAGGGATGCAGTCCCGCTTCGCCCCCGTCGGTGCGCGCCCATTCCGGCTTCGGTCCGATCAGTCGCACGCCGGTGCGATCGGAGTTGAAATGGACCGCGTAGTCGGTGCCGAGAATGGTGTCGAAGTCGTTGCGGGTGAAGAACTCCGGCGCCCCGTGCGGGCCCTCGGTGACCGCCAGCTCCCAGCGGCGGGTGAATACCGGCCGCTCCTCCATCGGCACCGCGGCGGCGACCCGCCCGTGCGCGTCGCCCACAGGGAGCACATCGCCCGCGCGGAGCGCGATCCCGGTATCACCGCCGAACCTGCCCAGCGTGAACGTGGCCGCGCTGCCGAGATATTCGGGCACGTCGATGCCTCCGGCCAGCAGGATGTAGCACCGCATACCCGGCCCGACCACCGCACCGACGTCCAGCAACCCACCGGCCGGAACCTCGACGGGACGCCACTGTGATACCGGCACGCCGTCGACAGTTACCGCCGCCGAGGCTCCGGTCACGCATACCCAGCTGGGCGCGGCGAACCGCAGCGCGGGGCCGCCGAGCGTGCACTCCAAACCCGGCACCCCCTCGGCATTCCCGACCGCGCGATTCCCGAGCCGGAACGACAGGTCGTCCATCGGCCCGGACGGCGGCACTCCCACATGCCAGTACCCCGTCCGCCCCGGCCAGTCCTGCACGGTCGTCATCATTCCCGGCCGCAGGACCTCGAACGGGGCCGTGTCGGCAACAGCGGACGAGGCGGTGCCGATTGTGTTGCTCGGGTTCATGTCTGGGTCTCCCCGGTGGATGTGGTGGCTTGCAGGCATGACGTCAGCGGGTGACGATCATGCGTACCGGCGTGGGCTCGAATCCGTTGCAGGGGTTGTTGATCTGCGGGCAGTTCGACACCAGCACCAGGGTGTCTCGCTCGGCCCGGAGCGTGACCTTCTTCCCGGGCGCCGACCGCCCGTCCACGATGCCGAGGGCGCCGTCCGCCTCGACCGGGACGTTCATGAACCAGTTGATGTTCGACACCAGATCGCGTTTGCCCAGGCCCCATTTCAGGGCCTCGGTGAGGAAATTCTCCACACAGGCGTGCTGGTGGCGGGTGTGGTGGCCGTAGCGCAGCGTATTCGACTCCTGCGAACACGCGCCCGCCACGGTGTCGTGGTTGCCGACCTCGTCGGCGATCACCGTCATGAGCGCCGCCCCCGCATCCGTGCGCAGCACACTGCCGGTGGTGAGGAAGATATTGCGCTGGGCGGCGATGGTGGCCTGGGCGCTGTAGCGATCGGTGTGATCGGCGGCCGCGTACAGCAGGCAGTCCACGGCCTGATTGCCGTGCAGGTCGATGATCTCGAGCCGGTCACCGGCCCGCACCACGGCCGACCACGGTGCGCGGGCGGGCACGGTCTCGTCGAGCACGAGGGTCCGCGCGGCGGTATCCGCGTGTTCCGCGAGTCCGTTCCGATGATCGTGTGTGGCGTGCTGAGCGTTCGTCATGTGTGTGCCTCCAGGGTGCGTGCCGCGTGCCAGGCCTGTTCGGTGTTCTCGACCGCGCGCAGATACTCCGGATCCGTATTGTGTTGCTGTGCAAGCTCTTCCGGTGCACGCCAGGCGATAACCTCGAGATCGGTCGGAGGAGTCGGGTCGAGCGGATGTGCGGCATTGGCAACCAGCAGTGTCACCGGTAGGTGCATCAGGAGGTCCACCGCGACACCGGAGCCCGCCCCGCCCGTCGCCACGAGGGCGCCGTCGGACTTCACCCGCGCACCCCGGAAGAACGACACCGTAGCCCCGATATCCCGCGGCGTCAGACCGTGTTTCGCGCCAGCGAGCCGCAGCGCCTGCCGCGCCGCCGCGCTCGGCCCGCACAGCGCGTCGTGCCGCCCCGACGAGTCCGCGATCACGGTGGCGAGCACGCGCCCCTGATCCGAGAGCAGCGGATGCCCCACGCCGAGATAGGCCTGCCACGGCACCTTGACCGTATCGGCGACATTCAGTCGCTCCCACGGTGATTCGGACCGCACCAGCAGGACGTGCGCACACGCCGCTCCCTCCGGGTCCCGCAGCCGCACGCGGGTACCGCGGCCCAGTACCACATTGACGTATCCGTCACCGGGAACCCGTTGTGCGAAGGTGACTGTCGATTCGTCCACCCCATCGGGCAGCTTCGGCCCGGTGCTCGCTGCTCCGGCCGCCTGCGCCCGCGCATGTTCGCGCGCCGCGGTGGTCGATGCCGTATCTGTCATCGGAATTTCCCTTCTCGAGAAGTGTGTGAGGGCCTCGCGGTCGCTGGTTCGGGAGTCGCGCTATCACCGGGGTCGGGCGGACCGGCGCCACCGCCCGCCCGAGCCAACCGGCGTTCGACCGCGGCGGCGATCAACAGGAACTCTCAGGCGGGCTGGACCGCGGGGACCGATCGACGCGCCGGGCGGATGACGGCGATTCGGTGTACCACCGCCCCGATCGCCACGGCGGCGGCAACGAAAAGCGGTGCGGCCCAGAGCATCCACCACCCGCCGCCGTCGGGTGCGTACACCTCGGCCCGCGGCCAGGCGAGGTTCACCGACATCACGACGCCCCAGACCACAGCGAGCGCGTTGAGCGGAATCCCGAAGCGGCCCAGCGTGAACAGCCGTTCGGGCACCGCCGGATCGGTGGTCGGCCACCCGGTGACCCGGCGCACCAGCAACGGGGCCGTGACCAGCAGATAGGCCAGATAGAACGTGACGATCCCGACGCTGGCGAGGGTCGCGAAGATCGCCGCGTTGCCGAGATTCACCACCAGCAGCGCGATTCCGAGCACACCGACGACGACGGCGGGAAGAATCGGAGTACCGAAGCGCGGATGCACGGCGGACAGTCGCCGCGCGAAGGGTAGCTTCCCGTCGCGTGCCATCGAGAACAGCAGGCGCGAGGCCGCTGTCTGAATGGCCAGCGTGCACACCAGAATCGCGACCGCGACGCATCCCAGCAGCACCTTACCCGCGGGCGTCGACAGCTTCGCCGAGATCACATAGGCCAGGCCCTCGCTCGCGAGCCGGCCGTCGTCGAGGCTTGGCGCGGCCATCAGCGCGCCGAGCAGCATCAGCACCCCGCCGATGCCGGAGACCGTGAGGGCGCTGAGGATCGCCCGCGGCGCGACCCGCCGCGGATTCTTGGTCTCCTCGGAAAGCTCACCGGCGGAACCGAATCCGACCATGACATAGGCGGCCATCAGACCGGATACCAGGAACGCGGCCCAGTACGGTCCGGGGCCCGCGTGGCCGGTCCGCAGAACCACCGACGGTCCGCGGTCGGCGTGGGTGAACAGCACCGCGACGGTCGCGAGCACGCCCACGATCTCCACGGTGACGCCGATGGTATTGAGCCGCGACATCCAGTCGATCCCGACCACGTTGACCGCGGTCGTGACCGCGAGCAGCACGCTGCCCAGCAGTACCGCGTTCATGGCCCCCGACCGCGAGGTCAGCGCGGTGTCGTCGCCGACGATCTGGAACCCGCTCCAGATCGACGGCAGCACCACCTGCAGCGCGATCGCCGCGGCGGCGGCCGTCAGAATCTGCGCGATGATCATCATCCAGCCCGCGAACCAGCCGACGGTCTCGCCCGCCAGCCGTCGCGACCACTGGTAGATCGAACCCGAAATCGGGTAGTGCGCGGCCAGTTCGGCGAAGTTCAGGGCCACCAGGAACTGCCCGGCGAACACGATCGGCCACGTCCAGAAGAAGGCGGCGCCGCCGAACCCGTAGCCGAAGCCGAAGAACTGGAAGATCGTGGTGAGGATGGAGACGAAGGAGAACCCGGCCGCGAACGAGGCGTAGCGTCCGAGCTTGCGGTGCAGCACGGGTTGGTAGCCGAATCGTTCGAGGTCGGCACTGTCGGTACTGCCGCTGTGCGCGGGTGGGGCGAGGGTGGTGGCCATGCGGGTGTCCTTCGGCGTCGTGGCCAATATCTATCGAGTGAAAGTTTTGCAATCGTGTGCGGCGGGGTGGTGACGGAGATGTATCGGTCCCGTGCCGCCGAGTAACTTCCGTGTTGCCCAAGTTTCTGTCGAATGACAGAAATCTCACGGTCGCGGCCGCGCCGCAATTCGGGATCGGCGATAGGCAAGAATGGAGCCGTGACGCAACTCGGACCCGGCCGCCCGCGCCTCGAGCCGCGGCGTCGGCAGGGGCAGACGCCGCGCGCCGAGATTCTCGATGCCGCCGCGGAATTGTTCACCACCAAGGGTTATGTGAGCACCTCCACCCGCGGCATCGCCGACGCCGTGGGTATCCGGCAGGCCTCGCTCTACCATCACTTCGCCGCCAAGGACGACATCCTCGACGCGCTGCTGGACGAAACCGTCACCGGCCCACTGGAATTGGCGGGCAAGCTGGTTGACCGGCCCGAGTATCCGCAGGTCCGGCTGTACGCGCTGGCCTGGTTCGATGTCCGCCAATTGTGCTCTGCCCGCTGGAATCTCGGCGCCCTGTACCTGCTGCCGGAGCTGCGTTCGGAGCGGTTCGCGACCTTCCGCCTACGTCGCGAGGAGCTACGCGGGCACTACGAGCGGCTGGCCGGGGAGGTGATCGGCGCCTCCGACGCGCCCCACGTGAGCGGGGTGAGGGTGCTGCCCTTCCGGCTCGTGGAGAGCGTCATCAACATCCGCTCCGACGAAGGGGCGGCGCCCGGATACGCCGAGCGGCTGATCCCCGACGCCGCGTTGCGCATGCTGGGCTGGTCCGGCGACCAGGAAGCTATCCGCTCCGCCGCCGAGAGTTTGCTGCACTGCCTCGCCGAATCCTGATCCCCCCGCCCTCCCCGGCATCTGGCGAATATCGGGCAAACGGCTCGTAGACTGGGTGGCGCACGAGATTCTTCGACGGCATTCCCAGTCGACGGTTGGGAGTAATGCATGACGGACGTGGAGCTCGATTCGCCCCTGCGGGAGGACCGTAGGCGCTGGTACGCGCTGGCGGTGCTCGCGCTGGGCCTGTCCATGGTGGTCCTCGACGGCACCATCGTCGGCGTCTCGCTGCCGGTGATCATCCGCGACCTGGGCCTCGGCTTCACCCAGGCGCAGTGGGTGAACAGCGTCTATGCGGTGGTCTTCGCCGCGTTGCTGATCACGGCCGGGCGTCTCGGTGACCGGCTGGGCCGCCGCAGGATCTTCGCCGCGGGCGTGGTGCTGTTCGTTGCGGGCAGCCTGCTCGCGGCCGCCGCGGACGATCCGTCGACGCTGATCTGGGGCCGCATCGTGCAGGGCGTCGGCGGTGCGGGCGTGCTGCCGGGCACGCTGTCGACGGTCAACGCGATCTTCCGCGGCCGCGACCGGATCATCGCCTTCGCGGTCTGGGGTTCGGTCATGTCCGGGATGGCCGCCGTCGGGCCGCTGCTCGGCGGCTGGCTGACCACCAGCTTCACCTGGCCGTGGATCTTCCTGGTGAATCTGCCGCTCGGGCTGGTGGTGCTGGCCGGGATCGTGCTGTTCGTGCCGGAGACCAGAATGCATACCCGCGCGCACGGCCTCGATGTCGACGGATTCCTGCTCAGCGCGGCCGGTTTCGCGCTCGTGGTGTTCGCGCTGATCGAGGGCCAGACCTACGGCTGGTGGAAACCGCTGCGCGAGTTCCACGTGTTCGGGCTGACCTGGTCCACGCGGGCCGCGAGTTCGCCGATCCCGCTGCTGTTGCTGCTGGGTGTGGCGCTGCTGGTGCTGTTCGTGCTCTGGGAGCGGCACCGTGCCGAGGTGAATCGCTCTGCGCTGCTGGACCTTTCGCTGTTCCGCATGCGGGGGTTCCGGTGGGGCAACACGGCGGCGTTCGCCGTCGCGCTCGGGGAGTTCGGCCTGCTGTTCGTGCTGCCACTGTTCATGGTGAACGTGCTCGGAATGTCCACGCTCCGAAGCGGTCTCGTCCTCGCCGCGATGGCGCTGGGCGCATTCCTGGCCGGTGCCGCGACCGAGGGGCTGGCGCGGTCGTTCGGGCCGGTTCGGATCGTGCGGATCGGCCTGGCGATCGAGGTGGTGGCCGTGACGGTGACCGCGCTGTTCATCTCGCCGGAGGTGTCGGCGTGGCTGCTGGCGGTGCTGCTCGCCTGCTACGGCGTCGGTCTCGGGCTGGCCTCGGCGCAGCTCACCGGCGCCGTGCTCGCCGATGTTGCGCCCGGCGCGTCCGGACAGGGCGCGGCCACCCAGTCCACGGTGCGGCAGGTGGGCTCCGCCCTCGGCGCCGCGGTGCTCGGCGGGGTGCTGTCGGTAGCGCTGGGCCGCCTCCTGCCGGACCGGCTGGGCGAGGTGCCCGGCCTGCCGGAACGCGCCGCCGACGAGGCCGCCGCGGCGACCCGCGAATCCGCCGGTGGCGCCATCGCTGCCCTTCGCGACCACCACGGCACCCAGGAGGTGGTGGACGCCTTGGCCCGCGGATTCGCCGATGCCACCCGTCTCGCCATGCTGGGCGCCGCGGTATTCCTGCTGCTGGGTTTGCTCGCCGCCACTCGAATTCCCTTGCTCACCAAGGAAACTCCGGGTGCGGAACCCGAAGCCGGGGCCGGTCCGCGCAATCCGTGACCTACCTCGGTCGATGCGTGGCCTACCAGTCGATCAGGCCGAGTTCGTGCAGCCGCCGGAACACCAGCATCGAGCCCGGGGCGACGTGCCTCATGGCGGCGTATTCACCGCCGGTGAAGTAGCGCAGCTCGGCGACCTCGCTGGTGGGCCGCGGGTCCCCGGTCAGGTCGGCGGTGAAGCAGGTCATGTGTAGCGCGGTTCCCGGCGCGTGGCCGAACGCCTGACATTCGAAGACGCCCAGCTCGCGATAGGCGGCAACGCCGACGCCGAGTTCCTCCCGTACCTCGCGATGCAACGCTTCCACGGGCGTCTCGCCGGGATCGATCTTCCCACCCGCCATGTAAAATACGTCTTTCCCCGCCGACCGCGCCTGCAGCAGCCGCCGATCGCGGACATGCGCCACAGCCGCGGTACGAATCATGACTTCGCCTCCTCTACACTACTCGGCGGACGCCGCCGGTCGCTCCGTCAGCGAGCGGGTGGCGCCAACTTCCAGTGCTCGTGCAGGGCCGCCGCGATCTCCGGCAGCACGGTCACCGGAACTCGCTTGTGCCGCAACATCTTCCGCACCTCGGCCACCTGCTCCCGCTTGCGATGTTCGTAGGCGTTGGAGACCGGCCGCACCACCGGCGGAATGCTCAGCAGCATCAACTCACCGTGCGGCTCGTCCCCACCGGCCAGGTCCAGCGCCAGCGACCACCGCTCCCGCTCATCGAGCGCGAACCGCCCCGCGACCACCCGCTCCCACTCGATACTGTCCTCCGCCAACGGCGTCCGCCGATAGATCGCCTGCTCGGTGAGCATCACCGCGTCCCGCCCGAACAGCCGCACCAACAACGCGACAGCCACCACGGCCCCCGCCAACAGCCCGGTGAACACCCGATTCACCCCGAACACCCCGACGATCACCCCGCACACCAGCACGGTGGCCAGCACCCCCAGGCACCCGTAGACCAGGGCCCGCCGCCCCGAAACCACGCCCGCGCGCACCACGCCCATCGGCCCTCCTACCTCGCTGCGAGCCCACGGTACCGGTCGCGTCGGCGACCGCGGTAGCGATGCTGACCGCGGCGCTGGATCTCACGAGGGCGGCGGCGGCCACCCGGTGTCGACCAGTTCTGTTTCAGGCGCGGAGGGCTACCGCTGCCTCGGCCGTATAGACCAGGAATGTCAGGCTCTGCTGGAAGTACAGCTGGACCGTGTCGGCGTTGTGGGACTGGTAGCCGATCGAGAGGTCCTGGCCGAGTTGGAGGTCGAAGTCGCCGCCGCGGGTGGTGAGGACGAAGGCGCCGTCGATGGCGGGGGCCCAGATGATCTCGCCCTCGGGGATGAGGCGCTCGATGTGGGTGCGGATCGGGTGGCCGTGGTCGGAGGTCTCGCTGACCTGGGTGTACAGGTCGGCGCTCAGCAGCACCGAGTACGGACCGTCGACGCCGGCGAGCCGCAGCTCGCTCAGGGCCTGTGCCACCGCCTCCGGCACCAGCCGCGGATCCGACGGTAGCGCGATCGGGGTGTTGGAGGCCGCCGCCCGGATGCCCGTGATGTCGGCGGCCGGGTAGCCCTCGAAGATGCCCCGGTCCTCGGCGAAGGCGATGCGGCGCGCCGCGTCCTTCACCGGGTCCAGATCGGTGTCCTTGGCGCCGCGTTCGACGTTGTCGAGCTCCTCGCGCGACAGCGTGAACGGCACCCGCAGCTCCACCAGTGGCGCCACCACCCGCTGCCGCACCCGCACACCCTCGTCGGGCGCGCTGATGGTGGTGGTGCGCCCGAGGCCGACCGCCGAATAGTCGGTGCCGTGCGGCCCGGACAGGTCGACGACGCGACGACCGGCGATATGCCGCTTGAACGTGCGGGTCGCCTCCTCCTCGATCGCCGACCAGGCCTCGTCGGTGATCGGCGCGAGCTCGCGGTGCAGGTTGTTCATGCTGCGTCCTTTCCGGTGTGAGCGAAGCCCTTCGTGATTGCGCACTGCCCGCCATGGTCCGGGCCATTCGTACCCGGCTCGTCCGCCACGGCACGGCCGATACCGGGCTTACCCGCTACGACGCAGCTGATACCCGGTTGACCCGTTGGGGCGCGGTCATTCATACCCGGCTCCCTTTCAGGGTGCCGATGCCTAGAGAGCCGTTGCCTGCGGGGGCGGTGACGGGTGGGTCGGCCTCGGCCGCCTCCACCCGGGCGGGTGGGTCCGGTGGGTCGTCCAGGAATTCGGTGGTCGGGGTGAAGAACAGGGTGCCGGTGATCGCGGTGGAGAAGTCGAGGATCCGGTCGTAGGCGGCCTCGTCGCTGCCCAGGAACATCCGCTCCAGCATCTGCTCGGTGACGGTCGGCGTGGCGGCGTAGGCGATGTAGTAGGTGCCGAACTCGCCCTCCTTCACGCTGCCGAACGGCATGTTGGCGCGAATGATCTGACGCTGGTTGCCATCCGGGTCGTACACGGTGTTGACCGCCACGTGCGAGTTCAGCGGCTTCTCCTCGTCGGACAGTTCGTAGTCGCCGAGCTTGGTGCGCCCGATGACGCGCTCCTGCTCCTCGACCGGCAGCGCATTCCACGCGTCCATGTCATGGGTGTACTTCTGCACGACGACGTAGCTGCCGCCCGCGAAATCGGGATCCTCGGCGCCGACCAGGGCCGCCGCGGCGGCCCCCGGCCCGGTCGGGTTCTCCGTGCCGTCGACGAAGCCGAGCAGGTCGCGGACCTCGAAATAGCGGAAGCCGATGGTCTCGTCGACGATGGTGACCGCGCCGCGCAGCCGGTCGGCGATCGTCATCGCCAACTCGAAGCAGGCGTCCGGCGCCTCGGCGCGGATGTGGAACAGCAGATCGCCCGGTGTCGCGGGGGCCTCGTGGCGCTCGCCGAAGTAGCCCGGAAACTCGTGCAGCTCCGCGGGTTTCGGCCCGGCGAAGAGCCGGTCCCAGGCGGCGGAGCCGATGCCGACAACGCAGTTGAGGGCGGCTCCGGGAACCCGGAAACCGACCGATCGGGTCAACCCGGACAGGTCGGCCAGCACGTCGTGCACCGCCGGTTCGCCCCCCTCATCGATGGTGGCGACGAGGAAGATCGCGGCCCGTGTGAGCGGATCGAGGATCGGCTGCGGCTCACCCATGATCTTCAGCGTACGGGGTGCCACCGACAGCACGGCCGAGGATTGCCCGATGTCTGCTGTGATCTCGAGCAGGTTGCCGGTGTGGCGGCTATTTCGCGACGGTCAGCAGGAACGCCACGTCGTCGAGGGCCTTCACGCTGTGCCGGGCGTCGGGGATGACCAGCAGGTCTCCCGGTGAGCCCTTCCACTCGTTGGTGCCGGAGATCAGGGTCAGCGTGCCGGTCAGGACCTGCAGTGTGGCCTCGCCCGGGTTCTCGTGCTCGGCCAGGCTCTGCCCCGCGGACAGTGCGATCACGGTTTGGCGGAGGCTGTGGGTGTGGCCGCCGCAGAGCGTCTGGGAGCTGCGTCCGCTCGTGGCGGTCGCGGCCAGTTTGAGTTGCTGGCGGGCCACCGCGGTCAGCGATTTCTTGTCCATGGACAACCTTTCACGGATCAGCCGAGAGCGGGCTGTGGTCGCGGGCTGAATAGTCGTGAGTATGCCGGACGGGTGCGACGGTCTCGGGCGTTTCGCAGTTGCGATTCGGCCCCGGATTCAGCGCACGTAGCGTAGCCAGCGATAACGGGGCCCCGACTTCGACTCGCGCCAGCCGCTGTCGGAGTCGATCCGCCAGCCGGAGCCGATCGGCGGGGCGTAGGCATCGCCCTGAACCCGGGTGTCCACCGTGGTGACCTCGAGATCGGTCGCGTACTCCATTGCCGCGCGGTAGATTTCGCCGCCGCCCATGACCCATGTGAGGTCGGCGTCGGCCAGCCGCAGCGCCGCGTCGACGGATCCGGCCCGCTCCGCGCCGGGGGCCGACCAGTCGGGCTGCCTGGTCACGACGATATTGCGCCGGTCGGCCAGCGGGCGGAAACGCTCGGGCAGGGAATCCCAGGTGCGCCGCCCCATCACCACCGGATGGCCCAGCGTGACGTCCTTGAAGTGCGCCATGTCCTCGGGCACCCGCCACGGGATCGCGTTGTCGGCGCCGATGACGCCCTCGGGCGTCTGTGCCCAGATCAGCCCGATGCGCCGCGGGCTCATACCGCCACCGGCGCCTTGATGGCCGGATGATGCTGGTAGCCCACGACTTTCACATCCTCGTAGGCATAGTCGAACAGCGTCGGCGCCTGCCGCAGCTCGAGCTCGGGGAACGGGTAGGGCTCCCGCCCGAGCTGCTCGCGGACCTGCTCGACGTGGTTGTCGTAGATGTGGCAGTCGCCGCCGGTCCAGATGAAATCACCGGGCTCGAGCCCGGCCTGCTGCGCGACCATGTGGGTGAGCAGCGCGTAGCTGGCGATATTGAACGGCACCCCGAGGAACAGATCGGCGCTGCGCTGATACAGCTGGCACGACAGCCTGCCCCCCGCGACATAGAACTGGAACAGCGCGTGGCACGGCGCCAGCGCCATCTTGTCCAGCTCGGACACGTTCCAGGCGGAGACCAGCATGCGGCGGGAATCCGGATCGGTGCGCAGGGTCCGCAGGATCTGCGCGATCTGGTCGATGTGCGCGCCGTCGGGTGTCGGCCAGGACCGCCACTGCACGCCGTACACCGGCCCCAATTCGCCGCTCGGATCTGCCCATTCGTCCCAGATCGTCACCCCGTGCTCGCGCAGCCATTCGATATTCGATTCGCCGCGCAGGAACCAGAGCAGCTCGTAGACGATCGACTTCAGGTGCACCCGCTTCGTCGTGATCAGCGGAAACCCGGCCGACAGGTCGTAGCGCAGCTGATAGCCGAAGACGCTGCGGGTCCCGGTGCCCGTGCGATCGGACTTCGGTGTCCCGGAGTCCAGCACGTGCCGCAGCAGATCCTCGTACTGGGTATCGCGAGCGGGGTGGGAGCGGGCACCGTCCATGACTGCCAAGTTAACGCATGGGACCGACTGGCAAGCTTGGGCATCGTGCAGCAACTCTTCGTGATCGGAATCGGCGCGGGCGATCCGGCCCAGGTGACCGTGCAGGCTATCGAGGCCATGCGCCGCGTCGACGTCTTCTTCGTCATCGGGAAGGGCGACGCGAAGCGGGAACTCGTCGAGGTGCGCACCGCGATCCTCACCGCGCATCTGGACCGCCCGCACCGGACCGTGGAGATCGCCGATCCGCCCCGGGACCGCAGCGTCACCGATCCGGACTATCGCGGGGTGGTCGAGGACTGGCACGAGCGGCGGGCCGCGCTGCTGGAGGAGGCGTTCGCGGGGACCGACGGCGTCGGCGGCATTCTGGTGTGGGGCGACCCGTCGCTGTACGACAGCACCCTGCGCATGGTGCGACGGGTGCTCGACCGCGGCCGCGTGCGATTCGACTACGCGGTCGTCCCGGGCGTCACCAGCGCGCAGGCGCTGGCCGCCCGGCACCGCATCGTGCTGCACGACATCGGCGAGCCGGTGCGGATCACCACCGGCCGCCGCCTGCGCGAGGAGGGCGTCGCCCCGGGCGAATCCACGGTGGTCATGCTCGACGGTGCGGCCTCGTTCACCACCGTCCCCGGCGACGACCTGCACATCTGGTGGGGCGCCTACCTGGGCATGCCCGACGAAACCCTGATCGAGGGCCCGCTGCGCGCCGTGGAAGCCCGAATCCTCCAGCGCCGCAAGGAACTCCGCGACGCGAAGGGCTGGATCATGGACATCTACCTCCTGCGTCGCACCTGACGCCCCCGCTCGCGGCGCATGGCCGGAATCCGCCCGGACGAATCCGGATGCCGCGGTGAAACGAATCTCTTTCGAAGGCGGGGTGTTCGATGAGGAGGTCGTCCATGGCAGCACAGAACCGGCCTATCGCGGAGAGATGGCTGAGGCGCACCGGCTCGGTGCTGGTCGTCGGCGCGGTGCCACTGGCGCTCGTGCTGTCCGCGACTCCGGCCGCCGCCGAGGCCGGCGATCCGTCGGCCGTCGCGGGCGGCGACGTAGCCGCACAGCAACCGGCCCCGCATGACCCCCTGGCGGCTGTCGAGGCCGCCGTCAGGCACCTGCCAGCTCCGGCCGCGGCCCCGATCCCGGTACCCGACAACGCCATTCGCATCGGCTCGGTGGTGGTCCCGCGCCCCGACTTCCTCGATCCGCAGACGACCACCCAGATCAACGATGCCGCCGCCGACGCGGAGGCCGGGCTCGCGCAGGGCCTCGACTCGGCGGGCATCGAGCCCGAGCGGTCCGACCGGATGGCCGCCGATACCCTCGGCGGCGCCGCCACGGGTGCGGTCGTGGGTGCGGTGGCGTCGGCCCCGCTCGCGGTGACCAGCGCGGTCGTCGGGAGCGTCGCGGGTCTGGTGGCCGGGGTCCCGTTCCTGCCGATCGGCCTGCTGATCGGCCCGGTGGTCGGCGCGCAGATCGGCGCGGCGGTGATCACGGTGCCCGCGGCCGCCGCCGGTGCGGCGATCGGTGCCGCCGCGGGTGCGGTCGGCGGCTACTTCGCGCCGCTGACCGAACAACCGGTCGTGCCGGCAGGCGAACCCGCTCTCTAGTGCCGCTACGGCGCCCGCGGTACTGGCACATCCGGGAATGACGAAAGGTGTGCTGAGCGGCCCCGGGTCGACTACGACTTCCCCGCATCGCTGCGGCCGGACTCGAGGTATCCGTCCGGCATGCCGGAACGTCCGGGGCCGTAACCGATTACGCCCGGGGCGAGCCGTTTACGCAGGCGCGTCGGTCGGTTCCGCGTCCACCTCGTCCAGCGCGGCCGCCATCGTCTTCAGGTCGGCGAGCATGCGCGCGAGCCGATCGGCGCCGAGGCCCGCGGTCATCCGATGCTCGATGGCCAGGATGTCGGCCCGCGCCGCATGCAGGCGCCTGCGGCCCGCCGGGGTGAGCCGGACCGGCAGCGCGCGACCGTGCGGGGCCTGCGCGGGCCGGGTGACCAGGTCCGCGGATTCCAGGTTGCGCAACACCACGTTCATCGACTGCCGGGTGACGAACGCGCCCCGGGCCAGGTCGGCGTTGGAGCGGGCGACGTCGCCGTCGAGCAGTTCGAGGCAGACATACTGCGGGACGGTCAGTTTGTGCCGTCGCAATCGCGCGTCCATCGCACCGTGCAGCGTCGCTTGCACACGCTTGAGTTCGTAGCCCACCAGGCTGCCGAGTTCCCTGCGATCCATGTCAAAAGTTTGACATAAGAGCGGACCTGCGCATAGTCTCGTTTATGTCAAAGTTCTGACATAGGAGAGATCGTGAAAGTTTCCGGACCCGACTTCATCGGCCTGCAGGTGCGCGACGTGGCGGCCGCCGCGTCCTTCTACGAGGACCGGCTCGGCCTGCGCCGCGCGGCGGTGTCCCCGCCCGGGGCCGTCGTCTTCGACACCACCCCGATCCCCTTCGCGATCCGCGGACCTCTGCCCGGGGTCGATCTGGACGCCGCCGCACCCCGCCCCGGGCTCGGCATCGCCCTGTGGTTGCAGGTCGACGACGCATCGGCGCTGCACGATGCGCTGGCCGCCGCGGGTACCCCGATCGTCACGGAAATGGCGGACAGCCCCTTCGGGCGGCATTTCGCCTTCGCCGATCCGGAGGGCTACGTCATCACCGTGCACGAGGGCGACTGACTTGTCGGTCGGTGCCGGTAGTCTGCAGGGGTGCCCGAGTTACCGGAGATCGTGGCGCTCGAGCGGTTCCTGGCCGAGCACGCGGTGGGCGCGGTTGTCGGGCGGGTGGATGTCGCGGCGCTGAGCGTGCTGAAGACATTCGACCCGCCGATCACCGCGCTACCCGGTCGTGACGTCACGGGCGCTGGGCACTGGGGCAAACATCTGGGATTGAACTGCGACGGGCTGTGGCTGATCACGCACCTGTCCCGGGGCGGCTGGCTGCGCTGGCTGGACGAGCCGAGCCCCAGCCCACTCAAGCCGGGCAAGGGCCCGCTGGCGCTGCGCGTGCACTTCTTCACCCCGGAGGGCGCCACCCCGGCCTTCGACCTCACCGAGGCGGGCACCAAGAAGCGGCTCGCGGTCTGGGTCGTCGAGGATCCGAAGACCGTGCCGGGCATCTCGCGGCTGGGCCCCGACGTGCTGGAGGTCACCGAGGAGCAGTTCGCGGAGATCCTGCGCGGCACCTCGCAGCGGCTCAAGACCGCGCTCACGGACCAGGTCCTGCTCGCCGGTATCGGCAACGCCTACTCCGACGAGATCCTGCACACCGCCAAGCTCTCCCCGTTCGCCACCGCGAGTTCCCTCACCCCGGAGAAGGCGGCGCGGCTCTACGCGGCCATGCGCGACATCGTCACCGATGCGGTGAACCGTTCGGTCGGGCAGGACGCGGCACGCCTCAAGGGCGAGAAGCGGTCCGGCATGCGGGTGCACGCCCGCACCGGCCTCCCGTGTCCGGTCTGCGGCAACACCGTCCGCGAGGTCGCCTACGCGGACAAGTCGTTCCAGTACTGTCCGACCTGCCAGACCGGCGGCAAGATCCTCGCCGACCGTCGCATGTCGCGGCTGCTCAAATAGGTTACTGCAGCGCGGGAACCCGAACGCCTTCCCACGCAAGACGTTTCGTCTTCTCAGGGTCCACCTCGACCCGCGCCGGATGGTCGATGATCCGCGTGCTGCGCCGCTGCTCGGTGTATTCCGGCCACGAGGCGAGGGGCTTTCCGGTGCGGGCGAACGACAGCCAGTTGTCCTGGAATTCGTCCTGCACCGCCCGGAATCCACGATGCCCTCCGGCGGCGGTGAGCGCCCGGCCGACGGGGGTGTCCACGCCACCGAACACCGGGACCAGGTCCAGGGCGTGGGTGGCCGAGAATCCGGCCAATTGCACTGCGCGCGGGGCGTAGTCGAATCGGTAGGCGTAGGTCGGAGCGTGCCTGCTGTGTCCTTCCAGCACCGCTATGGTCGGCCGCCAGAACACGAAATCGCCGCCCATCCGGACGGCCATCTTCCGGGCCGGATAGCCGGGATAGGCTGCGACGACCCGCTTTTCGAGCTCGGCGTCGCCGCAGCGCGCCAGGGCGGTGTGCAACTGCTCGCGAGTGGTGGGCAGCGTCCGGTCGAAGCGCTGGAACAGCGTCCCCTCGTCGCGGTTGGTGCCGATGATGAGCGGAACGGGGTGCGCGCTGCCCTCGGCGAACGCGTCTATCGGTGCGCGCGGCAGATACTCGCCGTCCACGACGGGGGCCGCGGGGAAGCTGCCCGGCTGCTCCCACAGCACTTTGCCGATGGCCCGGTCGACACCCTTGCGAATCTCGTTGGCGCCCAACGTGGTCAGCGCGACCGCGGCATCTTTCTCGGCGATGCCGAGCCCCGCCAGGCACTGCCGCGCGAAGGCCCGCGCCTCCGCGGCCGACATCGCCCAGTCCGCGGGCGCGCTCTGTGCGATGCCGCGATGAAACAGCCCCGCCGCCGCGGGCGTGGCCAGCAGGCTCACCACCGCGTGCGCACCGGCCGACTCGCCGAAGATGGTGACGTTGTCCGGATCCCCGCCGAACGCGGCGATATTGCGCCGCACCCACCGTAGGGCGGCCACCTGATCCCGCAGACCCAGATTGGACTCGAAAGGCCTTGCCGTGGTGGAGAATTCGCTGAAGTCGACGTAGCCGAACGCGCCGAGCCGGTAGTTCAGCGACACCACGATCACGTCGCCGCGCAGCGCCAGCCGCGCCCCGGAGTACAACCGCAGCGCGGACGTTCCGAGCACATATCCGCCGCCGTGGATGAACACCATCACCGGCCGCGGCGCCGACGACGGCGCGGCCGGGGCGACGACGTTCAGCGTCAGGCAGTCCTCGCCGGTCGGCTGGGACCGCCGGGGGCCGAGCCGCGCCCCGTCTCGATGCTGCATGGCCGCGAACCCGAAGGAGGTGGCCTCGCGCACGCCGGACCAGGGCCGCACCGGCTGCGGCGCACGGAACCGCAGGTCCCCGACCGGCGGAGCGGCGTAGGGAATCGACCGCCAGCGCAATACGCGGCGGCCACGCTGACCGCGAACGACGCCGTCGGCGGTCGTGATATCTGTCGTTGCCACCATCCTCGGATGGTAGCCGTTACTGCAGGTAACCCTCGACCTGCTTGGCGGAACCGGCCTCCGCCTGATCCGGGTTCTCACCGCGGTCGACACGGGCGCGCCGCTGTCGCAGCAGGTCCCAGCACTGATCCAGCATCACCTCGAGCTCGGCCAGCTGGGCGCGCTCCTGTTCCGGGTCGAGCGTGCCCTCACCCGCCTTGGACCGCAACCGATGCTCACGATCCACCAGTTCCTTGATGCGCGCGAGAATGTCCTGTTCGGTCATGGTCTCCATGCTACGGCCGTGCCGCGGCCGCACCTCGCGTCAAGGGTTCCGGCCGAGCGTGCGCCCACGGCCGTCACCGTGCCCACGGCGGAACGAACGGGTCCATCCCCGGCATCACGGCTCGGCCGCCCACCGGCAGCACCGCGACCATCTCCAGCGGCTCGGCATGCGGATTGCTCACGCTGAAGGTGGTGTCCGGCGGCACGATCAGGGCGTCGCCCGCCGACAGCTCGTGTCGCTCACCCTCGAGTTCGGCCACCGCCCGCCCGGAGATCAGGACGAAGATCTCCTCCCGGTCGACCCGGTGCGGGGCCGCGGGCGCTGCGGGACTCATCCGGAAGCGCCACGCGCACGTCTGTTTCGCGCCGCGACTGGGGGCGGTCAGGCCGACGGCGGTGACGTGGTCGGATTCGAAAACGGGCGCCGTCGCCCCGCGCAAGACGGTCATCGGGCCGGGGCCGGGACGAGGGTGGCGCCGTCCGCCATCCGCGCGGTCGCGCCGACCGGCAGCACGGCGACGGCCTCGAACGGCTCGTCGTACGGGTTTCCCAGCCCGAACGAAGTCCCGGCCGGAATGACGACGGCGTCCCCCGCGGCGATTTCGTGGCGGACACCTTCGAGCAGGGCGACGGCGCGACCGGCAATGGCCAGGATCACCTCCTCGCGGTCGAAAGAGTGCTCATCGGGGGCGGCGCCCGGCTTGACGCGAGTGCGCCACACGCAGGTCTCCGCGGCGCCCCGGCTGGGGGAGGCCAGACCGGTGAAGGTGGCATTGGGTAGGTCGAAGACGGGGGCGGTGGAGCCGCGGACCACAGGCATCGGTGTAGCCTCTCATTGCACAACCAAGGTTTACAACCATAGTTGTACAACTGGAGTTGGCATTCGTCAAGAGTGTCGTCGACGGGAGATGTGGTGCACTTCGGGATACTGCTCGGCCTCGCCTACAACCAGTTCGTGCACGAACTGCACGAACACCTCGAGGGCCGGGGGTTCACCCGGCTCAAGCCCGCCTTCGGCTACGCGTTCAAAGTGCTCGCCGCGGAAAGCATGACGACCAGCGCGCTGGCGGCGAGGCTCCGGGTCACCCCGCAGGGCGCGGCCAAGACCGTGGAGGAGATGGTGGCGGCCGGGTATGTGGAGCGCGTCGCCGATCCCGGCGACGCCCGGGTCAAGCTGCTCGTCCTCACCGATCGCGCCCGCGACCTGCTGGCCGCCGGGCACGATTTCCACCGGTCCTTCGAGAGCGGCCTCGCCGCCGAACTCGGCGCCGAGCCGGTCGCCGCGCTGCGCGAGGTGCTCGCCGCCGTCGTGGAGCGCAGCGACTCGCCCGACGGCCTGGCTCGCACCCTGCGTCAACTCTGATCCGTCGGTGTCCGCCTCATCCACGTGGCGATCACGATCACCAGCAGGAAGGCGAGAAGTGATGTGCCGGTGCGCAATCCGTGGAACAGGTCCCAGCGGGTGAGGATGTCGGCGTAGTCGTCCGGCGTGCCGTCGGTGATCCACGCCCTGATCTGCCGGTTGATCGGCACGTTCCCGAATCGGGTGATCACGAACGAGGCGACGACCAGCAGCCCGGCCGCGGCCGCGAGCGCCCGGATTCGATCGCGGTGCGGCGCGGCCAGTGCGAAGCAGCTCGCGGCGGCAAGGGCCATGGTGAGCTGCATGCTGATGCTGTTGTTCTTCATCAGCTCGGAGTGGAACTCCAGGCGCATCTGCAGCGGCACGCGGTGGAACGTCGGCGCGAGGTTGGCCAGCCCGTATCCGAAAGCCCCCGTGAGCAATCCGGTGGCGAGCAGGGCGGCGGCTTGAACGAGGCGTATGTACAAGGTGTCCTCCCGGCTCATCGGTCGGTGGCGGTTCGGGAGAGCTGATGCGAGCGCCGGATGCGGCCGTCCGGGGTGAACTCGCCGAACAGGTGGACCTCGGTGGTGATCGTCTGCGCCTTGCGCATGCGTGCGTGAATGGTCAGGCGGGCGGCGATGCGATCGCCGTCGGCGGCCAGGCGCGCCCGGTCCAGTCGGATGCCGTTGGCGATCTGGACGATGTCCGGCGTGTGGAAGCGGTCGACGGTCGCGCCCGGATCGCTGCCGTCGTCCTGCACGGCCGCATCGGTGAAGGCGGTGAAGAATTCGAACTGTTCCGGGGTGTGGGGTGGTGCTGATCTCATGGCACTCCAGCCGTAGAATTCTGACAACGCTGTAAACGTTATGCGGCCAGGATAAATTTGACAAGGATGTAAGATTTTGACGCGTGAACAAGAACCTCGCCGCCGGGCCGACGCCGAACGCAGCCGGTCCGCCATCATCGATGCCGCGGCGCGATTACTGGCGGATCGGCCGACCGCGGGGCTTGCCGCGATAGCGGCCGACGCGGGGGTGACGCGCCAGACCGTCTACGCGCACTTCGCCTCTCGCGACGACCTGCTCGCGGCCGTCGTGGATCATGTCACCGACCGGACGGTGGCGGCGATCGACGCCGCCGACCTGGACGGCGGCACCGCGACCGATGCCCTGCTGCGGATGCTCGAGATCAGCTGGCGGGCGTTCGAGGAGTATTCGGTACTGCATCGCCTGGAGGTCGCGCCTGGGGACGACCGCGCCCGGCACGTGCCCATCGACGACTGTCTGCAACGCATCATCCGTCGTGGACAGCGCACCGGGGAGTTCGACCGCGTGCTACAGCCCGGCTGGCTGGCCGCGGCGGTCATGGCCCTGGGACATGCCGCGGGGGAGCAGGTCAAGGCGGGGAAGATGACCGTGCGCGCGGCCGAGAAAGCGTTGGGCGACAGCGTACTTCGCGTCGTCGGCCGAGGCTCGAACTAGTCTCGCCACGCGTGCGGGCGTGCTGCCCGTGGCGGATCCGGTCGAATCCGCGCCGACTATGGACCGCGGTCGGTCAGGCACTCGCGTGCGATCCGCACCGCCGCACGCAGATCCGTACGCGGCAGTGCCGAATATCCGAGCGGGACACCGAAACCGCGCTGCGGCCCGATGTGATGGCGCCCCAGACCGTCGAGGAGGAGGCCGCGTCGCCGGGCGGACTCGATCGCGCGTTCCTCGGCGGCGGCCGACGGCAGCGGCACCACCAGGTGGGATCCGGCGTCGTCGCCGACCACCTCTAGTCCACCGCGGCGCAACTCGTCGACGACGATCGCCCGGCGCGGTGGCATCTCGCGGCGGAGTCGCCGCAGGTGGCGCATCAGGTCGCCGTGCCTGGCGAGTTCGACCAGGACCTGCTGGCCCGCCGGGGCGGGTCCGGTGCCGGTGGATTCCCGGTGTGCCATTACGGCTTTCGCGATAGCCGGGGTCGCGACCAGCCAGCCGACACCGAGTGTCGGACTGAGGATCTTGGACGTGGTCCCCAGGTGGACGACGATATCCGGCGCGAGGGTGGCCAGCATCGGCAAAGGGGCGGTGTCGTACCGCAGTTCGCCATCGTAATCGTCCTCGATGACGAAAGCGCCCGTGCGGCGGGCGAATTCGATCAGCTCGATCCGTCGGGCCGCGGGCATGCGCGCGCCGAGCGGGAACTGGTGGGCGGGAGTGCAATACACGGCTTCGACGTCGGGCGGAATCCGGTCGACCCGCAGGCCGTCGGCATCGACCGGCACCGGCAGTACCCGCGCGCCCGCCGCCCGGAAGGCCCCGACGGCACGCTGATAACCCGGATCCTCGATCGCCACGGTGTCGCCGGGCCGCAGCAGTGCCACCGCCAGTTCGCCCACCGCGGCGCCGGTCCCCGCCGTGGCCAGCACCACGGTGTCGCTTCCGGCCGCGAGTCCGCGGTGCCGGAGCAACTGTTCGGCGACTGTCGCGCGATAGTCCGGTTCGCCCTGCCTGTCCTTGCGCGCCAGCGGGATTCGATCCGAGGCCGACCGCCACGCGCGGCGCCACGCGGCCCGGTCGATCGCCGCCACGCACGGCGTGCCCGGTACGAGATCGAATCGGAGAGTGTCGGATTCGGATTCGTCCGGCGTGGCGGGCCGGCTCGGCGCCGGGGCGGGGGAGGCGGTGAGGAAGGTGCCCGAACCGTGCCTGCCGGTGAGCCAGCCCTCGGCGTGCAACTGGTCGTAGGCCGCGGTGACCACCGTGCGGCTGACGCCCAGCCGGGCCGCGAGGGCCCGCGAGGACGGCAGCCGGTCGCCGCCGCGCAACCGGCCCGCGGTGGCGGCCTCCCGCAGGCCGTCGGCGACCTGCACGGCCAGCGGGGCGGCGGCCTTCCGGTCCACGAGCAGCGGCAGTTCGTCGGGCGCGGTCAAAGTGGTCTTCCATTTCTTCAGCTGATTGGCCATTTCATAATGCCATTTTCGCCGGAATGCTGATGGCATGACCGAGTTGCCCGCCGCACGTCTCCCGCTCTCCCCGACGCCGCGCAGCACGCTCACCCGCAGCCGGGAGCGCGGCGCCGTCGATCGCGATGCCCTGGACGCCGTCCTCGACAACGGCATGATCTGCCACCTCGGCGTCCTGCTGCACGGCGCCCCGGTGGTGCTGCCGACCATCTACGGCCGCGACGGTGACACTCTCTACCTGCACGGATCCACCGGCGCGGGAAATCTGCGGGCCGCCGTGACAGGTGACGTCTCGGTGACGGTGACCCATGTCGACGGCATCGTCTACGCCCGGTCGGCCATGCATTTCTCGATGAACTTTCGCTCGGCGGTCATCCACGGCCGCCCCGTGGAGGTCACCCATCGCGACGAGCGCCTGCACGCGCTGCGCGTCATCGTCGAGCGCGCTGCCCCGGGCGCCTGGGACGCCGTCCGCTCGCCGTCCAAGAAGGAACTGGCCGCGACCGCGGTGCTCGCACTGGACCTCACCGAGGCGTCGGTGAAGACGCGCACCGGCGGTCCGCGCGACGACGCGGAGGATCTCGCAAGCGACACCTGGGCGGGTGTCCTCCCCATTCGCCAGGTCTTCGACGACCCCGTGCCCTCTCCGGACCTCGCGCCCGGCATCCACACCCCGCAGCACGTCCTCGCCCGGCTGTCCGACGTAGCCGCGGCACGCTAGCCCCGGTGCGGGAGATTCGTCGCTACCACCGGGTGTGGGGGAGGTCCAGCCTCTCCAGGGCGGTGGTGGCGAGATCGGTCAGCGCCGCGGCGGAACCGATGCGGTCGGGGTCGAGGCCGACCAGCGCCAGGGTGTAGGTGTGGCCCGAGCGGGACAGGTAGGCCGACAGCCGGGTGCGGGGGAGTTCGGTAGGGCGCAGGCCCGGATGGATGGCGCGGGTCGCCACACCCGTGCAGCGATGCGGGCCGAGGCGGGTCAGCGCGGCCGGGAGCGGACCGATGTTGGAGCACAGGATGTCTCGTTCGCCCGCGCCCCGGGACAGCGTGTAGGCCACGCGTTCGGGCAGTACCTGCAGGAGTTCCTCCGGGAGGCCTTCGGGGCCGGACATGCGGTGTTCGTATGCGGCGCGGCACTTCTCGCGCAGGGTGGCGGGATTGTCGGCGCGCGTCACCACGACCTCGGTCATCGCCATGTCGTTATCCACGCGCGGTTCGTCGCGGGTGTCGACGGGCAGACTGGCCGCGATAGACGATCCGGGGAAGCCGCTGTCCCACAGCATATTAGCGACGAGGTGGACGAACAGGGTATTCGCGGTGCCGCCGCGGCCCGCACCGACGAGGTCCCAGTCGGCCGCCGGAATCTGCAGCACGGCACCGTATGTCGCGTGCTCCGACAACCCGGTCGCCACTCGAGCTTCCGGCGCCTGCGGTCGCTTCGGGACGCCGTGCCGCAGCGCCCGCGCGGTGCCGCCCAGCACGGTCGACCACTGGTGTCGGGCATCGGCCCAATCCGAGTGCGCCGCACCGGCTTCCGGGACGACGCCGGTCAGCGCGAGATCGACCGCGGTCACCAGGCCACGCCCGTCGGCGAGCGCGTGCGAACACGTCAGCGACACGATCGAGCCACCGCCGTCCACCCGCGCCGCCGCCAGCCGCCAGCCCGGCCCGAATTCCGGATCGAGGTCGAAGCCCTGCGCATCCGCCCAGTCGAGCAGGCCGGCCTGCGGAATCGGGAGTTCCGCGATCCGCAGCGGATGCGCCCGGTCGTTCGCCCGCCAGTACGGCCGCGCCCCCGGGAGTCGCGGCCGCACCACCCGCCGCCCCAGCGGACCGCTCCGCAAGGCGCTGTGCACCCGCTCCAGCACCTTCGGTTCCACCTGATCGGCCGTCCGCCACAACCCCTGCAGGGCAATCGGAGTCCCCATCCCGCGATGCGTCCGCAGGAAGATCTCGTCGACGACGCTGAGCCTGCTCATAGTGCGCGCCCCACCCGCTCGCTGCGGTGACGATCGCGCAAGGTCGGAAGTGGCGGCGGCATGAGGCCATGGTGCCACCACCGCCCGACCGGTGCCGTAGCGCGAGGTCGACGTCGACGCCCGGCGCCGGAGCGGCATCAGGTCGAGCGCCGCCGTCTCGGTGGCGGTTGCCGTCGTTCGTCGTCAGGTCGAGGTGCCGTGGCGTCCGGCGCCGGAGGCGAACCGCTGCGCTCCGGCCAGGGCGCCGTCGGCGTCGGAGAGGGCGGTCAGTCCGTGGCGGAACTCGTTGGCGATCGCGGCATCCTCGTCCAGGCCCCACTGTTCGAGCGCCGACAGGCGATCGGTGCGCAGGCAGGTCTGCGGCAGGGCGGCCAGATCCGCGGCGAGTTGCTCTGCGGCGCCGCGGGATTCACCCGGCGGGACGACCCGGTTGACCAGCCCCATCTGCAGCGCCTCGGCGGCGCCCACCGCGCGGCCGGTGAGAATCATGTCCATGGCCCGCCCGGCCCCGACGATGCGCGGCAGCCGCACCGTGCCCCCGTCGATGAGCGGCACTCCCCAGCGGCGGCAGAAGACCCCGAATGTGCTGTCCTGCTCGGCAATTCGGAGGTCGGCCCACAGCGCCAGCTCCAACCCGCCCGCGACCGCGTAGCCGGAGACCGCGGCGATCACCGGTTTGGACAGTCGCATCCGGGTCGGCCCCATCGGGCCGTCCCCCTCCGTACTGGCGGCGTTGGAGCGTTCGGTGCCCAGGGATTTCAGGTCCGCGCCCGCGCAGAAAGTGCCACCCGCGCCCCACAGCACCGCGACCGCGGCGTCCATATCGGCATCGAATTCCCGGAACGCGTCGGCCAGTTCCCGCGCGGTCGGGCCGTCGACCGCGTTGCGGGCCTGGGGGCGATCGAGGACCACGGTGAACACCGGACCCTTGCGCTCGATTCGTACGCTCACGGCTGCTCCTCGCTGTCGCGGGCCGCCACCCGACCCGGCCGTACGCCCGATTCGAACAGCCGTGGCCCCCTTGCGTCAAGAAATGAATTCGTGATTCACTTCTTGCGTGGCTTACCGCCGGACCCCCGCCGTGCAGGCCCGCCTCGACGCACAGGCGGGCGCGATCGTGCACGCCGCGACCAGGGTGCTCTCCGAGCGCGGGTTCGCGGGAATGTCGATCGCGGCGGTCGCCGCCGAGGCGGGCGTCGCCACCGGCACCGTCTACAAGAACTTCAGCGGCAAGACCGAGCTGGTCACCGCGGTGTTCCGCGATGTCGTCACCCGGGAGGTGTCGGCGGTCGCGGCGGCCGGCGCCGCGGGCAGCGCCGTGGAGCGGGTCACCGCCGCGGTGGAGACCTTCGCGGGTCGCGCCCTGAAGAACCCGAAGCTGGCCTACGTGCTGCTGGCCGAGCCGGTTGACGCGGCCGTGGACACCGAGCGGCTGCGGTTCCGCCGCGCCTTCGCCGAGACGTTCGCCGCGGCGATCGCCGAGGGCGTCGCGAACGGCCAACTGCCCCCGCAGAATCCGCGCACCGCCGCTACCGCCCTGGTCGGCGCCATCGGCGAGGTCCTGGTCGGACCGCTGGCCGAGGCGCTGCAGAGCGAGTCGGTGGTGCCCGAACTCATCGAATTTTCGTTGCGCGCCTTGGGTTTACGCGAACCCGAGGATCGCCCGTGACCACCGGCGTCACCGAGACAGGAGTGCCCCGCATGCCCACCCATGAGGTATTCAACCAGGTTCCGCCCATCGTCCCGTTCGACTTCTCCCACAACCCCGCTCTGCTCGAGGGGCTGCACCGGGAGGGTGCGGGGTGGGCGGAGGCCGAGGTCCGCGAACTGGGCGCGCTCGCGGGCGGCGCCGAGGCGCAGGAATGGGGCCGGGTCGCCAACGAGTACCCACCGGTGCTGCACACGCACGACCGCTACGGGCACCGGGTCGACGAGGTGGAGTTCCACCCGTACTGGCACGAGCTGATGAAAGTCGCTGTGGCGCACGGACTGCACGGCGCCCCGTGGCTCGAGGACCGGCCCGGCGCCCACACCGCGCGGGCCGCGAAGTTCTACACCTGGGGCATGGCCGATGCCGGGCACATGTGCCCGATCTCGATGACCTACGCGGTGGTGCCCGCGCTGCGCCACAATCCGGAGCTGGCTGCGCGGTACGAGCCGCTACTCGGTTCGCGCACCTACGATTTCGGCTTGCGCGAGCCGACGTCGAAGGCCGGACTGATCGCCGGTATGTCCATGACGGAGAAGCAGGGCGGCTCGGATGTCCGCGCCAACACCACCACGGCCACACCGCAATCCGACGGCGCCTACCGCGTCGTCGGCCACAAGTGGTTCACCTCGGCCCCCATGTCGGATATGTTCCTCACCCTCGCGCAGGCGCCCGGCGGGCTGTCGTGTTTCCTGCTGCCGCGCGTGCTGCCCGACGGTTCCCGCAACGCGCTGCGGCTGCAACGGCTCAAGGACAAGCTGGGCAACAAGTCGAACGCCTCCTCGGAGATCGAGTACGAGGACGCGGTCGGCTGGCTGGTCGGCGCGGAGGGCGCCGGGGTGAAGACCATCATCGAGATGGTGAACATGACCCGGCTGGACTGCGTGATCGGCTCGGCCACCGGGATGCGGATCGGCGTGCTGCACGCGGTGCACCATGCCCGGCATCGGGAAGTGTTCGGCGCCAAGCTGTTCGATCAGCCGTCCATGCGCAATGTGCTCGCCGACCTGGTGATCGAATCGGACGCGGCGACCACGGTGATGATGCGGCTGGCGGGCGCGACCGACCGCGCGGCCTCCGATCCGGCCGAGGCGGCGCTGCGCCGGATCGCCCTGGCGGTCACGAAGTACTGGGTCTGCAAGCGGGCGCCGGTGCACGCGGCCGAGGCGCTGGAATGCCTGGGCGGCAACGGCTATGTCGAGGATTCCGGCATGCCGCGGCTGTATCGCGAGGCGCCGCTGATGTCGATCTGGGAGGGTTCGGGCAATGTGGCGGCGCTGGACGCGTTGCGCGCCATGGGGCGCCAGCCCGAGACGGTGGAGGCCTACTTCGACGAGGTGTCGCTGGCCCGCGGCGCCAACCACCACCTGGACGATGCCATCGACCGCATCGGCAAGGAACTCACCGACCTGTCCGATATCGAATACCGTGCCCGCCGCGTGGTCGAGCTGATGGCCCTGGTGCTGCAGGGCGCCCAGCTGGTCCGCCACGGCCACGCCGCCGTCGCGGACGCCTTCTGCGCCACCAGGTTCGGCGGCGACTGGGGCATCGCCTTCGGCACCCTTCCGGTCGGCGCCGACACCGCCGCGATCCTCGCCCGCGCAGCCCTGTAGGCGGCGCGCTACTGCTGTCGGTGCTGCCGGTACCAGCGGATCAGCGTGTCGGTAGACGAATCCGATTGCGGGGCAGGGTCTTCTGTCGAGGTCAGCAGCGGCTCCAACGCCAGGGCCTGCTGCTTGCCCAGTTCCACGCCCCACTGGTCGAAGCTGTCGATGCCCCAGATCGCGCCCTCGACGAACACCTGGTGCTCGTACAGCGCGATCAGCTGCCCCACCACGGACGGGGTCAGCCGCGGTGCGAGGATTGTCGTGCTGGGTCGATTGCCCGGCATCACCTTGTGCGGCACCAGCTTCGGGTCGGTGCCCTCTGCGGCGATCTCCTCGGCGGACTTGCCGAAGGCGAGCACCTTGGTCTGCGCGAACAGGTTGCTCATCAGAATGTCGTGCATGCTGCCGGCGCCGTCGCGGGTCGGCAGATCGTCGGTGGGCCGGGCGAATCCGATGAAATCGGCCGGAATCAACCGGGTGCCCTGATGGAGCAGCTGGTAGAAGGCGTGCTGTCCGTTGGTGCCCGGCTCGCCCCAGAAGATCTCCCCGGTGGACGCGCCGACCGGGCTGCCGTCCGCGCGCACCGACTTGCCGTTGGACTCCATCGTCAGCTGCTGCAGGTAGGCGGGGAAGCGGGCCAGGTCGTTCGAATACGGCAGCACCGCACGCGATTCCGCGCCGAAGAAGTTCGAGTACCACACGCCGAGCAGCCCCAGCAGCACCGGCGCGTTCCGCGCCGGGGGAGCGGTCCGGAAATGCTCGTCCACGCTGTGCATTCCGGCCAGGAACTCCGCGAAGCGCTCCTTGCCGACCGTCGCCATCACCGACAGTCCGATGGCCGAGTCGACCGAGTAGCGCCCGCCGACCCAGTCCCAGAAGCCGAACATGTTCGCGGTGTCGATACCGAACGCGGCCACCCGCTCGGCGTTGGTGGACACCGCCACGAAATGCTTGGCGACCGCGTCCTCGCCCAGCGCCGCGACCAGCCAGCGCCGCGCGGCGGTGGCGTTGGTCAGCGTCTCCAGCGTCGAAAACGTCTTGGACGCAACGACGAACAGCGTGGTCGCCGGATTCAGCCCGGCGAGCTTAGCGGTCAGGTCCGCCGGGTCGATATTGGAGACGAACCGCGCCGAGATACCGGCGTCGGCGTAGTGCCGCAGCGCCAGGTGCACCATGACGGGGCCGAGATCGGAGCCGCCGATGCCGATGTTCACCACCGTCTCGATGCGCTCGCCCGTGGCGCCGCGCCACTGCCCGGAACGCACCGCGTCGGTGAACTCACCCATGCGGCGCAGCACCTCGTGTACCTCGGCCCCGGCGTCGGCGCCGTCGATGGTCATCGACCCGCCCTTCGGGAGCCGCAGCGCCACGTGCCCGACGGCGCGGTCCTCGGAGGTGTTGATGTGGTCGCCGCGGAACATCGCGTCGCGGTGCCCCGGAACCCCGGCGGCCTCGGCCAATTCGACCAGCAGGTCCAGGGTTTCGCGCGTCACGCGGTGCTTGCTGTAGTCGATCCGCAGATCCGCGACCTGGATCGTCAGGTCGCGACCGCGCTCGGGATCGTCGGCGAAGAACTCACGCAGGTGCCGCCCCGCCACCGCCGCGTGATGATCGTGCAGTTTCCGCCAGGCCGCCGTCGCGGTGATGTCGCTGCTCACGATGGCGAGATTACCCACCCCGCCCCCGACGCGCAGGTAACTGTCGCTGGTGTCCCTGCCTCGAGGACGGGGAACGTGTGCACCACCGGCACGGCGGACTACACCGCCGCACCAGGCATAGGCTGGGCGCATGGTGTCCGAACGTGAACTCCTCGAGTCCGTACCCACACAGCTCTGGATCGGCGGCCCGGTGGATGCCACCGGCGGCGCGACGTTCCCGGTGGAGAACCCGGCCACCGGAGAGCCCGTCGCGCACGTCGCCGACGCCGCCCCCGAAGACGCGGTGCGCGCGCTCGACGCCGCGGTCGCGGCGCAGGACGAGTGGGCCGCGACCACCGCGCGCGACCGGTCGGAGATCCTGCGCGCGGTTTACGACCGCATCATCGAACGCACCGAGGACTTCGCGCTGCTGATGACCCTGGAAATGGGCAAGGCACTGCAGGAGAGCCGCAACGAGGTCCGCTACGGCGCCGAGTTCTTCCGCTGGTTCGCGGAGGAGGCCGCCCGCATCCACGGCCGATATCAGACCGCGCCGACCGGCACCGGCCGGATCGTGGTGCACAAGCAGCCGGTCGGGCCGTGCCTGGCGATCACGCCGTGGAACTTCCCCCTCGCCATGGGTACCCGCAAGATCGGCCCGGCACTGGCGGCGGGCTGCACGATGATCGTCAAACCGGCGTCGGCGACCCCGCTGACCATGCTGCTGCTGGCCCGGCTCTGCGCCGACGCGGGCCTGCCCGACGGGGTGCTGTCAGTGATCACCAGCCGCCGCTCCGGCGCGGTCACCGAGCCCCTGCTCAACGATCCGCGCCTGCGCAAGCTCACCTTCACCGGCTCCACCGAGGTCGGGAAGACCCTGGTCGAGAAGTCCGCGCACGGGCTGCTGCGCACCTCGATGGAGCTGGGCGGCAACGCCCCGTTCGTGGTCTTCGACGACGCGGACGTCGACGCCGCGGTCACCGGCGCGATGCTGGCCAAGCTGCGCAACGGCGGCGAGGCCTGCACGGCGGCCAACCGTTTCCACGTGCACAACTCCGTGCGCGCGGAATTCACCGACAAGTTCGCCGCCGCCATGGCCGAGGTGCGACTCGGTCCCGGCAGCGACCCGGCGACCACGCTGGGCCCCTTGATCAACCAGAACCAGCTCGACACCGTCACCGAACTGGTCGACGACGCGGTCGCCAAGGGCGCGCAGATCCGCATCGGCGGCAAGGCCCCCGGCGGCCCGGGCTACTACTACCCGGCGACGATCCTGTCCGAGGTCCCCGCCGCCGCCCGCATCCTGCGCGAGGAAGTGTTCGGCCCAGTCGCCCCGATCGTCGGCTTCGATACCGAGGAGGAGGGTCTGGCCGCGGCCAACGACACCGAATTCGGCCTGGTCGCCTACGCCTACACGCGGAACCTGGACCGCGCGCTGCGCATCGCCGAGGGGCTGGAATCCGGCATGGTCGGCATCAATCGCGGCGTCATCTCCGACCCCGCGGCCCCCTTCGGTGGCGTCAAGGCCTCCGGCTTCGGCCGCGAGGGCGGGTTCGAGGGCATCGACGAATACCTGTCCACCAAGTACATCGCGCTGCCGTAGCACAGGAAAAGCCGCCCCGGGGTGAATTCACCCGGGGCGGCCTGGGGGCGCGGTGCTCGTCGAACGCCGCGTGGTCTGTGGCCCGGTCAGTGACCGAGGCGGCCGCGGCCGAGGCGCAGCAGCAGCATGGCGAGGGTGTGACCCTCCTGGCCCAGTTCGCTGAAGCGCTCCAGCACCTTCATCTCGCGGGAGTGGACCAGGCGCGGGCCGCCGTTGGCCATCCGGGTGCGGCCGATGATTCTCGAGACCTCGGTGCGGCGCTTGATCGCTGCGAGAATTTCGGCGTCGAGCCGGTCGATCTCCTTGCGGAGCTTGTCGATCTCCGCCTCGCTGCTGGGCAGCGCCGCGTCGGACCCGGTCTCGGTCGTAGAGGTGCTCATGTACTTTCTCTCCTCGTGTCAGAACCAGGATCGGCAGGCGGCCCCACCCCGTTACCGTCGGTTCTTTCACCATGAAACAGACCCGGTGGGTCTTTCATTGTCCCCCGTCGAGTATCCGCGCTCAGGTGCGAGGTCGGTGACCACGATAGTCAGTGATCAGCCGAGCAGCAGTGGTCGTGAGCGCGCAGGTCATGTGGCCAGTCTGCCACGGGCCCGAGGGTGAGCCAAACGGTTCCTGTTCCCAGGAGGGGTCAGAATGCCGCCGGACTACAGGATGTCGGTGCCCGCCGGTAGCGTGGATGGACGATGGAGACGACGGTGGCGGAAGAGATGCGCTCTGATTCGGGACCAGCGGGTTCGGGACATTCGGGGCGGACCCAGGGGGACAAGCAGTCCGCGGAGCGGTCCGAACTCCTACTCGAGGGGCTGAATCCACAGCAGCGGGCGGCGGTCGTGCACACCGGCTCCCCGCTGCTGATCGTCGCCGGGGCGGGTTCGGGCAAGACGGCGGTGCTCACCCGCCGCATCGCCTATCTGCTGGGCGCGCGCGGCGTCACGCCCGGCCAGATCCTGGCCATCACCTTCACCAACAAGGCCGCCGCCGAGATGCGGGAGCGCGTGATCGGCCTGGTCGGCCCGCGCGCCACCACCATGTGGGTCTCCACCTTCCACGCCAGCTGCGTGCGCATCCTGCGCACCCAGGCCGCCCTGGTGCCGGGCCTGAACTCCAACTTCTCCATCTACGACGCCGACGACTCGCGCCGCCTGCTGGCCATGATCGGCCGCGACCTGAATCTCGACCCCAAGAAGTACTCGCCGCGCCTGCTGGCCACGGCCATCTCGAACCTCAAGAACGAGCTCACCGATCCCGAAACCGCCTCGGCCGACGCGGAATCCGACGAGAGCGAGCTGCCCGGCATCGTGGCCGATGTCTACACCGAGTATCAGCGGCGGCTGCGCGCGGCCAACGCCCTGGACTTCGACGACCTGATCGGCGAGACGGTGGCGTTGCTGCAGCATCACCCGCAGGTCGCCGAGTACTACCGCCGCCGCTTCCGGCACGTGCTGGTCGATGAGTACCAGGACACCAACCACGCGCAGTACGTGCTGGTGCGCGAGCTGGTCGGGCATCATTCCGAGGCCGAACTGGACGACGCCGACGCCGGGGCCACGGCGGCCGATCCCGAGTTCACCCCGGTGCGGCGCGAGGACGCGGTCCCGCCCAGCGAGCTGTGCGTGGTCGGCGACGCGGACCAGTCCATCTACGCGTTCCGCGGCGCCACCATCCGCAATATCGAGGAGTTCGAGCGCGATTTCCCCGACGCGGAAACCATTCTGCTGGAACAGAACTACCGCTCCACCCAGCACATCCTGTCCGCGGCCAACTCGCTGATCTCCAAGAACGAGGGCCGCCGCGAGAAGAAGCTGTGGACCGACTCCGGCGACGGCGACCTGATCGTCGGCTACGTCGCCGACAACGAGCACGATGAGGCCTCGTTCGTGGCCCGCGAGATCGACCGCCTGGTCGACCAGGGCGAGTACAACTACGGCGATGTCGCGGTGTTCTACCGCACCAACAACAACTCCCGCGCGTTGGAGGAGATCTTCATCCGGATGGGGCTGCCGTACAAGGTGGTCGGCGGTGTCCGGTTCTACGAGCGCAAGGAGGTCCGCGATATCGTCGCCTACCTGCGCGTGCTGGAGAATCCGGACGATGCGGTGAGCATGCGCCGCATTCTCAACACCCCGCGCCGCGGCATCGGTGACCGGGCCGAGGCCTGTGTGGCCGTGCACGCCGAACAGCGCGGCATCGGTTTCGCCGCGGCGCTGCGCGATGCCGCCGCGGGCAAGGTGGCGCTGCTGAATACCCGTGCGCAGCGGGCCCTCTCGGGCTTCATGGACCTGCTGGACGAGATCCGGGCGGCAGGCGCCGTCGAGGACCTGGACTTCCCGGATGTCGGCAATGTCGTCGAGGCCGTGCTGGACCGCACGGGCTACCGCGCCGAACTGGAGGCCTCCGACGATCCCCAGGACGGCGCCCGCTTGGACAACCTCAACGAATTGGTCAGCGTCGCCCGCGAATTCAGCTCCGAGGCTCGCAACAATGTGGAGGCCGCCCGGGAGGAGGGTCTGGTGCCCGAGGCCGCGGAGGGCGAGGCGGAACCGGGCTCGCTGGCCGCGTTCCTGGAGCGGGTGTCGCTGGTCGCCGACACCGACCAGATCCCCGACGAGGGCACCGGCGTGGTCACGATGATGACCCTGCACACCGCGAAGGGCCTGGAATTCCCGGTCGTCTTCGTGACCGGCTGGGAGGACGGCCAATTCCCGCACATGCGGGCGCTGGGCGATCCGGCCGAGCTGGCGGAGGAGCGGCGCCTCGCCTACGTCGGGCTCACCCGTGCGCGCCGCCGCCTGTACCTCACCCGCGCGGTGATGCGTTCCGGCTGGGGCCAGCCGGTCTCGAACCCGGAATCTCGCTTCCTGCAGGAGATTCCGCCCCACCTGCTCGATTGGCAGCGGCTGGAGCCCGCGGCCAGCGCGACCACCCGGGGCTTCCGCCGCCGCGGTGGCGACGACGAGGGCCTGGAACGCGACTGGACGCGTGGCGACGGCTGGTCCGACCAGCGCCCCGGCCTGCGCGACCGCGGTCCCCGCCGCCCCGCCCCCGGCGGCTCCGGAAAACGCAACAACACGAACCTGGTCCTGGCCGTAGGCGACCGCGTCAGCGACGACAAATACGGCCTCGGCCGCGTCGTAGCCGCCGAGGGCTTCGGCGCTCTCGCCACGGTAACCATCGACTTCGGCACCGCCGGAAAGATCCGCCTCATCCCCCAATACAGCCGCACCCTGGTCAAGCTGTAGTTTCCGGCCAAGAGCGCCGGAAACGACAGACGGTAGCTCCGGCCGAAAGTACGCCGAAACGACGGATGGTAGGCCCGGCCGAAAGTACCCCGGAAACGACAGACGGTAGGGCCAGCCAAAAGCACGCCGGAAATGAGGGACGGTAGGCCCGCGTGCTGCGTGCGGAACTCTGATTTCCCGGCATGCTTTTCGCCGGGAACCTCAGTCGCGCTGGGCGCCCAGGGAGATGCCTCGCGAGGCGAGCCAGGGGAGGGGGTCGATGGGCTGGGTGCCGTTGAGATGGACCTCGAAGTGGCAGTGCGGGCCCGTGGAGAAGCCGCGGTTGCCGACCGTGGCGATCTGGTCGCCCGCCATGACGCGCTCGCCGACGTTGACCGTCGTGGTGTCGACGTGGCCGTAGACCGTGACGGTGCCGTCGTCGTGGCGCAGGCGGACCCACATGCCGAAACCGGAGGCCGGGCCCGCATCGATCACGGTGCCGTCCTCGACGGCGTAGATGGGGGTGCCGATCGGCGCCGCGACGTCCACACCGTTGTGCGGTGCGCCCCAGCGGAATCCGAATCCGGAGGTGTAGTTGCCGTAGGCGAACTTGGTGAACAGCGGGCGCAGCTTGGCGGCCTCCTGCGCGGCCAGATCCTCGGCGAACTGCTGGCCGTGCTGCAGAATGTCGCTGAACTGGCTGATATCGGTCACCGGGGCGACGCTGACCAGCTGGGAGGAGGTCTGCCCGCCCGCCGCGGCGGGATCGGCGAGGCTCACCGACTGCGCGGCGATCTCGTGCACCTGCCCGTCGGCCTGATAGTCGGCGGTCGAGGTCTGGCTCTGCCCGCCGGACTCCATACCCGCCTGTCCGGCGGCGACGACGGCCCCCGCGGCGACCGCGACGACGGCCGCGCGACCTTTGAGCGCGGCGGGCGGTGCTGGCATCCGATGCGCGCCGCTGCGCCGGGCGGCCACCCGACTGGGCCGGGCGAGGGGGCTGGGCGTGTCGCCGACGTCGGTGCGCGGCCATCCGGCGCGCAGCCGATCGGGGTCGAACGGCTGATCGTCCGCTGCCGGGTAGTCGTAGGCGCCGTGTCGGTCGTCGCCGTCCGGGAGGTTCGGCGTGTTCCAGGCGTCCCAGTCCGCTGATCCGGATGCGGTCCAGGTGTTCTCGGCCGGGCCCGGATTCCACTCGGCGGCGCCGGGGGCGCTCCAACCGGTGGCCTGCGCGGGCGCCGATCCGGCGTATCCGCCGCCACCGAAGTGCTGCTGGCCGCCGAAGGGTTCGTCGTTACGGCGATAACGGCGTGCGGACCGCGCGCGATGACCGGGTTGATAAGGATCGACGCTCATCGGCGGAATTCCGGCACGGGGTGACGCTGTGAGGTGGACGGGTCGCCTGCGGAGCGGCTCTCTACCTGCGGAGCGCTGTGCTGCAACAAGCCTGCCGTCCTCCTGTGTCGTGTGATGAGTCCCGCCGTGGTTACGCATACTGCCATCGGTGGGAAGTTTTCTTCCCGACGGCGTCGTGACCGTGCTGTGACATCGACCGCATCGACGGTAACGAAACGATTGCAGGTCGGCAAGCGCTGCGGCCCTTCCTGTCCTGGCATGTGAGATTGATCACGATAACAGCAAGGAATATCTCACTGTCGGGTGGGCACCCGCGTGAGCCCACTTGACGACGAGGTGTAGTAGCCCGCCCCGAATATGTACCTTCTCCGGCCCGACCTGCCGTGCCGGGAGCAACCTACTCGTCGGTAGTGTTGGCCAGCGGTTTTGCCGCCCGGTATGCGGTCCCGTGACCTGCGCCACTTAGGCTGTATGCGGCTGATTTCCCGTCCCCGTGACTGATTAGAGTCCGACCCGACCCGCCTCCGACGACGGGCCGCCAACAAAGACGTTGTACAACAACGCAGACGAGACGGTGAGTACATGGATCTCTTCGAATATCAGGCGAAGGAGCTCTTCGTAAAGCACGGAGTGCCTTCGTCGGAAGGCCGGGTCACGGACTCGGCCGAGGATGCCCGTGCGATCGCGACCGAGATCGGCAAGCCTGTGATGATCAAATCGCAGGTCAAGGTCGGTGGCCGCGGCAAGGCCGGCGGCGTGAAGTACGCCGCCGCACCGGAGGACGCCTTCACCCACGCCTCCAACATCCTGGGCCTGGACATCAAGGGCCACGTCACCAAGAAGATCCTGGTCGCGGAGGCCAAGGACATCGCCTCGGAGTACTACATCTCCTTCCTGCTCGACCGCTCCAACCGCACCTACCTGGCCATGTGCTCGGTCGAGGGCGGTATGGAGATCGAAGAGGTGGCTGCCACCAAGCCCGATCGCCTGGCCAAGGTGCCGGTCGACGCGGTCAAGGGTGTGGACCTGGCGTTCGCGCGCTCCATCGCCGAGCAGGGCCACCTGCCCGCCGACATCCTGGATGCCGCCGCGGTCACGATCCAGAAGCTGTGGGAGGTCTTCGTCGGCGAGGACGCCACCCTGGTCGAGGTGAACCCGCTGGTCCGCACGCCGGACAACGAGATCCTGGCGCTGGACGGCAAGATCACCCTGGACGGGAACGCCGACTTCCGGCACCCGGACCACGAGGCGTTCGCGGATATCGACGCCACCGATCCGCTGGAGCTGAAGGCCAAGGAGAACGACCTCAACTACGTCAAGCTCGACGGCGAGGTCGGCATCATCGGCAACGGCGCGGGTCTGGTCATGTCGACCCTGGACGTCGTCGCGTACGCGGGCGAGAACCACAACGGCGTCAAGCCCGCCAACTTCCTGGACATCGGTGGCGGCGCGTCGGCCGAGGTGATGGCCAACGGCCTGGACGTCATCCTGAACGACGCGCAGGTCAAGAGCGTGTTCGTGAACGTGTTCGGCGGCATCACCGCGTGTGACGCCGTGGCGAACGGCATCGTGAAGGCCCTGGAGATCCTGGGCGGCGAGGCCAACAAGCCGCTGGTCGTCCGTCTCGACGGCAACCGCGTCGAAGAGGGCCGCAAGATTCTCGCCGACGCCAACCACCCACTGGTGACGCTGGCGCAGACAATGGACGAAGGCGCCGACAAGGCCGCCGAGCTGGCAGCGGCCAAGTAAGGACAAGGACGAAAATGTCTATCTTCCTCAACAAGGACTCCAAGGTCATCGTCCAGGGCATCACCGGTGGCGAGGGGACCAAGCACACCGCGCTGATGCTCGCGGCGGGCACCCAGGTCGTCGGCGGCGTCAACGCCCGCAAGGCGGGCACCACGGTCTCGCACACCGACAAGGACGGCAACGCCGTCGAGCTGCCGGTGTTCGGCGGTGTCGCGGAGGCCATCAAGGAGACCGGCGCCGACGTCTCGATCGCGTTCGTGCCGCCGAAGTTCGCCAAGGACGCCATCATCGAGGCCATCGACGCGGAGATCCCGCTGCTGGTGGTCATCACCGAGGGCATCCCGGTGCAGGACACCGCCTACGCGTGGGCCTACAACGTCGAGAAGGGAAACAAGACCCGGATCATCGGCCCCAACTGCCCCGGCATCATCACCCCGGGCGAGGCGCTGGTGGGCATCACCCCGGCCAACATCACCGACAAGGGCCCGGTCGGCCTGGTGTCCAAGTCCGGCACCCTGACCTACCAGATGATGTACGAGCTGCGCGATTTCGGCTTCTCGACCTCCATCGGTATCGGCGGTGACCCGGTCATCGGCACCACCCACATCGACGCCATCGAGGCCTTCGAGAAGGACCCGGAGACCAAGCTCATCGTCATGATCGGCGAGATCGGCGGCGACGCCGAGGAGCGGGCCGCGGCCTACATCAAGGAGAACGTGACCAAGCCGGTCGTCGGTTACGTCGCGGGCTTCACCGCCCCCGAGGGCAAGACCATGGGCCACGCCGGCGCCATCGTCTCCGGTTCGTCGGGCACCGCCGCGGCGAAGAAGGAGGCGCTGGAGGCCGCGGGCGTCAAGGTCGGCAAGACGCCGTCCGAAACCGCCGCCCTGGCGCGCGCCATCCTGGAGAAGGCCAGCGTCACCGCCTGATCCACCGGTCGCCTACGAGGGTCGCCTTCCCGTTCCGGGGAAGGCGACCCTCGTCATAGTGCAGGGTCCGGACGCCGTGCCCGTGACCAGGACGCTCGATTGCAGTAGCGTCAGTGAGGGCATCCAGCCGTGTAGACCATGAAGGACTCGATAGGAGACGACGACATGTCATACCCGACCGGGGGCTCCGGGTACAACGCGCCCGCGCCGACGCCCTCCGCCGCGCCCAACTTCGGCCAGTCGGCAAGCGGTACCGGTGCAGGATCGGGCACCCCGGAGTCGAGTGGCGGGGCCGCCAAGGGCCTGCCGTTCTTCCTGACCGTGGGTGTCGCCGCGCTGGGCATCATCAACTTCCTGCTCGGCTTCACCGCCTTCGCCAAGACGAAGGCCCAGGACTTCGGCATGGGCGTGCGCACCGAGGAACAGTCGGAGACCTTCTTCAAGGCGGTCGGCATCTCGCCGCTGCTGGTGTTCCTGCTGCTGGGCGGGCTGCTCGCGGCCATTTCGCTGCTGCGCAAGCAGAACTACGTCGGTGCGGCCGCCGCGGCCAGCGCCGCCGGTTTCCTGGGCCTGCTGGTGCAGGCGTTCACCCTGCCCGACGAGGTCAGCCTCGCGTGGGGCGCCTGGGTGGTGTTGTTCCTGGCGCTGGTGCAGGCCGCGGCCGCCGTGGTCGCCGTGCTGTTCGAGGCGGAGATCATGTCCGCCCCGGCGCCGAAGCCCGCGGCCGCCGGGTTCGGCGGTCAGGGCGGTTACGCTCAGCAGCCCTCCTACGGCCAGGGCCAGCAGCCCTCCTACGGGCAGAGCGGCCAGGCCGGTCAGCAGTCCTACGGCCAGTACAGTCAGCAGCCGTCGTATGGACAGCCGGGTCAGGCGGGTCAGGCCGGTCAGCCGTCGTACGGCCAGTACGGTCAGCAGCCGTCGTACGGTCAGCCGGGCCAGGGCGGTCAGGCGGGCCAGTCGCAGTACGGCCAGCAGCAGTACGGCCAAGCCGGCCAGCAGAGCCAGCCGGGACAGCAGTACGGTCAGCAGGGCCAGCAGTACGGTGCGCAGTCGGCCTACGGCGCGCAGCAGCGCCCGCAGCAGCCCGCCGGTGACGAGAGCGCCACCCAGCACTTCGGCGCGCAGCCCGCGGGACAGCAGCAGTACGGCGGGCTGAGCTTCGGTCAGCCGGGCCAGTCCGGCCAGAGCGCCCAGGGCTCGCAGGGCCAGCCGTTCGGCGAGGGCCAGGCCGCCAACCCGGCCGCGGACGCCACCAAGGCGTTCCGCCCCGAGGACGACCAGAAGTAACAACGCGTTTCATACGTCGGCGAGTCCGGTGGCGCCCCTGACGGCGCGCCTGGCTCGCCGACGTGCGTTTCGGTGTCACGCTGAGTTCTTGTGAGTGCGGTGTGCAGCGGCCGGTCCGCGCGGTGTATCGCGCGGCGGGCACTGCCCGGGGGCACGATCGTCACCGCCGACGATGCCCGCACAGGTTCGGTTCGCGCGGCCGTATCGAACCCTTCGGGTCGCGCGCGATCGGCTCGCGCCGATCGCTCCGGCGGATGCCCATGATCGACAAGGTGGTGGCATGAGATCTTCGCTGGCTCGGTGGGATGGCGACCGGGTACCGCCGGGCAGGCCGGAGGGGCGCCGCGCGGGGTCCGGACGCACACCCCCCGAGGACAACGTCTTTCTCTCCCTCAGTCCGGATCGGGCCAAGGTGCTGGGGTTCCTCGCCGCGCGGACCTCGAGCTTCACCGTGGTCATCGTGGTGGCGGTGGTGCTCGCGACGCTGCTGGCGGCCGGTAGTTCGATGACCGGAGCCTCCGGTGCGATCGCCGCGGGATGGCTTGCCGTGCACCAGGTTCCGCTGGTGATCGGCAAGACGTCACTGGGCCTGCTGCCGCTGCTGCCGACCGGCGTGCTGATGTGGTTCGTGGCGCGCGACTGCGCCCGAGCGGTGGAACTCGATGCCACGCGGGCCGATCTGGGCTGGATCGTGGGCGCCGCCGTCGCCGGACCCCTCGTGATCACCGCGGTCTGTCTGGCCGTGGCCGAGGACGCCTCGGCGGTGGTGGCGCTGCAGCCCCCGGCGACGCTGGCCGCGTTCGGCTGGGTGGGCGGCCTGCATCTGCTGGCGGCGGTGGCGGGCATCGCGAGTCGAGCGAATCCGCTGCGGGAGCGGCTGTTCGCCGGGCTGCCCGACTGGGTGGCGCCGGGCGCGCGGGCGGCGCTGCGCGCGCTGCTGCGGCTGCTGGCGGCCGCGGCCGCGGTCACCGTGATCTCGCTGCTCGCGCACTGGTCGCGGATCGGCGACACCTACGGCGCTGCGGGCAATGCGGCCGGGGTGTTCGGCCTGACCCTGCTGTCGGTGCTCTACCTGCCGAATATCGCGATCGATGCGGCGGGCCTGCTGGTCGGCGCGGACGTGCACATCGGTACCGGGGCGCTCAGCGTGTTCTCCGTTGGGGGAGCGCCGGTTCCGGGCCTGCCGATCCTCGCCGCGGTGCCCGCCGGGCCCGCCGCGGGCTGGTGGCCGGTGTTGCTGCTGGCCCCTGCCGCGATCGGCGTCTGGACCGGCATGGACTGCGCGCGCACCTCCTACGACGAGATCCGCGCACCCTGGGCGACCCTCACTGCCGCGGGCCTGTCGGCGCTGGCGACGGTCGTACTCGGGGCGCTGGCGGGCGGCACGGTCGGCTCATTCGGCTATATCGGGCCCGCGGTGTGGCCGACCGCCGCGCTCGTCGTCGCCTGGCTCGCGGTTCCCGGACTGGTGGGCCTGGTCTGCGCCCGCTGGTTGCTGCCTTCGGCGGGACCGTTCGTGCACGACCGATACGCCGACGCGGCGGACGGCTACCGGGACGGATACGCCGATGCGGCAGACGGCTACCCGGACGGATACGCCGACGCGGCAGACGGCTACCGGGACGAGTACGCCGATGCGGCAGACGGCTACCCGGACGACGAGTACGCCGACGGGTACTACGACGACTACGACGACTACGCCGAGGAAGACACGGTGGACGGCGACGTGGTCGAGGGCGAACTGGTCGAGGAGCAGCCCTCCCTCTCCGATGCCACCGCGCCCAGACCCGACGATGTGGACGAACCCGCCGACATCGTCGACGCGGAAGTAGTAGAGGCGGATCTGCCCGACAGCGGCGGAACCGGCGGTCGTTAGGCGTACCTCCGCATTCGCTCCGGCCATGCGCGGGCTGACGACGGCTGCGCCGGCTGCGCCCGTTAGGCTCTAGTCGGCGGCTCTTCGACAGCCGCCGACTCCTCCGGCCCCGACACACAGGGAGTAGAGCGCTGACGACCCCGTCCGCCCAGCAGGTGCCGCCTACCGCACCCGCGACCGTCGTCGTGCTCGCCTCGGGCGCCGGGTCGCTGCTGCAATCGCTGCTCGCGGCCAGCGGGGAGCCGGACTATCCCGCGCGCGTGGTCGCCGTCGGCGTCGACCGGTCTTGCGCCGCAACCGAACACGCACAGGCCGCCGGTGTCCCGCACTTCCGGGTGGCGCCCGGCGACCATCCCGATCGCGCGGCCTGGGATGCCGCGATGACCGCCGCGGTCGCGGCGCACGAACCCGATCTCGTGGTGTCCGCGGGCTTCATGCGGATCCTCGGTCCGGCGTTCCTCGGGCGCTTCGGCGGCCGGATCATCAACACCCACCCCGCGCTGCTGCCCTCCTTCCCGGGCGCGCACGGGGTGCGCGACGCGCTCGCCTACGGGGTGCGAGTGACGGGTTCCACCGTGCACCTGGTCGACGCCGGTATCGATACCGGGCCGATCCTCGCTCAGGAGGCGGTGCCGGTGCTGCCCGGCGACGACGAAACGACCCTGCACGAGCGGATCAAGGTTGTGGAGCGGCGGTTGCTGGCCGATGTGGTGGCCGCCGTCGCGACCCGAGGCATTGTCTCCGATGGACGAAAGGCAGTAATTCCAGATGAGCGAGTTTTCCGGTGACTGAGCGCAAACCGATCCGCAGGGCCCTGGTCAGTGTCTACGACAAGGCCGGTCTCGTCGAGCTGGCCACCGGACTGCACGCGGCGGGCGTAGAGCTGGTGTCGACCGGGTCGACCGCGGCGCGCATCGCCGACGCCGGCGTCCCGGTGACGAAGGTGGAGGACCTGACCGGATTTCCGGAAACCCTGGACGGGCGGGTGAAGACGCTGCACCCGCGGGTGCACGCGGGCATCCTGGCCGACCTGCGCAAGCCCGAGCACGCCGACCAGCTGGTCGAGCTGGGTGTGGAGGCCTTCGACCTGGTGGTGGTGAACCTGTACCCGTTCACCGAGACCGTCGCGAGCGGCGCCACCCCCGACGAATGCGTCGAGCAGATCGACATCGGCGGACCGTCCATGGTGCGCGCGGCCGCCAAGAACCATCCCTCGGTGGCCGTGGTCGTCGATACCGGCGACTACGACGACGCCCTGGTCGCGGTGAAGTCCGGCGGGTTCACCCTCGCCGAGCGAACCACGCTGGCGGCCAAGGCATTCCAGCACACCGCGAGCTATGACGTCGCGGTGGCGAGCTGGATGACCAGCGTGCTGACCGCCGATCCCGCCGCCGGACAGCAGTTCCCGGAATGGGTGGGCGGAACCTGGACCCGCGAAGCGGTGCTGCGCTACGGCGAGAACCCGCACCAGTCCGCGGCGCTGTACGCGGCCGACGGTGCGGGCGGTCTGGCGCAGGCAAAGCAGTTGCACGGCAAGGAGATGTCGTACAACAACTACACCGATGCCGACGCCGCCTGGCGGGCGGCGTGGGACCACACCGCGCCCACCGTGGCGATCGTGAAGCACGCCAATCCCTGCGGCATCGCGGTCGGCGCCGATATCGCCGAGGCGCACCGCAAGGCGCACGCCTGCGATCCGGTCAGCGCGTTCGGCGGCGTCATCGCGGCCAATCGCGAGGTGACCGTGGAGATGGCCGAGCAGGTGGCAGAGATCTTCACCGAGGTGATCGTGGCGCCCGGCTATGCCGACGGTGCGGTGGAAGTGTTGCAGCGCAAGAAGAATGTGCGCATCCTGGTCGCCGATCAACCGCGCCGCGGGGGTGTGGAGCTGCGCCCGATCAGCGGCGGTGCGCTGCTGCAGCAGTCCGACATCGTCGACGCCGAGGGCGACGACCCGGCCAACTGGACGCTCGCGGCGGGCGACGCCGCCGACGCGGCTACCCTCGCCGATCTCGAATTCGCCTGGCGCGCCTGCCGTGCGGTGAAGTCGAACGCCATTCTGCTGGCGCACGATGGAGCCTCGGTCGGCGTCGGCATGGGGCAGGTCAACCGGGTCGACGCGGTGCATCTGGCGGTGCTGCGCGCGGGCGATCGCGCGACGGGGTCCGTCGCGGCGTCGGACGCTTACTTTCCGTTCCCGGACGGTCCGCAGCAGTTGATCGCGGCGGGTGTGAAAGCCATTGTGCAGCCGGGTGGTTCGGTGCGCGACCAACTGACCATCGATGTCTGCCGGGAGGCCGGGCTGACGATGTACCTGACGGGGGCGCGCCACTTCGCGCACTGAGTCACTACCGAAACCGAGTCACGGCAAGGACGAGGCCCTGCGCGAAATACCGTTCCGCGCAGGGCCTCGTCTCATCCAGCCGCCGGGCCTTCCTCATCCCGGCACCCGGGTTTCGCTGTCCCGGCCGGGGCCGGGCGCGAGTCGGGTGGCTCGTGTGGCCTGTGTCAGTACTCGTGTGGCTTGTGTCAGGGAACGTATCACCGGCGCGGCGGTCTCGCGACCGATCGCGAAGCTGTGCATGCGGCACGCACCCCTATGGTGACCGACGTCACAATTCGCCCTCGTATCAACGTCGTCCATTGCTCTTGCATCTGTGATTGCGCCGAATTTATTTGGCGCTGAGCACCTTTCGATCACCGAGCGGCCGCTGCAGCGGCACCTCCAGCGTGCCGAGCACCGCGATCATCGTGCACATCCGCCCGACCGCCCCCGGCAAGGTTCCCGACCGCAGTTCGACGGTGACCGTGTCGTCGGTCTCGGTGGTGCTCGCGTCCACGCCGTAGCACTCGGGCGAGCCGACCTGGAAATTCACCGCGATCCGGTCGGGGGCAACCCGATTCCAGCTCTCGAACGGGATCGGCCGGGCGCCGACGAGGGCGGGGTTCGCGGTGAACATCCGTCCGGGCTGCGGCTGCTCCAGTTCGATCGGGGCGTCCGGGCCCGACGTCGTGCTGGTGCTCGTATTCGCTTGTGTCCCACCGTCGTCCGTGCCGCCGCACGCCGCGATCAGCAGGGTCGGCAAGAGCGCACCGGCCGCGGCCGCGCGGCGTCCACGCGAGATCCAGTCCATGATCGTTCACCCTAGCGGGCGGCGACCGACGGCCCGCACCGGTCACGGTCCCGACAAGCCAGTGAACTTTCTGCAACGACTGCGCGTAAACGCTGCGGTCATCGGGTCCGCCAACTATCGTTCGCAAACGATGAGCGAACGCGGTTCGGGCGCCATCGAGCTACCGACGAAGTGATCCCCTTCTCCGAAAGGAACCACCGTGGGCGACTCCCTGAACGTGGGCGATGAACTCGGTCTCGGCCAATCCCTGCAGGGCGGTGCGTACACCCTGACGCTTCAGAACGACGGTAACCTGGTGCTTTCCGAACCGGGCGGCGTCGTCTGGGCAACCAACACGCACGAGCGGGGTGTGCGGCGCGCCATCCTGCAGGACGACGGCAATTTCGTGCTCTACTCCGACAGCGGCCCGGCCTGGGCCACCGACACCAACGGCAAGAACGTCGACCGGCTGGTCATGCAATCGGACCGCAACCTCGTGCTGTACGGCACGGACGGCAGCGCGGTCTGGGCCTCGGACACGGTCACCGACAGCCCGATCCCGGCGCCGGAGCCCGAGGTCGAGATGGCGGCGGTCGTCGAGGACCAGGCGCCGCCCCCGGCCGCACCGCAACCCCAGACCTACACCGTCGAACCGGGCGACACCCTGTGGGCCATCGCCGAACGCTTCTACGGCGACGGCAACCGCTACCTGGAGATCGCGGGCGCCAGTGGCGTAGACAACCCCGACGCCATCGACGTCGGCCAGGTACTCACCATCCCGTAGCGACCGACCTCCGATGTGCAGAGAATCCCGGTGCGCACGCACCGGGATTCTCTGTCTTCTCCTTATTTCCTGGATTTCTCTTGTTTCCCGGCGTTCTTCTCTTGTTTCCCGGCGGCCTTCTCTTGTTTCCCGGCGTTCTTCTCTTATTTCCCGGTGATCTTCTCTTCTTTCCCGGCGTGCTTTTGGCCGGGATCAGCGGCTGGTGAACGGCAGCAGCGCCATCTCGCGGGCGTTCTTCACCGCGGTGGCGACCTGTCGCTGCTGCTGCGGGGTCAGGCCGGTGACGCGGCGGCTGCGGATCTTGCCGCGGTCGGAGATGAAGGTGCGCAGCAGGTTCACGTCCTTGTAGTCGACGGTCTCGATGCCGGCGGCGATCAGGGGGTTCTTCTTGGGGCGGCGCGCCTGCTCGGCGCGGACCTTCTTCGATGGCGCTCGCTTCACAGCCATGTCAGCATCCTTTCTCGGCTCGAGATCCGGGGTGGTCTACCAACTCGATTTGCGTACACCGGGCAGCTCCCCCCGGTGGGCCATCTCGCGCACGCGCACGCGCGAGAGACCGAACTTCCGGAGATGTCCACGCGGGCGTCCATCCGTGGCGTCCCGATTGCGCAAGCGTACCGGACTGGCGTCGCGCGGCAGCCGCTGCAGGGCGAACTGCGCCGCCGCCCGCTGCGCGTCCGGGGTGGCCGGGTTCCGGATGAGTTCCTTGAGTTCCGCTCGGCGCTCGGCATGCCGTTCGACGACGAGTTTGCGCTGCTCATTGCGCGCGATCTTGGATTTCTTGGCCACCTCAGCGCTCCTCTCGGAAGTCCACGTGCTTGCGCACGACCGGGTCGTACTTGCGCAGGATCATCCGGTCCGGATCGTTGCGGCGGTTCTTGCGCGTGACGTAGGTGTAGCCGGTGCCCGCCGTCGAGCGCAGCTTGATGATGGGTCGAATCTCGTTGCGCGCCATCAGATCTTCTCTCCCCGCGCGCGCAGCCGGGCGACGACCGCCTCGATGCCGTCGCGATCGATGGTCTTGATGCCCTTGGCCGAGACGGTCAGCGTGATCCGGCGGCCCTCGCTGGGCAGGTAGTAGGTCTTGCGCTGGATGTTCGGATCCCAGCGCCGGTTGGTCCGCACATGCGAGTGCGAGACGGACTTGCCGAAGCCCGGCTTGCGTCCGGTGACCTGGCAGTGAGCCGACATAGGAGCCCTCCTTTTCTCGACGGCGGTGCTCCGGGCCGCTCACACCGCAATGACAATCATTTTCGACAACAGTCGATCGACACTGTACCGTTGGCCGTCGGTAAATGAAAATCATTGTCGAAAGGGGTTCCGGTGATGTCTCACCCCGACGGCCGCACGCCGGTCGTGATGCTGGCCGGGTTCGAGGGACTCGCCGCGACCGGCGTGGACCATCTGGCGCGGATGCTGCGAGAGGCGCCGGGCACCGTGGTGGTCCGGCACGACCTGAGTGAACTGCGTGAGGGCGTGGTGCGCCGCACCGTGTCCCATATGCCGGACGAGGGTGCGATGCCCGTGGAGAACACCACCGTGCACGAGCTCGCGCATGGTTGTGTCTCCTGCACGCTGCGTGCGGATCTGCTGCCGCTGCTGGTTCAGCTGGCCGCGCGGGCTACGGTGCGGCGCATCGTGATCGCCCTGGATCCGGCGTTCGAGGCGGAGGCTGTGTGCCATGCGATCGAGCAGGTTCCGGTCGCCGGGGTGATCGGGCGCGTGGACGGTCCGGCGGGCCGGGACGTGCGCATCGAGGCCGTGGTCACCTGCCTGGACGCGCGGACCTGGCTGTCCGGGGCGCTGAGCGAGGAAACACTGGCCGAGCGCGGTCTGGCCGACGCCGACGACGACCGGACGGTGGCGCAGCTCGCCGTCGGGCAGGTCGAATTCGCCGATGCCGCCGTGGTTTTCACGGCGCGCGAACTCGATGGTGCGGATGCGGCGCGGCTGCAGGCGGTGCTGGACCGGCTGATTCCGCAGGCGCCTGTGGCGTGGGCGGGTGACCCGAATGCCTTGGACGCCAACGGAATCGAGGCTCTGCTCGAGCGGATTCCGGCGGACTCCCGGCGCGGCCGGATCTTCGACGCGCACGCCCCGCTGCTGCGCGGGCAGCCGCCGCTGGACACCGAGCACGGGGTCGCGCTGGTCGAATTCTCCACCGACCGGCCGTTCCATCCGGCCCGCCTGCACGAGGCGCTGGACGTGCTGTTCGACGGCGTCGTCACCGCGCGCGGCCGGATCTGGCTGGCCACGCAGCCGGACGAGGTGGTGTGGCTGGAGTCGGCCGGTGGTGGGCTGCGCGTCGGGGGCGCCGGGCGCTGGCTGGCGGCGATGAGCCCCGCGGAGCGTGCCGCCGCCGATCCGGATCGGCGGGCGCTGGCGGCGCTGCGCTGGCACGAGCAGTTCGGCGACCGCGATATCTCCCTGTCGATCCTGGTGTGTGACGCCGACCCGGACGAGATCCGTCGGGCACTGCACTGGGCCCTGGTCGACGACGCCGAACTGCTGCTGGTGCACGGCGCGCCGGAGCTGGTCGCGCAGTGGGAGGACCCGTTCGGCGCGTGGCATTCCGATCCGTGCGAGGACGGCTCGGAAGCGGACTCGGCACACAGCGCCTCGCCGACCGGCGAGCGGCGCACGAAGGAAAGGTAGGACCATGAAGTCAGGGATCCACCCCGATTACCATCCGGTGATCTTCGAGGACGTGAGCACCGGCAAGCGCTTCCTCACCCGGTCCACCGCCACCGGCACCCGGACCGCGGAGTGGACCGACGGCAACAGCTATCCGCTGATCACCGTCGACGTCACCTCCGATTCGCATCCGTTCTGGACCGGCGCCAATCGCGTGCTGGACACCCAGGGACGGGTGGAGAAGTTCGAACGCAAATACGGCAGACGGCAACGCGGCCAGGCGGATTCCGCGGTCCGGTCCGATCGAGGGGAGGACTAGACATGGCGGTGCCGAAGCGACGCATGTCGCGGGCCAACACTCGCAGCCGGCGGGCGAACTGGAAGGCGACGCCACCCGACCTGGTGCCGGTCAGCGTCGGGGGCGTCGTCCACAAGGTGCCGCGGCGGCTGGTGACCGCGGTGCGGCGCGGACTGATCGATCCCGAGCGGCTGTAGCGCTCGGGTCCCGGACGCACCGCGGCCACCGTGCGACGCACGGTGGCCGCGGTGTCGTTCGCAGGGGTTACCCCTCTTTGTCGGCCAGGTCGGCCAGGGCCGCCGCGAGCCGGAAGTACTTGTTCGACGCCAGGTCGGCGACGGTCTTGACGCCCAGGGCATCCAGTAGCTGGGCGTCGTGCTTTTCGGTCAGCCCGGCCAGTGCCGACGGGGGAGCGGACAGGATCTCCTTCAGCGTCTTGTTCTCGTACGCCTTGTCGAGGGCCTTGTCGAGGGACACGGTGACTGCCATCGGAATCTCCTTGGGAGCGAGTGGTGTTCGTGCCACCCGACGATAACTCGAAGTGTGCCCGTTGCGTGCGGTATCGGCCGCTTCGGCAACAGACCATACGGTCTTGTTGTGTCGTGTCCGATATGGTCGATGTGTTCGGATGCGGCGTTCCGGTGGTTACCTGTGAGATGGTGACTAGCTGCGCGGGTGCGGCTCGGTTCGATTGCCTAGCGATAGCTAAATGGCGAACTACCTACTGTTAGTTGGTTTTTGGGGAACGAAAAAGTCTCATCGAAGTGATGATTTCGTGCTGTGCCGCCGGTACCCTCATCCAGGAGGGCGGGTTCCCCCGAGAAGATCGGGAGAACCCGCTCATCGCCACTTCGTAGCCCGATCGGGCACACTCCCCCGTATCGCGTCGGCGCCGTCACTTCGAAGGCCGTGTGCCGGTGGTGCGTTGCGGATCGCCGTCCGCCCGGTGCGGGTCCTCACGGCCCGGCAGAGGCAGGTCGGGCAGCAGCGCCTCCAGCCGCGCCAGCTGATCGCCGACCAGTTCGGCCGGACCCTCCAGCAGCGACAGGGGCCAGGGCCAGCGGCGGCCCGACAGTCGCTCCACCTCCCGCTCCAGCTCCGCGACCGTCGCCTCCAAATCGCCTATTTCGGTGCGCAATTCGTCGATCAACGCCAGCGCGCCGGACACCCCGTCCACCAGCGTGCGATTGCGGCCCTGCGCGTCCTTGCCCAACTGCGGCCAGCCGGACAGGCCGGGTCCGCGCAGCTGGATCTGAATATCGCGCAGAATCGCGTCCTGTTCCGGTGTCACGTCCGGTCCCTCCTGATCCCATTGGCCGAAATCCTCGGCCTCCGCCTCGTTCACGTCGCAGACCACGCCGCCGACGACCACCTGCCGGAGGGTCTGGTGCAGTTGCCGCCGCGTCTCGACATTGCCGCCCGACCAGGCATCGGTCTGCCAGGCCCAGCGCGCGACCCCGGCGTCGAGGGCCCGGCTCAGCGGCCAGTACCCGCCGTAGACCCCCACCCACTCGCGGCCGAGCACGGTGGCCGCGCCGTCGAGATAGGCATTGATCGGCACCTGCTGGGCGGGCGTGGCATCGAAATCGACGGAGAAGTAAATGGGCCGGTCGGCGCGGCCGCCGCAGCGCAGCACCTGCGCCAGCGCGGCGTTCGCGTCCGTGACTCCGGCGCCGTAGCCGTCGAGCATGCGGGTGGCGGTGGTCTCCCAGTTCGACGCGATCGACACGTCGTGCGCGCGCAGGTCGTCGGCTTCCTCGGGGGTGAGCAGCTTGCCCGGCAGGGTTGGCCCGCCCGGCGACAGATATCGCACCACGAAGTCGTACCCGGCGGCCCGGATGGCTCGGCCGCCCGGTCTTCCGGCGGCGTAGTCCAAGCCGAAACGCATATCTACCAGTGTAATTCGCGTGGCAGGCCGCTCGCTGGCGCATGCGCGAACTGCTCGCGGGGCGGCTTCGATGCGCATCGCTGTAGCGCATCTCACAGGAGAGAGGCTGAGAGTTTGCTGAGCCCGTCAGAAGCATGTTTTGTGTCCGAATTTTCGGCCCCTTAACACGTCCGGCACTTCTCCGGCGACCTTTCGGCACAGTATGTTACCAATCCGTAATAATCTCAGGTGAACCTACTGGCAGGTTCATTTTTCCGAGCCTGCGCGCGCCGGAGGTTGGTGGCGCAACTGCTGACAGAAAGTGTTTGAGGGTATGAAGTTCAGGAAGTTCGCCGCAACATCCGCCCTGGTCATTGCGGCTGTTGGGATCAGTGCCGGTTCGTCCTACGCGCAGCCCGCGGCGGTCGACAATCCCGATATCCACTACAACGCGAACGTGGTCGACAAGTCGGTGGTGCTGCAGACGGACGTCGGTTCGATCGATACCGAAGGCAATCAGCTACAGGTCCGCGACAATCTGGGCAATGTGGTTGCTGGCTTTCCGCTGAGCTACCTGAGGGACGGTCTGGAGTACCCGATCGCGGCCCAGGCTGACGGCGCCAACAAGATCACGTTGACCCCGAGCGTCGACCCGGCCACCGCCCACTCGGTCCCGATGCTGCACGACGTCGCCTCCCGCGAGGAGATGGACGATGCGATGTCGAACGCGGGCACCGAATTCGCCCTGGCCACCGGCATCGGCACGCTGGTCGGCACCGTCATCGGCCTCGGCGCGGGCTGCGCCCTGGGCGCACTCGTCGGCACCCCGTTCCTGATCATCCCGGGTGCGATCGGCGGCTGCCTCACCGGCGCCGCGCTGGCCGCCCCGCTCGGCGCCGCAGCAGGCATGATCACCGTCGGCGGCGTGGCAGGCATCGCCGTAGCCATCGAGTACTTCAACCGAATCAACACCCCGGCGCCTGCGCCGCAGGGCTGACCACCGTCCACAACGCAGTAGGGCCGGACCGCCGAACAACGGTCCGGCCCAACTCATCGGTTCGTCGTGCCCTCCAAATGTGCACGCCCGCGCATGCCATCTAGGCACATTCAGTCCCGATCCCGGAAATGCTCAGCGTCTTCCCAGCGTGCTCAGCCCCCCTGTCTCATCCGTCTCGATTCCCGCCATGATCATCCACCCGTTTCCCGGCATGCTCATCGGTCTCATTCCCTGGCATGCTGATCCGTCTTGATTCCTGGCATGCTCATCCACCTCGATTCCGGCATGCTCATCCACTTCGATTCCGGCATGCTGATCCGTCTCATTTCCCGGCATGCTTTTGGCCGGGATCAACCAACCGGAGACGGGGCACGCCGCTGGGCTGATCGTTCGCGCGGGGCGTCCGGAGTTGGGACGGTCGGGCGGGGGGAGCGGCTGCGGTCGGGGGCGACCAGGATCGCGGTGATCGGGATCGCGAGCGACAGCGTGCCGATGGCGAACACCGGGACGAACAGCGTGAACAGCACCTCGCCCGACGCCGGCAGCACGGCCGGGTCCACCCGGACCTCGACGCCCGCCAGCCCGACGTAGTGCAGTGCGTTGACCGCGATCGCGAACAGCACCCCCACGCCGACCAGCACGGGCAGCGGCCGGAAGCGCGCGGTCGCCCACAGCACCCCGAACGAGATCACCAGGGCGATCACGGTCGCACCGACACTGGTCCACGGATTCACCTGGACCGCGCCCTGCACCCGGATGGCGCCCATGCCGAGAAAGTGCATGAGACCGAGTCCCAGACCCATCACCGCGACGCCCCCTGCCAGCCGCCTCGGGTCCGGGACGCGCCCGCGCACGAGCAGGCCCGCCAGCACCGCCGCCACCGCGATGAACGCCGCGAGCACCATCTGCGCCACGTCGTAGTGCATATCGCCAGTGGGCACGTCGACGCCCAGCATGGTGACGTAGACCGCCAGCCAGGTCCCGACGCCGCCGAGGGATACCGCCGCCGCGGTGAGCCACACCAACCGGAAGCGCGCGGTGACCGACAGCGTCGACTGCCGCACGCACGCCAGGCCGACCACGCCCCCGGTCAGCGCGACACCGGCGGCCAAGCCGAGCACCCAGTAGCCCATGGCGAAATAGATCATCGTTGGTCCTTCCCCGGCGGCCTAGCCCGGTGCGACGGTCTGGTGTTGCTGTGCGGCGGTGAGGCGCGCGATCGCGTACTCGGTCACCGCGGCCAGCGACCGCCGGACCTCGTTCGCCTCCCGGGCGTCGATGTCCACGACCGGCACGTCCTCGCGGATCGACAACGCCTCGCGCAACTCGCCGACCGGAAACTGTGGGGCGTCCGGAAACCGGTTCACCGCCACCAGGAACGGCAGCGAACGGGCCTCGAAGAAGTCGACGACGGCGAAGCTGTCCTCGAGGCGGCGGGTATCCACCAGCACCACGGCCCCGATGGCGCCGCGGATCAGGTCGTCCCACATGAACCAGAACCGGCGCTGTCCGGGCGTGCCGAACAGATACAGCGTGAGATTTCCCGGCAGGATGATGCGCCCGAAATCCATGGCCACCGTGGTGGTTTCCTTGCCCGGGGTGGCCGACAGGTCGTCGATGCCGTCGGAGACGCCGGTCACCATGGCCTCCGTGCGCAGCGGAACGATCTCCGAGACCGCGCCGACGAAGGTGGTCTTTCCGGCGCCGAACCCGCCCGCCACCACGATCTTGGTGGATGCGGTGGGAGTCTCCAGCCCAGCGGCGGAGAGTGCGGCACCGGGCACGGGATCAGAGGGCACGGAGTCCACGCAGGGTCCTTTCCATCAGGGATCGGCGCTCATCGAAGCTCGCATCATCGCTCAAGGTGGTGTACACGCGCACGGTGCCAGCGACCACCAGGTCGCCGATCACCACCCGAACCATGCCGAGCGGCCGCTGCAGATGCGCCGCTATCTCGGCGACCGACAGCCGCGCGGCGCCCAGCCGCAGAATATCGGTGCGAACGTCGCCGACGGGCCAGTCGAACTGATTCGCGTAGGGCAGCGTCTCGATCACCGCCTCCATCGGCAGCTCCACCGCGGGCTGGGTGCGCCCGGCGGTCAGCGCGTAGGGGCGGACTCGAGTGGTGGGCCGGCCGGGCCCGGCCCCGTGGAAGTTGGACATCGCGTTCGCTAGACCGCCCTCGCCGTGGCTTGTACGACCGCGCCGACGCGGTCGACCAGCAGTGCCATTTCGTATCCGATGCGCCCGATGTCGTGCTGCTTGTTGGCCAGCACGGCTAAGTGCGAGCCGTTGCCGACGCTCATCACCAGCAGATAGCCGCGCTGCATATCGACGACCGACTGCATCACCTTGCCGCCGTTGAACAGTTGCGCCGCACCCGAGGACAGGCTGGCCAGGCCCGCGGTGACGGCGGCCAGCTGCTCGGCCCGATCCGACGGGAGGTTCGGGCTGGTGGCCTGGAGCAGGCCGTCGGCCGAGACGAGCACCGCGTGCGAGACCCCGGGAACCTCCCGGGTGAAGCGGTCGACGAGCCAGTTCAGGTTCTCGTCCGTGGTCTGCTCGGTGTCGGTCATCTCGGGCCTCCGTCGTCGTTGTGCTGGGCATCGGCTCGTCCGCTGCGGACACCACTCAGATGCCTGGACAAGTTGTTGCGGATCTCCTCCGGGTCGGGGGCGCCGACATCGGTCGCCGGGGCCAGCCCGCCCGGCACCAGCTGCGCTCCGGGGCGGCGGATCGGGAGCCCGCCGGTGGTGCGGGAATCGGTCGGCGGCCGGACGGCGTCGGCGGCTGCGGCCCAGCCCTCGTCGGCGGGGGAGTTCCACATCTCGGCCGGGCTGCTCGACGACGGCTCCACCAGCCACTCCGACACCATGCGCTGATAGATCGGCGTCGTGGGTTCGGGTTTGGCCGCCGCCGCGTCGGAGTCCTCGGGTGACGCGGTGTTCCGATTCGGCAGTGCGGCACCCTGATTCGCGCGCGTGACGGCAAGGTTCGGCGATGCCGCATTCCGGCTGGGCAGCGCCGCGTTCCGATTCGGCAATGCGGCGGTGCCGTTCGGTGGAGTCGCGGAATCGTCCCACTGTTCGGCCGCGGTTGCGGGCTCGTTCCACTGTTCGGCCGGTTTTGCGGGGTCGTTCCACTGTTCGGCGGGGGTTCCGGTGTCTTCCCACTGTTCGGCGGGGGTTGCGGGGTCGTTCCACTGTTCGGCCGGGGTTCCGGTGTCTTCCCACTGCTCGGCGGGTGTCGCGGGGTCGTTTCGCTGCCCAGCCGGTTTTGCAGGGTCGTTCCATTGCTCAGCCGGGGTTGCGGAGTCGTCCCATTTCTCAGCTCGGTCCGTCGGGTCGTTCCATTGCTCGGCCCGGCTCGCGGAATCTCCCCACTCGTCGTCCGATTCCGCGGAGTCTCCCCATGCGCCGTCCGGCCCCGCGGACTTGGCTGCCGGGGCCGGAACATCCTGGTCGGCGAGGTAGTCGTGCTCGCTGCCGAGGGCGTTGCCCTCGTTGCCGAAGTAGTCGCGTTCCCCGGCGCGAGCGGGGGTGGTCGCGGGTTCCGAAGGCCCTCGGTTGGCGAGGTAGTCGTGCTCCTCGGACCGGGCCGGGGTGGTGCGCTCGTCGGTTCCGGAGCCCATGTTCAGCGTCGGAAGATGCTGGGTCGGGCCGTCCGGCGACGCCAGCGGCGGCCAAGGCGCGGCGGCGTCTTCGTCCGGACGCCGATCGGGCGCGCCCCGCTGCGGTAGCGCGAAGGAAGGATCGGCGGGGGCATCGCCCGTGGCGTCCGGCCCGGCCGGGCGCCGCTGGGGCAGTCCCGAACCGGTCGTCCCGAACGAACCGAAGTCCGCCTGCCCGGCGTTCGAGGAGCGCTGCGGCGTGGTCGATTCCGTCGTCTCCGGCGGCGCGGGTGCGGCGAAGGTCGCCGTGATCGGCTGCGGCCCACCGGCGGCGTCCGGCGCGGGGGAGACCAGCGGCCCCGGCAGGTGCACACTGGCGGTGATCCCGGACTGGTGCGTCATGGCCGACGTGCGGCGCAGGCTGACGGTGATGGTGTGCCGGGTGGCCAACCGGCCGACCACGAAAAGACCCATGCGGCGGGCGGTTTCGATGGTGACCTCGCCACCGGACGCCAGCCGCTCGTTGATGGTGCGCAGATCGTCCGCGGACATGCCGAGGCCACGGTCGGTGATCTCGATCAGGTAGCCGCCGTCCACGGCGCGCGTCACCGACACCGCCACCGGGGTCGTGGGCGGGGAATAGCGCAGCGAGTTGTCGATCAGCTCGGCCAGCAGATGCTCGATGTCGACCGCGGGCTCACCGGCGACGATGCGGTCGGGCACCGCGCCGATCTCGACCCGCTGATAGTCCTCCACCTGCGAGACCGCACTCCACAGCATGTCCGACAGCGGGACCGGGGGCAGGTGGCCGCGACGCAGCGCGGTACCGGCCAGCACCAGCAGATTGTCGCCGTTGCGGCGCATGCGGGTGGCCAGGTGGTCGAGCCGGAACAGGCTCTGCAGCCGCACCGAGTTGTCCTCGTCGCGCTCGAGGTCCTCGATCAGATTCAGCTGCTGCTCGACCAGCGACTGGCTGCGCCGCGACAGGGTCTCGAACATGCTGCTGATCTGCAGCCGCAGCCGCGCCTGGTCGGCGGCGAGATGCAGGGCCTGGCGGTGCATATCGTCGACGGCGCGGGCCAGCTGGCCGATCTCCTCGGTGGTCTGCACGTCCACCGGGACAATCTCCGGCGTGGCGCCGCCGCCGCGCACCACCGCGAGTTCGGCGGGCAGGTCCTCGTGGGCCACCTGCAGCGCGTCGCGCCGCAGCCGCCGCACCGGGATCACCAACGACCGGGCCACCGCCAGGGCCAGCGCCAGCCCGGCGAGCAGCGTGACGACCACCAGCGCCACATCGCGCAGCACCTGTCCGCGCGCGTCGGTCAGGCGCGCGGCCAGGCTGGTGTCGATCAGATCCACCAGGCGATCGGTGGAGTCGGCGTAAATGTTCGCGCTGGTCTGCAGCGATTCGGCGACCCCGGGCACACTGATCGGTTCGGCCGTGCCCTGACTGAGGGCGTCGACGCGGGTCTGCAGCGCGGCGAGCAGCACGTCGGGCTTCTCGGCCGTCTCGGGGTACACGGCCGAATACTGGTGGATGGTGGCCGACTCGCCACCGGCCGACAGCAGCGCCTGGGCCACGAGTGCCGGATTGTTGCCGAGATCCCCGCTGATGATCCACAGCTGTTCCTGGGTGAACATCTGCCGCGCGATGGCGATGACGCCCATCTGCACGTAGTACCGCTCGATGGCGGTTTCCTTGGGGGTAGGCAGCGCGGTGATCGCGGTGTCGATATGGGTGGAGACCTCGTCGGCCTGCCGCCCGATCTGGAACGGCGCGGTGCCGTTGCGGCTGTCGCGCAGGGTGCGCCCGGCGGCCAGGGCGTTGGTGATCGCGGTGGTCACGCGCTTGTCGAGCTGCGAAACCTGCAGCGCCGCCTGCAGATCGGCCAGGGCCTGGTCGAACTGGGCGGCGTCCTGGTCCAGTGCCGTTTGCGAGCTGCGGTCCCCGGGGCCTCCGCTGGCCGCCGCGGTGACCGCGAGCTGGTTGGCGGCCGTGCTGTAGTTCAGCATCGGCCGGATGATCCGTGCCTGCTCACTGGCCGTATTCAACTGCGAGATCGTGGACAGCTCATCCTTGATGCGCAACACGCCGAATGCCGAGGCGAGGATGACGGGCAACAGCAGGACGATGCCGACCTTGCTCGTCACGGACAGGTTGGACAGACTCCTCTGCCACGGCCGCGGTGCATTGCCCATCCCGCTTGTGTCGCCTCCGCTTGCTTATGGCCCTCCGGTCCACTCGAACGGGTACCGACCACAATCCCCGCCGCAGCCCGGAAAGCTCCGACTCGAGGCTGGAATTCGTTGCCAGGATGTAGCGGTCTTCGTGGGGCGGAACCCGCGCAGAACCAACTGGAGGTCTTCTTTTACGGCAGGCAACATACCGTGTGGAGTCGGGGACGGCAATTCGGAGATCGACTCCCGTGAACGGCGATTCTTGCTGCACACAACATGTTTCGCAAGGCATCGGATGGCCGACCGGTGCCCCGTCGTCAAAGCGACTGGTCATCGCCCCAGGATGGCCCGGCGTGTCGGATGTTTGCTTCTCAGTCGACTCTCAGTCGTTGCAGTCAGACTGAGAGTCATGCGCATTCTGGTTGTCGATGACGATCGCGCGGTGCGGGAATCGCTGCGCCGATCGCTCACCTTCAACGGTTACACCGTCGACTTGGCCGTCGACGGGATCGACGCCCTCGACAAGGTGGGAGCCCAGCGGCCCGACGCCCTGGTGCTCGACGTGATGATGCCGCGGCTGGACGGGCTCGAGGTGTGTCGCCGGCTGCGCAGCACCGGCGACGATCTCCCGATTCTCGTTCTGACCGCGCGGGATTCGGTATCCGAGCGGGTCGCGGGCCTCGACGCCGGGGCCGACGACTACCTGCCCAAGCCGTTCGCGCTGGAGGAACTGCTGGCCCGGCTGCGCGCGCTGCTGCGCCGCACCACCGCCGATCCGGGCGCCGACTCCTCGGAGACGATGACGTTCGCCGACCTGTCGCTGGACCCGGTGACCCGCGAGGTCTCGCGCGCCGAACGAGCCATCAGCCTCACCCGCACCGAGTTCTCGCTGCTGGAAATGCTGATGGCCAATCCGCGCCGCGTGCTGACCCGCAGCCGCATCCTCGAGGAGGTGTGGGGCTACGACTTTCCGACCTCCGGCAACGCGCTCGAGGTGTACATCGGCTACCTCCGCCGCAAGACCGAGGCCGAGGGCGAGCCCCGGCTGATTCACACCGTGCGCGGCGTCGGCTACGTGCTGCGCGAGACGCCGCCGTAGGAGTGCCGTAATTGTGGGAAGGACAGTTCCGCGTCAGCCGGTGGTCGCCGGCCTGCGGCCGCGGGTCCAGGCGCACGAGATGCGCCCGCCCATGCCGCTGACCCGATCGGTCTCGCTGCGCTGGCGGGTAACGCTGCTGGCGGCCTCGGTGGTGGCGGTGGCCGTCGCGGTGACCTCGATCGCGGCCTACGCCATGGTGGCCCGCGCGCTGTATGCCGACGTGGACAATCAGCTGCGCGACCGCGCCGACGTGATGATCAACACCGGTATCGATCAGACGGGGTTCCAGGCGCTCATCGGATTCAGCGCGGTGTATTCCAACGACATCGGGATCGCCCTCATATATCCGGGTCTCGACGACGCCTATGTTCCCCCGCAGCCGATGAATCCGCCGATCGGGGCGGCGGAAACCGCGGTGGCGGCGGGAAAGTCGAATTCCTCGCTGCGCACGGCGAACAATCAGCGAGTGCTCGCCAAACGAACGAAATCCGGTGCCACGCTGGTAATTTCGCGGTCGCTGCAGCCGACCAAGGAAATTCTCGACCGGCTGGCCCTGCTGCTGTTCGTCATCGGTGGCTGCGGTGTCGTGCTGGCCGCGGCCGCCGGAACGACGGTGGGGCGCACCGGATTGCGCCCGATCGCCCGGCTCACGGCCGCGACCGAGCGCGTGGCCCGCACCGACGATCTGACGCCGATACCGGTCGCCGGTGACGACGAACTCGCCCGGCTCACCGACAGTTTCAACACCATGCTGCGCGCCCTCGCGGAATCCCGCGAGCGGCAGCGCAGGCTGGTGGCCGACGCCGGTCACGAGCTGCGCACGCCGCTCACGTCGCTGCGCACCAATATGGAACTGCTGATCGCCTCGCAACGCCCTGGCGCCCCGCCGATCCCCGAACAGGACATGGCGGAGCTGCGCGCCGATGTCATGGCCCAGATCCAGGAGCTGTCCACGCTGGTCGGCGACCTGGTGGATCTCGCCCGCGAGGACGCCCCCGAAACCGTGTACGAGCGAGTCGATCTGGGCGAGGTGGCCGAGCGCGCCCTGGAGCGCGCGCGCCGCCGGCGCACCGGCATCGAATTCGCCGCCGAACTGCGCCCATGGTTCGTCTATGGGCACGAGGCCGGGCTGGAGCGCGCGATCCTCAACGTGCTCGACAATGCGGCGAAGTGGAGCCCGGCGGGCGCGCGCGTGCGCGTCGATATGCGCGAAACCGGCCCGGGCCTGCTGGAATTCACCGTCGACGACGCGGGCCCCGGAATTCCTCCCAACGAGCGGGAGCTGGTGTTCGAGCGCTTCTACCGGACCACCGCCTCCCGCTCGATGCCCGGATCCGGGCTGGGACTCGCCATCGTCAAGCAAGTCGTGACTAAGCACGGTGGAACCATCACAATCGACACATCCGATCGTGGCGGCGCCCTGATCCGCATCGTATTGCCGGGTGAGGGCGCCGCACCGGCTCTCACGGAGAACTGAAAGCGCGGTCTCAGTCCGCTCTCAGTCCTTGTCACCAAGCTGGGCGACAGACTCGAGGAGAAACGAGAGAAATGACCGAGGATTCGAAGGACAGGCGGGACGAGTCGGCCGAGACGCCGGTCGGACCGGGCTCGCACCCCGAAGCACCGGGTCGTCAGCCGACCGAGGAGTTCCCGAAAGCCGTGCCCAACGAACCACAGCCGAACCAGCCCTATTCCGCTGCGCCACAGTCGAACCCGCCGTGGGCCGCGCAGTCGAACCAGCCGCAGCCGGGCATGTCGCAGACGGACCAGCCGCAGTCCGGTGCGGCGCAGCCGAATCCCGCCGAGCAGGGCGCCCCCACGCCGCAGTCGCCGTACGGTCCGCCCGGCGGACAGCCGACCGAACCCGTGACCGCGCAGTACCCGGCCGATCCGGGTGCCCACCACACCGCGCCCATCCCGCCCTATCCGCCCGCCGGACCCGCTCCGCGGCGGGGCCGCACCGGTCTGGTGGCCGGAGCGGTGGTACTGGCACTGGTCAGCGGCGGCATCGGTGGCGCGGTCGGTGCGCTCGTGACCGGATCCGACGACAACAACTCGGTGGCCACCAATGCGTTGAACGCCCCACCGCCCAAGGCCGGGCAGCCCGCCGTCAACGCTCCCGCCGGGACAGTGCCCGCGGTGGCGCAGCGGGTGGTGCCCAGCGTCGTGATGATCCGCGTCGCGGGTGCGCGGGCCGAGGGCGAGGGTTCCGGGGTGGTGCTGACCTCCGACGGGATGATCCTCACCAACAACCACGTCGCCAGCGGCGCCGGTCCGAACGCGAAGATCCAGGTGCAGTTCAGCGATGGCAGCGTGGCCTCCGCCTCCGTCGTCGGCCTCGACCCGGTCTCGGATCTGGCCGTCATCAAGGCCGATAAGTCGGGCCTCGCCCCGATCGAGCTGGGCGCCTCGCAGAATCTGCAGGTCGGCCAGTCGGTAGTGGCCGTCGGCTCGCCGCTCGGCCTGGCCGGGACCGTAACGACCGGAATCGTCTCGGCCCTGAACCGGCCGGTGTCCACCAGTGGGGAGGAGGGCGGCGGGACGACCCGCTCGGTGATCTCCGCGGTCCAGACCGATGCGCCGATCAATCCCGGCAACTCCGGCGGCGCGCTGGTCGACATGAACGGCAATCTCATCGGCATCAACACCGCGATCGCCACGCTCGGGTCCTCCGAACTCACGGGTCAGCAGAGCGGTTCGATCGGGCTCGGCTTCGCCATCCCGGTCGACCAGGCCCGCCGGGTCGCCGACCAGCTGATCAAGACCGGTCACGCCACCTACGCCCAGATCGGCATGTCGGTGCGCCCGGCGGACGACATCAACGGCGCCCGGGTGCTCGAGGTGACGCCGGACGGCCCGGCCGCGAAGGCGGGCATTCCGCCCGGGTCGGTGGTGACCAGGGTCGACGATCAGGTCATCGACTCCGGTAACGCGCTGGTGGCCGCCGTTCGGTCGCATCAGCCCGGCGACAAGGTGAAGGTCACCTATACCGATGACAAGGGGCAGAACCCGAAGACCGTCGAGGTGGCGCTGGCCGCCGCGCCCGCGGACGGTGGTCCCCGATGATCGACCGCCCACGCCCGCTCTCGGTCCTGGCCGACCGCCGTTCCGGACCAGGGGACACTGCGCCGATGTCGGCGGTGGACGCTACGGTGAGCAGCATGGAAATCGATGCCGCTGTCGCCGGCCGTGCCCTTGTCGTGGTCGTCGACGACCGAACCGCGCACGGCGGGGTGGATTCGTTGGGGCCGTTGGTGACCGAGCTGCTCGCCGAGGCCGGATTCCTGGTCGATGCCACGGTCTCGGTGGCCATGGACGAGGTCGAGATTCGCAACGCGCTCAACACCGCGGTCATCGGCGGCGTCGATCTGGTCATCTCCGTAGGCGGCACCGGCATGTCCCCGCGCGACGTCACCCCGGAGGCCACCTCCGAGGTGCTCGACCGCGAGCTGCCGGGCATCTGCGAGGCGCTGCGCTCGTCGGGGCTAGCCGCGGGTTCCCTCGACGCGGGGCTGTCGCGGGGCCTGGCCGGGGTGTCCGGAAGCACGCTGGTGGTCAATCTGCCCGGCACCCGCGCCGCGGTGCGCGACGGCATGGCCACCCTGGGGCCGCTGGTCTCCCGGGTCATCAACGAACTGTCCGGATTGGAAGAGTGACCGACACACCGCGCGAGGAGCATCCGGCCCCGAGCCCGCGCCGTTCCGACGGCCCGGCCCGGGGCCGTTCGCGTTCCTCGGCGGAGGCCGCCAGGCTGGCGCGCATCTTCGGCGACACCCTCCCGCAAACAACCAGTGACGAGCGCGGTCCCGATGGCGAGCGACCGGAGGCGTCGGACGAGTGGTTGCGCTCGCAGGTGCCCCCTCATCACGGCTGACTCCGCGTATTACGGAGCTATTACGACGGCTCAGATGCGCCACGTCCGCGTAATCCGCTCGAATCCGAGCACTCACAGCATTTATGCGTAAATCGTGATGGGTATGCCCAGTTGATGTGATCCAGATCACACCTCCTTTACAGGGTCTTACGTTGTCACGCCCTCGCCGGTGCGTTTAATGTCCAACTTTGGGCTGCTCCACCTGCGGTTCCCAACGGCTTGAGGAAGGCGTGCCGGCGCCGACCTCAGCGGGACATAGCCCGGTCCCGACCGTTGGTTGTCGTTGCCGGAAGTTCGTCGTCGGTTACATGGCGGCAACAAACCAGCGACAAACTGAGCTGGGCCTGAAAGGACCGCTTTTCAGCCTCGATGGTCGAGGCTGACGTTAGAAAACCTGATGAGGGGAAGTATGAGCGAGAACCGCACCATCGGTCTGCGGCGTGGTGCCCGTTTCGCGGGCATCGGCGCGGCCGCAGCCGTGGCCATCGGCCTGTTCTCCACCGGTGCTGCCAACGCCGACACCTTCGTGCCGTTGCCGGACGGCCAGAAGGCGGGTCCGAACGGCGTTGTGATCACCCGCACCGGAGAGCACGCAACCATCTCACCGTCGTTGGCGGCCAACGGCGCCGGGCGCACCGTCTGGGTGTCGGGCAACGCGATCGCCGACGTCCCGAACGCTCCCGAGTCCACCGTCGGTCCGAACAACGGGCCGCTCAATTCGCCGGGGACGAACAACTCGTCCACGCACGGCACGTCCCAGGTCAACAGCGGCTACATCGTGGGCTGCCAGGTCAACATCGGCTCCGACGCCATCTCGGCCGGAATCTCCGGCGGGATCAGCATGACCGATGCCAGCATCGGCGGTTCCATCGGCCTGGAGTTGGGCCCCGGCGAGGTCAAGTTCGTCCAGATCGACTACAAGGACATCACCAAGCCCGGCCGCTACTCGGTCGAGTATCAGGATGCGGAGATTCAGATCCAGAACTGCGCGGGTTATGCCCAGGCGCGGTCGTACACCGTGGTCGAGGTCGTCGGTAACCACTACTCGAAGACCACCCTCTACGGGCAGCCGTTCTCCATCGGCTGACGTTTCGATTCCGCCAATTCCATTCCCGCGTAAAGCGATTCACCCTCGAGGGACCAAATTATGAACATCCGAAAGTCCGTGGTTCGCGCGGCCGGTATCGGCGCTGTCGCCACCGCCGCCCTGGGCCTGTTCTCCACCGGCGCCGCCAATGCCGACACGTTCGTGCCGCTGCCGGGCGCCGACCTGACCAAGACCCTGTCCGACGGCACCGTGGTGCACGTCTATGTCGACGGCGAGTCGGCGAACATCAACCCGTCGATGGGCTCGACCCCGGTGCACCGCAACGCGTGGGTCTCCGGAACCGCGCACGTGGACATCTCCGGTGACACCACCGCCACCGGTGGCTCGATCTTCCCCGGCTATGTCGTGGGCTGCCAGGTCAACATCGACGGCGGCGGCGTCAACGGCGGACCCGAGGCCGGCGCCGAGTGGGACAGCGAAGGCAATGTCACTCCGTCGATCAAGGGCAGCGGCGGCGGTGACCTGACCCTCGGACCCGGCCAGGCGCAGTCGTTCTACATCCTCGATCTCGAGCAGGCGGACGACTTCGGCAACGAGTCGCACAAGAAGCGCAACAAGTTCAAGGGCAGCAGCGGTTCGGTGTCCTGGGCCGACTCCACCATCGGCCTGAGCGGCTGTGGCGGCTACGCGCAGGCGCGCTCGTTCGTCAACGTGGAGGTCGAGACCGACAACGTCATCAGCTGGGTGACGGTGTGGGGCCAGCCCTTCAGCCTCGGCTGATCCCGGTCCGGCGCATGCCGGAACGACGGAGACGTCATCTCGTGGGTGGGCTCGGTGCCCTGGGCGCCGGGCCCACCGTTCGTTCGTGGCCGAACTCGTTCGCGATCAGAAGTCGCTCTCGTTCAGACGCTGTTCTGTTCGGGACTCGTGCCTGCCACCCGCGCTCCGGCTGTTCTCGGCGAGCAGATCGCGGATTTCGCGCAGCAGCTCGAGTTCGTTGGCCTCGTCCTTGGAGGCGGCGCCCCAGCGCTTCTTGAACCTGGCGGCGGGCATCACGAGCACGAAGTAGAGGATCGCCGCGATGATCAGGAAGTTGAGCGCCGCGGTGACGATCGGACCGATCGCGATGAAGGTTGCGGGTTTGTCGGCCACCAACTGGACGCCCCAGCCCAGTTCCTCGCCGCTGTCGCCGAAGATGGCCAGCAACGGGTTGATGATCCCGTTGGTGAATGCCGTGACGATCGCGACGAAGGCGGTGCCCATCACGACCGCGACCGCCAAGTCGATCACATTCCCGCGCAGCAGGAATTCCTTGAAACCCTTCAGCATTGCGGCTCCTGTCTCATCACCGCGCCCCTGCGGATCGAGAATAAGGGCTGGTAGCGGCGTTGGACGCGGTGGATGACTGGTTTCGGTTCGGGTAACTCGGATGCTATCGGAGTTCCGAAGCAAATGTTCGGCGATCTTGATGAACCTAGTGGAAGACCACGGTCAGCGCGGTGTGCAGCGAGGCGGCGGCGACCGCGGCCGCCCGGGTGGCGTCCAGCGCGACCAGCACGATGCGGTCTTCGGGTCCGCGCGTCTTACCCGTGCCCGCGATCAGGACCACCGCGGCGTCGACGGCGAGCGTGCGGGGCGGACCGGCGCCGTGGCTGCCGCCCGCGGCGGACTCCTCGGCCGCCACCACGTCGACCCGGTCGCCAGCGCGCAAGATGTCGGCAACGGCATTGTCCGCCAGGCGAATCGGCACGATGCGCGCCTCGGGCGTCCCGGCGGCCGCGGCGGCCAGGCGCGGCCCGATCACGCGCAGGTCCGTGAGTATCTCCCCGGCGCGCACGGCACCCGTCGCGGTCGCGCCGAGCAGCGGCGTGAGGTCGCGGGCGGCGCCTTCGGGCAGGGTTCCGGCGGGGCGTGGCGCGCGGCGTAGATCGGCGCTGTCCAGGATCCGGCCGGGGGCCAGATCGCGCGCGGCGACGACCACCTCCACCTGTTCGGTCCGGGGGTTGCCGCGCAGGTACAGAGCACCGGCCAGCACGGCGAGTACCGCGGCGAGCAGGCGGCGCGCCGCGGTGGCGTCGGCCCAGGCCGGCCGGTACCGAATCGCCAGGTCCCAGCGCGGTCCGCGGCCGAGGTGGGGATCGGGGCGCGATCGCTTCATGACCGGCACGCTACGGCCGCCCGCGGTCGTGCCTACCGGAAATCAGCTGGTCATCGCCGGGCTGTGGATAACGATGCGGCTGTGGATAACGATGCGGCTGTGGACAACTCGCCCGCCGGAGGGCGCCGGATCAGGCGGCCGAATCGGTCTTGGCGGAGCTGGAGCTGCTGGAGGTCGCGGCGGCGGAGGAGCCGCTCGACGATTCCGAACTCGACGAGGAGGACTCCTTGGCCTTGGCGGGCTCGCTCGCCGTCGATGAGCCGTTGCGGCTGTCGGTGCGATAGAAGCCGCTGCCCTTGAACACGATGCCGACCGAGTTGAAGAGCTTGCGCAACTTACCGCTGCACTTCTCGCAGGTGGTCAGGGCGTCGTCGGAGAACGACTGAACGATGTCGAACTTATCGCCGCACTGCGTGCACTGATACGAGTAAGTAGGCACTTGCGAACCTCCACAGTCTCTGCCGCTTAGCACTCTACAGCCGACAGTGCCAACATAGCCAATTCGACATTAATTCCCGTCCGACCGGCCACCCAATCGGCGCAGTCCGCCGCCGGGGGTCAGCGCCCAGCCCATGCGCCGATCGTGCGATTCCTCGGGCAGTCGTTGTACCAGCTCATCGTCCCGCACGACCGCGATCAGCGCGGCGGCGGGGTCGGCCGCGGGCAGGGTGCGGTCGTAGTAGCCCGCGCCGCGGCCCAGCCGGACACCGCGGCGGTCCACGGCGAGTGCCGGGACCAGAATCACCGCGGCCGATTCGATTGCGGCGGGCGACATTCGGACGCCGGTGGGCTCCAGCAGCCCGAAGCGGGCGGGCCGCAGCGAGTCCGCGCCGCTGTATTCGGCCCAGTCCAGGGGGCCCGGCGGCCCGGTCACCGGCAGCAGGACGCGAGATCCGGTGGCACGCAGCGCGTCGAGCATCGCCGTCGACCCGGGTTCGCCGCGAATCGGCACGTAGGCGGCGATCCACTCGGTTCCGGGCCACCGCGCGCCCAGGTGCGCGACGGCTGCGGTCAGCGCGGCCGACTCGACCTCGCGCACAGCCGGTTCCACCGCCGCGCGGCGCGCCAGCAGTTCCGCACGCCACGCCTGTTTGTCCCACGAGCCGGGTTCCTGCACATCGGTCACCTTAAGCAGCGCGTTCCGGGCGCCGCCACGAGGCCGAACGTCGCGGTTTCGGCCGGTTCGCCGAACCGGGGCCCGGAAGCTCGGCCATGGACTCGCGCCCGGGCGGGATCCGCGGTTGCCCCGACCCGGCCCGGGCGCCAACCGTCGCGCAACCGGCCTGACCGCTCGGCCGGGCAAACGTGACGATGTGCCCAGCTCGCGCCGAAATATGTTTTCGTCGCAGGTCGGCGGGTATTAACCCAACCAACTTCGAACGCCTAGGGGCGCGCGGAGGGTTGCTCGATGTGCGGGAGCCCGGCGTGGCCCACGTGCGGCCACCGCGGCCGGTCCACCGGCTGGCGTGGTACGACAGCGGATCCCGCGCACCAGGTTCGACGCGCTCCCCACCGAATTGCCCCTTAGGCTCTCGGGGACGCGAGGCCGCTGCGGGGCCGCATCGGCCGACGACTGCATGGATAGGGTGTGCGCTTATGAGTGACGGTGGTTTGCAGCCCTCGCAGGCCTGTTTCCGCACGGCGGTGGTGCCCGCGGCCGGACTCGGGACGCGATTTCTGCCCGCGACCAAGACGGTGCCGAAGGAATTGCTGCCGGTGGTGGACACGCCCGGCATCGAGCTGGTCGCGGCCGAGGCCGCCGATTCCGGCGCCGGTCGTCTGGTGATCGTGACCTCGCCCGGCAAGGACGGAGTGGTCGCGCATTTCGTCGAGGACCTGATGTTGGAGAGCACCCTCGAGGAGCGGGGCAAGTTCCACCTGCTGGAGAAGGTGCGCAAGGCGCCGGGCTTGCTGGACGTGACGTCGGTGGTACAGGAGGAGCCGCTGGGGCTCGGCCACGCGGTGGCCCAGGCCGAGCAGGTACTCGACGCGGACGAGGACGCGCTCGCCGTGCTGCTGCCCGACGACCTGGTCCTGCCCAGCGGCGTGCTCGAGGTGATGGCCCGGGTGCGGCGCAAGCGCGGCGGTTCGGTGCTGTGCGCCATCGATGTGCCCAAGGACCAGGTGAGCGCCTACGGCGTCTTCGACGTGGCCACGGTGCCCGATGCGGCGAATCCGAATGTGTTGCGCGTCAAGGGCATGGTGGAGAAGCCCGAGCTGGCCGACGCGCCGTCGACCTATGCGGCGGCCGGACGCTATCTGCTCGATCGCGCGATCTTCGACGTGCTGCGCCGGATCGAGCCCGGCGCGGGCGGTGAGCTGCAACTCACCGACGCGATCTCGCTGCTGATCGACGAGGGCCACCCGGTTCATGTTGTGGTGCACCGTGGGTCGCGCCACGACCTGGGCAACCCGGGCGGTTATCTTCGTGCTGCGGTCGATTTCGCTTTGGAGCGAGACGAATACGGCCCCGCGCTGCGTGAGTGGCTGGAGCGTCGGCTCGCTCCCGACTGGAATCCGCAGCTGACCTCGTCCGAGTGACGGGGCAGCCCGGATTCTCGTCGTGCGGGGTCGAGGGACGCCGGACATATGAGGGAAGGGCTGCATGCGCTCGGTTGAGGACCAGCAGATCAAGGTGACCGCGGCGGCCGTCGCCCCGCGGCCCGTCCGGGTCGCGATCTCCGAGGCCCAGGGTCTGTTGTGTGCTGAGGATGTCGTCACCGAGCGGCCGTTACCCGGGTTCGACCAGGCGGCGATCGACGGATACGCGGTGCGCAGCGTGGATGTGCAGGGCGCCGGCGCCGACATCCGCGACGAGGGCGGCGATCCGATCGATCTGACGCTGCCGGTCGTCGGCGAGGTGGCCGCGGGGTCGCGGCAGCCGATCCGCCTGCAACCGCGCCAGACCGTGCGGGTCGACACCGGCGCGCCGCTGCCGACGCTGGCCGACGCGGTGCTGCCGCTGGACTTCACCGACGGCGGGCGGGCCCGGATCAAGGTGTACGAGCCCGTGCGCTCGGGGGATTACGTGCGCCGCATCGGCGACGATGTGCAGCCGGGCGATATCGCGGTCCGGGCGGGCACCATCATCGGCGCCGCGCAGGTGGGGTTGCTGGCCGCGGTGGGCCGCGACAAGGTGCTGGTGCATCCGCGGCCGCGGCTGTCGGTGATCTCGATCGGCGGGGAACTGGTCGACATCGATCGCACGCCCGGCCCCGGCCAGGTCTACGACGTGAACTCCTACGCGCTGGCCGCCGCGGCCCGCGACGCCGGGGCCGATGTGAACCGCGTGGGCATCGTCAGCGCCGACCCCCGGCGGCTGCGCGATGTGGTGGAGGGGCAACTGGTGCGCTCCGAGGTGGTCGTGATCGCCGGTGCGGTCGGCGGCTGGGCCTCCGAGCAGATTCGGGAGTCGCTGGCGGGCCTGGGGGAACTGGAGATCGCCCGGGTCGCCATGCATCCGGGTTCGGTGCAGGGTTTCGGGCGGCTGGGCCGCGACGAGGTGCCGACCTTCCTGCTGCCGTCGAATCCCGTTGGCGCACTGGTGGTCTTCGAGGTGATGGTGCGGCCGCTGATCCGGATCGCGCTGGGCCGGCGCCATCCGATGCGGCGGGTGGTGCGGGCGCGCACCATCATGCCGATCGTGTCGATGCCCGGTCGGCGCGGTTATTTGCGGGCGCAACTGATGCGCGATGAGCGGACCGGTGAGTATCTCGTGCAGCCGCTGGGCGGCAACGGCTCGTCGCATCTGCTGTCCACGCTGGCGGAGGCGAACAGCCTGATCGTGCTGGAACCGGATGTCACCGAGGTGCGCACCGGTGACGAGGTTCCGGTCGCCTTTCTCGCCCAGCGCGGGTGAGATGTGGACATGAACGTGTTCCGGGCCGCTCAGCACCCGGGCTGGCCCGCCCATCTGGGTCCCGTGCGGGTGGTCGCGGGTCAGGTCACGTTGCGGCCTATCCGCCTGCGTGATGCCGCCGCGTGGGCGCGGATCCGGGTCCGCGACCGCGACCACCTGGAGCCGTGGGAGCCGACCGGCCGCGGTTCGTGGGAGGCCCGCAACCATCCGTCCAACTGGCCCTCGCTGTGGTCGAGCCTGAAGGCGGAAGCCCGCCGCGGGGCGATGATTCCGCTGGTGATCGAGGTCGACGGGTCGTTCTCCGGCCAGCTGACGGTCGGCAACATCGTGCGCGGCGCCCTGCGCTCGGCCTGGATCGGCTACTGGGTCGCCAAGGACGTCGGCGGGCAGGGCGTGGCCACCGCCGCCCTGGCAATGGGCCTGGACCACTGTTTCGGCCCGGTCGGGCTGCACCGAGTGGAGGCGACCGTGCGCCCCGAGAACCTGGCCAGCCAGGCCGTGCTCCGCAACGTCGGCTTTCGCGAGGAGGGCCTGCTCCGCCGCTACCTGGACGTGGACGGCTCCTGGCGCGACCACCTGCTGGTAGCGATGACCACCGAGGAAATCTCCGGCACTGTGGTCGAACGCCTGGTCCGCGCGGGCCGAGCGACGTTGTCCTGAATGTTACTCGTGTGACGGGTGTGGGCGGCGCGCCTGCGGGATATTCCTGGGGCGCGGCACTAGCCTACGGACGTCGGTGGTGCGTCCTGCGCTACCGGAAGGGAGCCTGCGAAGTGACCCGACGAGGCGGCGGTGCGACCGGCGCGGCGGCGGGACGCTGCGCCGGTGATGAGGTGAAAACCGTCGAAGGGATATCAGCCAGGCGGGGACGGAGGTGCGAGCGCGATGCCGAATTCGATCTTGTGGGTCGGCCTGGTCGTGCTCTGGGTCTTCGTGCTGTTCCCGATGCTCGCCGACCGGCATCCGCGCATCCGGCGCACGACCGATGCCGCGCTGGCCACCCGGGTGCTGCACCGCGGCGGCACCAGGCGGCGCATGAAGAAGGGACCGGCGGCCGGGCACGAGTCCGACCCGGATTGGGTGCCGACCCGCGTGCACAGAAAGCTTTCCCACGGCGATGATGCGGAGGATCGGATGACGACATCGGCCGATGAGTCCGTCACCGAGCGCGACGACGAGACCGCCCGCGACCGCGATCCGGACGAGCCGGTAGCGGCCGATACCGACAGTGAAATCCTCGACGCCGAGATCGATGACGCCGAGGTGGACGCCGACTTCGACGACGAGATCAGCGATGCCGAGATCGACGGCGCGGCAACCGACGACGTGCACGACGACGCCGAGTACGACGCCGAGCAACCTTCCCCGGCGATGGCCCGCATCCCTCCGGCCCGCTCGGCCACCGACCCGGCGCTGTTGCCCGAGATCGACGAATCCGATTCCGCCGACGAGGATTTCGTGCCGACCCGCCGCGGCCGCGGCGGCTACGACCCGGAGTCCGACGCGATCGCCCGCCGCGCCCGCTACCGGTTCCGGCAGCGCGCCGCCCTCGGTCTGGCGCTGAGCGCGCTCATGTTCGGCGCGTTCGCCTTCGCCGTGGCGCCGATGCTGTGGTGGGGGTGTGCGCTGTCGGTCGGGGCGCTCGCCGCGTACCTGATCTACCTGCGCCGCCAGGTGCATATGGAGGAGGAGATCCGCCGTCGCCGCGCCGCGCGCCTGTCGCGGGGCCGCCGGCGTCCCGAGGACGCCGAGCCCGGCCCGGCGCGCCACGAGGACGAGGCGCTCGACCGCGATGCCGCCCGCGTCCTGCGCCGCCGCGCCGTGGTGCTGGACATCGATGACGAGGACGCCGCGTTCGATCATCTGGAGCCCTTCGACGCGGCCGCCGCCCGCGCCACCCGTAACCGCGCCGCCGGTGGCGAAATCCGCCGCGCCGCGGGGGAATAGGGAACCAACCGCCGGCGCCGAGGCATCGGTGGGGCAGAGCGCCGTCGGTGCGCGTCCCGGCGACCATGGTGCGGCGGGGTCGTGAGCGGCAGCTGGCACTACGATCAGGTGCGCAATCGGCGCGAGAGGAGTCGGCCTGATGGGCGCCAGGAAAGCGGTGCCGACCGCCGAGACGATCGACCGGCGCCGCGAACTGCTCGACCGGCTGGCCGAGGTGATCGCCGAGGACGGTATCGAGGGTGTCAGCATCCGCACCCTGGCCGCGCGCGCCCGGGTCTCGATCGGCACGGTGCAGTACTACTTCTCGACGAAAAACGATCTACTGCAACGGGTCTGGGAGCACGTCCGCGACGAGGCGGCCCGCCGTTTCGCGGCCTCGAACGCCGTCGGCCTGCCGCCCCGGGAGCGCCTGGCCCGCTTGGTCGACCTGCTCATCGCTCCGGGCCCCGACGACGTCCTCGCGCGCGTCTGGCTCGCGCTGGTCGCCCGCGCCGCGCACGATCCGGAGATCGCCGCCCTGCACCGCGGGCAGTGGAGCGCTATCGAGGGCCTGCTCGCCCGCACTCTCGCCGCGGTCAACCCGTCGCGCGCCGACGATGCCGCCGACGCCGCCGCCGAACTCCTCGGCCTCCTGGACGGCGTCACCATCGCGATCCTCACCGAACCCGATCGCATGCCCTCCGCCCGCGCCACCCGCATCGCCCGCGCCTGGACCACCGCTTGGGCCGGTAGCTGAAATTCACGCACTCCGCGCACGACCACGCACCCCCCACACGTGCTGGAGCGGGTGCGAGAGTGCACCAGGGGTGCGGGAAAGCGCTGGTTGGGTGTGACATGCTGGGCGGGTGACGCGAGGTGAGGTGTCGAGGGTGGCTGACGAGGGCGTGGAACTGGTTGCGGGCGCGGCCCGGATGGTGGTCGATGCGGCCACCGGTCGTATCGCGCGCTTCCGGATCGGTGATCTCGAGGTGTTGCGCACCGGCGCACGCTTCGGCAGCTTTCCGATGGCGCCCTGGTGCGGGCGCATGCGCGACGGCGTCCTGCGCTGGGAGGGGCGCGCCTACCAGTTGCCCCGCAATGCCGAACCGCACGCCATCCACGGCACGGTGCGCGACCACCCGTGGGAGGTGGTGCGGCGCACGGAGGCCGAAGTTGTTCTCGCCCAGGAGCTTCGGGAGCCCTGGCCGTTCGCCGGGCGGGTCATTCAGTCGTTCGCGCTGACCGGCGAATCGGCCACGTTCCGCATGAGCGTCGAATCGGCGTCGGAATCCTTTCCCGCGCAGGTCGGTTGGCATCCGTGGTTCGAACGGCGCCTCGGACTCGAGGGCACCGCGGTCGAGATCGACTTCGCCCCGGCGTGGCAGGAGAAGCGCGGCCCGGACTACCTGCCCGACGGCAACCGCATCACCCCGCTGCCGGGCCCGTGGGACGACTGCTTCGGGATGCCCGACGGTGTGCTGGTCGCACTCACCTGGCCGGGAAGTCTCGAACTGACCGTACGCAGCCCGCTGCGGTGGGTGGTGGTGTACGACCTCCCCACCGACACGGTGTGCGTCGAGCCGCAGTCGGGCCCGCCGAACGGGCTGAACACCGCGCCGCGGGTGGTCTCACCGGACGCACCGCTGGTCGCCGAGATGTCGTGGGGCTGGCGCCCGCTCGGCTGAGCAGGGTGGGCCGGGCGCACGGGCTCACCGGACGCGGGAGGAGTCGGGAACCAGGTGTCCGGCCTCGACCAAGGTCCGGACCGCGGCCCGCCGTCTCGGGCACTCCTCGGTCCGGCAGGACAGGTGCATCTGCATGATGGCGTGGGCTTTTTGCGGGGTGAGCTGGAGGGGTTCGATCCAGCAGGTACTGAACATGTCCACGTCGGAGGCCTCTTCTTCGATCCTGGAACACCGGAGGGCGTCGTGTGGGGTGCGCCGACGCCGGTCTGATCGAGAGTATTGGGCGTTTCTGTCCGAAAGAATGTGCCGACGGGACGGAATGTTGGTAATTTCGGACAGTGGTTTCCTTTGGTGGTCCGCGCGGCGTGCTACCCCACAGCAGCGTCAGCGTGCGGATGATGGTCAGTGTCGGACAGGCACACGGGCTGGATGAAACATTGTTATTGGAGGGCAGCGGAATAACCTCCGGCGAGCTCGCCGACGAGAATGCGCAAATCTGGCCGGACCAGGAATTCGCTGTGGCGCGAAATCTGCTCGGCCATCTCGGTGACCTTCCCGGTCTGGGAGCGCAGACCGCCCGGCACGCCACCATCGGCAACGGCGGCATGGTGGGCCTGGCCGCCCTGGTCAGCGCCACGGCCGGGGATGTCCTCGGGATCACCATCCGCTACCAGGACCTGGTCTCCGTCGCCGCGCGCTACGCCCTGGAAGACCGCGGCGACGAGGTGGCGATCGTGGTCGACGGCGACGCGATTCCCGAGGATGTGCGCGCGTTCTTCGTCGAGCGCGAGGTGGCGTACATCTTCATGGCCGGAGAGTTGCTCGATGTGGAGATCCCGGTCCTCGGCGTCGAGATGCAGATCTCCGCCGAGCGCGGTGAGGAGCTGTCGGCCATCACCCCGTTCGATCGGCATCCGATCGCCTTCGAACAGCCCAGGAACCTAGTGGTCCTGCCGCGGTCGTTCCTGGATCATCCTATGCCGCAAGCGGATCCGCGTACCGCATCGGCGCTCGAACGGCAGTGCCGGGAGGCCTTCCGGCAATTGCTCGGAGCGGGTTGGCGTTTGACGGCGAAGGTGCGGGAGCGGCTGCTGAGCGATCCGGATCGGATGCCGTCGATGGCCGAGGTTGCCGTGGAGTTGCACGTCACCGTGCGCACGCTGCGCCGCCGGCTGGCCGATGAGGGTGTCACCTTCCGCGGCCTGCTCAACAATGTGCGCGAGATCAAGGCGGCCGAACTGTTGCGCACATCGGCGACGGTGGAGGATGTGGCGCGCCGACTCGGCTACGCCGAAACCGCGAACTTCACCCACGCCTTCACGCGCTGGCGCGGTATGAGCCCGCGGGCGTACCGGCAATCGGTATTACGTAAGTAGCTCGCGGGCCGAAACCCGGGATGAAAATCAGCGAAATTGCCCGCAATATCAATCGCCTGATAGTTGAATAAAAAATAACGCCTGAGGGTTTCCCTGTGCAATTCTTGTGATTCGGCACAGATGTCGGTGCGTCCGTTTGGGGTGGAGTCGCTGGTGCGCCCGCTTTCGAGAAGTTTTCTAAGTAAAACATATGTTAAGCTTTTGCTGTGTCATCCCCTGCTCAGCGATACGGCCCTGCCCTGCGCGGGTACCGTCGCGCGCGCCGGACGATGCCGCTGCGGGGCATCTTCCGGCTGCGGCCGGTGGCCGACACGTGGCGCTGGTCGGCGCTCAGCGCGCTGATCGCGATCGGTGTGCCGGAGGTGGCGCTGCTCGCCGTCGGTCATCTGGAGCTGGCGTTCTACACCTGCGCGGGCGGGCTGTGCGCGCTGTACGCGCACGGGCTGCCGTACGCGGCGCGGGCGCGCGCCCTGGCGTGGGTGGTGGCCGGAATGGTCGCCGGTACCGGGGTCGCGCTGGCCACGGCGGCGCTGACCGAATCGGCGGCCGTCCGGGTGGCGGTCATCGCGCTGCTCGCCGGGGTGTTCAAGGTCGTATGCGATGCGACGCGGATCGGTCCGCCCGGGAATGTCATCCTCACCTTCGTCACCGCCACCGCCGCATTCCTGCCGACCCGCCTGACCGACCTGCCCTGGCACCTGACGCTGGTCCTGGCGGGGGGAGTGCTGGCGTGGCTGGTGTGCCTGGCGCCCAGCCTGTTTCGCCCGCACGGGCCGGAGCGCCGAGCCGTGGCCCGCGCCCTCGAGTCGACGGCCCGCCTGCTCGCGGCCGACGACGCGGCGACCACCCGCCTGTGCCACGAAACCGCCGCGGCCGTACAAGCGGCCTGGCAAGCGCTGCGCCTGGCGCCCGCGCACACCCCGCCACGCGCAGCGGAACTCGAGGCCCTCGCACACCTGGTGGTCCGAGCCGAATCACTGGCCGCAGCCGCTCACTCCCATCCTCCCGAAAGTCCCAGCACCTCCGCATCACCATCGGACCGAGCCGCCGCACCCCACAGTTCGCGGCCTACGTCGCCACGCCCGGACCGTGCTGCCGCGCTCGAGGCTTCGGGTGCTGTGCCACCGCCGCGATCCGGCCGAGCCGGGGCGGGCGGTGGTACGTCCGGGAAGGGTGCATCGGTATTCCCTCTGTCGTTCCGGCGTGTTTTCGGCCGGAACCTGGCCGCACGCCGGGATGACGAGGGGCGGCTCCGCACGGATGTTCCTGGACGTGGTACCGGCTCGCGGGCTGGGGCGTCGCACTCGAGTCCGGGCGAGGTGTTGCAGGCGTGGGCTCGTGCGTTGCGGGGTGGGCTTCCGGTGCCGGTGGTGGATCGGGTCGCGGCGGAGGATGCGGAGGTGCTCGGACTGGCGGTGGAGCGGGCCGCCGATCGTCGGGAACGTGGATTACGCCGGGTGGCAAAGGCTTTCGCACCTTCTTCGCCGCTGTTCCCGATCGGGGCGCGGGTCGCGGTCGGCAGTGCCGCGGCGGGGTGGACGTCGATGGCGCTGGGCGTGGACCGGCCGTACTGGGCCGTGGTGACGGCGGCGGCCGTGTATGTCGCGAATACGGCGCTGACGTGGCAGCGCGCGGTGCAGCGTGTGCTGGGCAATCTCGGCGGCGTGCTGCTGTTCACCGCGCTCGTGCCGCTGCTGCGCAGCGCGGTGGTCCTCGTCGTGGTTGCGCTCGCGTGCCAGCTGGTGGTGGAGGCGACCATCTCCCGCAACTACGCCTTGGCCACGGTGTTCGTCACGCCGATGGCGCTGGTGATGACCGAGTTCGCCCTCCGGCACCCGGCCCGGGAGCTGGTCGCCGACCGATGGCTCGACACCTGCGTGGGCGCCGCGGTCGGCATGCTGGTCTGCTTCGCGATCCCGAACCGGCGGGTCACCGGTCGGGTCGATGCCGCGCTGCGCACGGTCCACGCCGCCATGGTCCATACTCCGAACGATCGGGCCGAGGCGCGGGCACGACTGGCAGCGGCGCTCATCGAGTTGCGCGAGGCCGCCGACACCGCGTCGGGCGAGTGGTGGAGCGCCCCGGTGCCCCAGGAGCGGGTCGTCGCGACCGAGCGCACGGGCCATCGACTGCTCGCCGAGCTGTCGCTCCGCCCGGTGGCCGTCCGATGAGGGCCGATGGTGTGGGTCGGCGGGTGGTGTCGGGAGCGGTGGATCGGTGTCTCGCCATATCGCTGGGCGTTGGTACGGTGGCCGTGGGAAACCGATGGTTGATGCCTTGTCGGCAGGGATGGCGGTCGCATGTCGGTAGCTGAGGAGCAGGGCCGCGGCGGTGTGATTGTGCCGGGGGGTGATACGCGTAGACCGTCGGAGGATGCGGTGGCGGGGGTGCTGCGGCAGTGGGCGAGCGTGCATCCCGGCCTCGACACCGAACCGGTGGCTGTCATCGGGCGCATCAACCGGTGCGCGGCGCTGCTGCAGCAGGTGACGGATGCGCCGCTGGGGCAGGCCGACCTGACCCGGCCCGAATTCGACATCCTGTGCGCGCTGCGCCGGGTCGGCGCCGAGCTGACTCCGGGCCGCCTCGCCCGCGAGACCTTCGCCTCGCCCGCCGCGGTCACCAAACGCGTTCGGGGACTGGAGGATCGCGACCTGGTGTCGCGTCGCATCGACGCCCGTGATCGCCGCGTCGCGCATCTCGGCCTCACCGATGCGGGCCGAGGACTGGTGGATCGCGTACTGCCGCAACAGCTTTCCTATGAGCACAACTTGCTGTCGGGCCTTCCGGCCGGTGCACGCGCGGAACTGGCGGCGATACTCGGCGACCTGCTGCTGGTGCTGGAAGGACGCCTCGGCGGGCTGGAGCACTGAGCGCGCCCGAGCCGGGCAACCGGCTCGGGCGCGTCGAACAGCGGTAATCGGTTGGCGCCGAATTACCTTCGGTTTCAGCCGTTACTGGCTACCGAGAGGGTGCGGCCGCGCCGCCGACCGGCGGGGGCGGCGGGAATCCGCGGCAGTTCCGCCGAGTCGAGGGCGGCGTAGTAGACAGCCTCGTAACCGGCGCCCAGGTGCTCGGTCGAGAAGCGGTCCATGACGCGGCGACGGCATGCGACCGGATCGATGTCCCCGGCCTTGGCGATCGCGGCCGGGAGCTCGGCGGGGTCGTCGCAGATGATGCCGGTGACACCGTCCTCGATGACCTCGGCGACCGCGCCGCCGCGCAGCGCCACCACCGGGGTGCCGCAGACCATGGCCTCGATCATCACGATGCCGAACGGTTCTTCCCAGCGAATCGGGAACAGCAAGCAGCGCGCCTGGGAAAGCAGCAGCTTCTTGGCAACCGCATCCGCCTCGCCGAATACGACGTCGCGATCGGACAGCAAAGGACGTACCGACCGTTCGAAATAGGCCTTTTCTGGTGGCTCATTCATTTTGGCCGCGAGGACCAGTGGAATATCCGCGGCATGCGCCGCTTCCAGTGCCAGGTCTGGCCCCTTGTAGGATGCGTAGCGGCCCAAGAAGAGTGCGAAATTCTGCTTTTCGGCCTGGAATGGGAACTCGCTCGGCCGAATCGAATTGTACACGCGCCCAAGCCAATTCAGCTCGGTCGCCAGCGAACGCTGCCGGTCGCTGATGGCGACCAGGTGGGCCGTATCGCCCAGCGCTCGGTAGTATTCCCCCGCATCACCGTCGACCGGGCCGTGCACGGTCACCACCGACGGTATGCCGAGTTCCTTGTACATCGGAGCATTCAGCGGTCCCGCGAAGGTGTGGTCGTGCACGATGTCTATTCGGTCGTGCTGTGCGATCTCGGTGATGATGCGGCGCACCTTGAGTGCATTCAGGACCTCGGGGAACGGATCGCCGAGCCGGTCCGCGAGAATGTCGTCCCACACTCGCACGAAATTGGCCTTGGTCCCGGAACGGCCCGCACCCAGCAGCGTGACCCGGTGTCCGCAGTCGACGAGCGCATCGGCGAGTTGGGCGACCACAGCTTCGACACCGCCGTAACCGGCGGGTGGTACCTCGAAGTAGGGGGGTGCGACCATCACGATGTGCAGCGGCGAGCCGGATCCGCGGAGCTGATGAAGGATCGAATCCGTGCCGGACGGGGTACTGCTCATGGTACTGCCTCCTCGATGGTGTGGAGTTGTGACCGAATCGTTCGCTGCTTCGACCACTGTGCTCAAAAAGGCCGCAGCGGCCAGGTATTGGTGGCATCCGGGACCATGGCCGGCGTGCACCGTGCGCACGAATCGAGCTTTGTCCGGCGTCAATCCCAGTGGTTCACAGCCACAATCGCGATATTGCGCCAGCCAGAGATCCGCCTCTGCTGCAGGCGACGGCTGTGCTGATTCTTTCACGGTCGGTGCTGCAGGCTTCGGGCCTTCTCAGCATTCACCGCACTGCCCTCCGGTAGTAGGGAACTATTCATGTGCTGGCAACCGCGAACCACCGGCCGTCGTGGAACGGCCGGAATTCCGCGTTATAAACATACTTCTGCGAAGGTCATTTGACCCGACATCGGTGAGACGTAGCTAAGTCAACAGCTTTTCAGCCGTCTCCGATGAGTGAATTGCCGGTTCCGTGCGGAATTCCCCGACGCGTTGTGCGCTGTCGGATTCGCCGTCGACCGGCAGTGGTGTGATGCGTTGCGTATCCTCATCGAGCCTGGCCCGACGGTTGGCAATATCGAACATGCCGCGCTCCTCGTGGTTGCGCTCCGCCAGTTCTGGCGGGCGATGCTCGCGCACGATATGGCAATTACCCAGTAAATAGTCACCCAAACCGTGATGCAAGGTTTTTAATAAGCCCGAATACATACTGGTCATCGGATTAGTTGGGGGTCAGGCATCCTCGGCGGCACGTCGCGCGCGGGCGCGGCGCTTGCCCTCGTGCATGGCCTGCACGCGCGCGACAGGAATGGTGTGACCCTCCTCGACCAGGTCGGCCGGAAGCGCCTGCGGCGCGGGCATCTCGTGGCGCCACGGGTCGCGATCGGTGAGTTGCGCTGCCGCCGTGCGGATCGTGAAATCCCCGGGAACGACGTCGTCGAGTTCGGCCCACGACAGCGGGAACGACACCGGCGTCCCAGGGCGGACGCGCGGGCTGTAGGCCGCGACCACGGTGGCTCCGCCGGATCGCGTGGAATCGAGGAAGACCTTGCCGCCGCGGTCCTCTCGGATGAACGCGGTGGTGGCCAGGCCCGGGTCGATCCGCTCGGCGCGGGCGGCGACGGCGCGCGTGGCGGCCGCGGCGTCCTCGATCGCGATACCCGGTTCGATCGGTACGAAGACGTGCAGGCCCTTGGCGCCGCTGGTCTTCACCGCGCCCGCCAAGCCGTCGTTGCCCAGGGCCTCCCGGATCAGGCGGGCGGCCGCCACGGCCTGCCGGAAGTGTTGGCCGGACGGGGGATCGAGGTCGAGCACGAGGTGGGTGGGTCCGGCGGTGTGGTCGGCGAGCAGCAGCAGGGGGTGGTATTCGATCGCACGCTGATTGCCGAACCACAGCAGTGTGCGGACGTCGTCGCAGAGGGCGTAGGTCACCTCGCGCCGCGAACTCTCGGCCCACATGGTCACCCGCGCCACCCACTCCGGGGTGTACTTGGGCAGATTCTTCTGCATGAACGGCTCCTGCCCGGGCCGGATGCGCACCACCGAGAGCGGCCGGTCGCGCAGCCCGCGCACCATGCGGTCGCCGACGAACTCGAGGTAGTCGACGAGGTCGCGCTTGGTGGCGTCCGCGCCGTCGAACAACGGCTTGTCGAGATTGGTCAGCGTCACGCCCCGGCGCGTCTCCTCGCCACTCATCGCCCAACAATGCCCCGCGGTGCGGGCCTGGTCAACCGTGCGCGGTGGAGAGCGCTTCGATGCGTGCCGCCCGGCCCGAGGATCGACCAGCGCAGTCGGGTAGATCAGCGCCCCCGGCAGCACCAGCGCGCCCACGACGAGGCAGACCAGCTGCGACCGGCAGCCACAGCACGGGCCCACGCCGCCGCACGGGAATCGATTGCTCGGGTACATCCGTCGCCGGCTCGCTCACGGTCGTGCCTCCCACGGAGTCCTGGGATCAACTCCTACACGCTCGCCCACTTGTCGCGCCGAGAGAGATGCGGGGATCAGGAGTAGCGGGATTCGCAGGTTTGCTGGTTGCCGAGGACGCCCGCCCGGAAGGCGTCCACGCGGGAGAAGCCGCTGGGAACCGTGTTGCCCTCGACGTCGCTGGCGGCCAGGCCATCGGTGAGCAGGCCCGATACCGCCTTGTCGAGATCGCCGGGGGACAGGGCGATATCGCCCTGGGTGGGGGAACGGTTCTCGTCGGCGAGCCGCGCGGTGATCACCCCGGACAGACAGGCGGCCCGCAGACCGGTCTTGGCGCCGGTGAGGGCCTGGCGGGCGTTGTTCTGCACCGCGAGCGCATAGCGCGACACGAACACCACGTAGGCGTTGTAGTCGCCGCCGACGCGGGTCGGAAAGCCGTCCTGCTCTTCGGTGTTCGCGACGCCGCGCTCGGCGAGGGCGGGCACGTCGGTGCCGATGGTGTTGGTCGCGGGGCAGTAGGTGACGGGCACGGTGTCGGCGCCGTTGCGGCAGTTCAGCTGGGCGCCGTGATAGTCGTAGGCCGGGGCGTGCGGCACCGGCATGATCGACGACATCGCCTTGCTCAGCTCGGTGAGGTTTTCCTTGGTGATCCGCAGTTCGCCCTGATTGTCGTCGTACTGGCTGTAGGACTGCGGCAGATTCTTCCGGCGCTGGTTGACGTCCTTCATATCGATCGACTTGCAGCCCTTGGGCCCGTCGGTGAAGCCGATCTGCACGGCGGTGACGCGCTCGAACGCCGAGCCGTGTACGGCCTCCGGATCCTCCGGGTTGGCGTCGCGGATCGCCACCGTCGCGGCCAGCACGTTGTTGAGGCCCTCGGAGGTGTTGATCGTGAAGTGCGGCGCCTTGTCCTCGGCCACGTGCCGCATGAACGCCCCCGCGAAACAATCGGCCTGCTGCTCCTTGACCAGGACCGGATCCTTGGGGCCGACCATGCGCGCCATGGTCTGGATGGCGTGCCCGTACTCATGGGCCAGCACCATCACCACCGCCATCTTCCCGAAACTGTCCTGCATCATCGGCAGCAGCACGCCGCGGTCCCAGCCGACCGAGTTGTCCAGACGGCAGTAGGCGGCGTTCACCAGGCGGTAAGTGGTCTCCTTGCAGAACTCGCCCTCCTGGGTCTTCGGCGCCTTGGCGCTCCAGGAGTGGAACTTGGTGACCGGGGCGAACTGGCCCTCGAACTCGTTGTGGTACTCGCCCTGCCAATAGTTTTGGATATCGTCGAGGGCGTTCAGCGCCAGCTTGTCGATCTCGCCGTTGTCGCCGCCGACAGCGCTCATCGGCGTGTCGGGGACGCCCTGGCGCGGACCGCTCGGCCCGTCGGTGGTGGGAAGTCCGGCCACCTTGAACGGGTCGTCGTAGATCGACACCGCCCGGCCGTCGGTGGTCATGGCGCAACCGGTGAGCAGCGTGGTCACCAGTGCCCAGACGGCCAGCGCCGTGATCACCCGGCGTCTCGCCACATCCACTCCCTCCCCGGGGCCGGTCACATATCGGTCTCGGTCGCCGGTACAGGGTAATAGAGGGCAGCTTCGAGCCCCACCGATGTCCGGGCCATCGAATAGTATCCGGCACATGTCATCACCGGGGGCGCAGAAGATCACCGTGCGCCATGAGGGAACCGATCGTGTCTTCGACACCCATCAACAGATCACCATGGGCCGTGCGCCGGAGGTGACGCTGTTCGTCGACAGTCCGCTGGTTTCCCGTGTGCACGCGACACTCGTTTGGCAGGGTAATAGCTGGTTACTCAGCGACAACGGAAGTACCAACGGCGTGTTCGTGGACGCGCAGCGGCTGACGGGGCCGGTGCCGATCGAACGGCCGACGCTGGTCCGGCTGGGGGATGCGGTCAGCGGTCCGCTGCTGCATCTGGTTCCCGATTTCGCGCGCCCGGCACCGCCGCCGCAGCGGCCCGCGCCGTCGCGGGGGCAGCCACCGGCACAGCGGCCGCAGACTCCGCCGCAACGCCCGAACTCTCCGCCGCAGCGCCCCGGCGGCCCGCCGCATCATTCGTCCGGTCCTTCCCAGGGGCGGGCCGGGGCGCCGCCGCACCGACCCAATCCGCAACCTCAGCAATCGGTTCCGGCCGCGCCGAACGTCAACATGACCACCAAGGCAGACAGCTCCGCGCTGCCGCCGATGCGCGCCCGCGCCTCCACCGCGCCCGTCGCCCGCGCCGACCGGATCCCACCGGGCGGCCTGACCATCGGCCGCACCAGCGACAACCAGATCGTCGTCAACGATCCGCTGGCCTCGCGTCGGCACGCCCGGCTGGCCAAGGGCGGCGAGGGCCTGGTGCTCGAGGATCTGGGCTCGGCCAACGGCACCTTCGTCAACGGCCGCCGCGAGCAGCGGGTGGTGCTGCGCGAGCGTGACATCGTCACCATCGGCAACGTCGACTTCGTCGTGCAGCAAGGCACGCTGAAGCACCGCCGCAAGCCCGTCGCCGAGCAGGGATTGCACGTGCACGGCGTGGGTTTCGTCGTCGAGGGCAACAAGCAGCTGCTGATCGATGTGAACATGCAGGCCGGTCGCGGCACCCTGACCGCGCTCATCGGCCCCTCCGGCGCGGGCAAGTCGACGCTGTCGAAACTCGTTGCGGGAACGACGCATCCGTCCGCGGGCGTGGTCACCTTCGAGGGCCGCAACCTGCACGCCGAGTACGAGGCGATGCGCAGCCGGATCGGCATGGTCCCGCAGGACGACGTGCTGCACCGCCAGCTCACCGTCCGCCAGGCGCTCGGCTTCGCCGCGGAGCTGCGGCTGCCGCCCGACTCCAGCAAGGCCGACCGCCAGCAGGTGATCGACGGTGTGCTGAAGGAACTCTCGCTCACCGAGCACGCCGACACCCGCGTCGACCGGCTGTCCGGCGGTCAGCGCAAGCGCGCCTCGGTGGCCCTGGAACTGCTCACCGGCCCGGCGCTGCTGCTGCTCGACGAGCCCACCTCGGGCCTGGACCCGGCGCTGGACCGGCAGGTGATGACCATGCTGCGCGAGCTGGCCGACGCGGGGCGCACGGTCATCGTCGTCACGCACTCGGTGGCCTGCCTGGACATGTGCGACCAGGTGCTGCTGCTGGCGCCCGGCGGCAAGACCGCCTTCTGCGGCCATCCCGCCACCGTCGGCGACTTCCTCGGCACCAGTGACTGGGCCGATATCTTCGCCCGGGTGGCGGCCGATCCGGACGGCGCCTTCGCCAACTATCGGTCCCGCCAGGCCGCCGTGGCGCCGCCTCCGCCGCCGGTCGCGCCGCGCGGGGTGGTGGGGCAGCCACCGAAATCCGGTGGCTGGAAACAGTTCTCGACCCTGTCGAGAAGACAGGTGCGGCTGATCCTCGCCGACCGCGGCTATCTGGCGTTCCTGGTGGTCCTGCCGTTCGTGCTCGGCATACTGTCGTTGGTGGTGCCGGGAGAGAACGGCTTCGCGCCCGGCGTCCCGGTGCCGCTGCCCGACGGCACCTTCATCCTCGACGGCGGCGGGGAGACGCAGCAGCTGCTGGTGGTGCTCATCCTCGGCGCCTGCTTCATGGGGTCGACGCTGACCGTCCGCGATCTGGTCGGCGAGCGCCCGATCTTCTTCCGCGAGCGAGCGGTGGGCCTGCTGCCCTCGGCGTACCTGCTGGCGAAGGTCGCCATCTTCGGCATCGCGGCGCTGCTGCAGTCCGCGGTGCTGGTGGCGATCGTGCTGGCGGGCAAGAATCCGCCGGGCAAGGGGGCGCTGATCCCGTCGGGCAGCGTCGAGCTGTACTTCGATCTGGCGTTCACGGCGGTGGCCTGCGTCGTGATCGGCCTGCTGCTGTCCACGATCGCTAAGTCCAACGAGCAGGTGATGCCGCTGCTGGTCGTGATGATCATGTGCCAGCTGGTGATGGCGGGCGGCATGATCCCGGTGACCGACCGCATCGTGCTGGAGCAGCTGTCCTATCTCTTCCCGTCGCGCTGGGGCTTCGCCTCCGGCGCCGCGACGGTGGACCTGCGCTATCTGTTCGCCAACGCCCAGCCCGACGCTCTGTGGCAGCACAAGCCGGGCTTCTGGCTGTTGGATATCGCCATGCTGCTGGTGATCACGACGGTCCTGTCGACCCTGACCTGGTGGCGGCTGCGTTTGAAGAAGACGACCGCATGACCTCACAAAACCGCAGTTCAGAGTGGAGATTCGGACCTGCCCCGCGCGTGTCGTCGGCACAGCAGGCACACTTATGCGTGTGACGGCTCGAGTTGGGGCAATACATCTCGGCTGGGATGTGGTGTCCGTGGCCGCAGGCGGCGGTGGCACACCGATCCGCCCGGTCAAGGTGGAAGGCACATACACGCCGCCGGCGTATCTGCTGGCGGACGCGTCCGGTCGTCTGCACACGGCGGGCGGCGAGCGGCAGCGGCCCGACCTGGGCATTGCCATCTCCGACGTGCGCGACGTGCTGGGTCACCGGCAGATCCGGATCGCGGGGGCGACCTGGCCGGTGGATCTGGTGTTCCGGGCCCGCATGTACAACCCGCTCGCCGCGACGGGCAAGTACCTGCGCGGCAAGCCCGAGGTCGTCGCGCTGCCGTTCCCCGACGACTGGCCGGACGAGAAGATCGACGAATACTGCCGACTCGTCGAGCTGCTGGATGTGGCAACCGAACCGCTACCCGAGTCGGTGGCGCTGTCCGGATACGTGCGCGCGCTCGGCCTGGTCCGTCCGCCACAGCCGGGTTTCGCCGGTTCGGGCGCCACCGGCGTGTACTCCGACGGCCGGGTATGCCTGGTGGTCGCCGTGCACGGGGACGACGAGCAGCCCACCGAATCGGTCGGCGTGCCGATTTCGCCCGACGCCATTCGCGATGCCCACTCCGCCGACAACGTGGTGATCGAGGTGATGGCCGCGGCCCGCTCGATCAGCGCCGACACCTCCACCGTGCTGCTCACCGGCAACGTGTGCTTCAACGATGCGCTGCGGCTGGCTTTCCAGAACCACCTCGGCCACCGACTACGCGTGGCGGACCATCCGATGCACGCGCTCGCCCTCGGCGCCGCACACCTGCTGGTCACCGACAGCGAGTACGCCGAGGAACAGCCCTATCCGGACCCGGAGCCCCCCAGACCCGGGGGTCGCCCGCCCCATCCCGCGCCGGGCGAGGTTCCGTCCTATTCCACACAGCGACAGCCACCCGGTTCGGGTGGGGCGCACGGCGCCGCCGAGGAGCCGGGACGCGCGGTCGGCCGGGAGGGGCATACGCCCGGTTCCGGTCCTCCGGCGCCCGGCAGGCCCGGTGGGGGACGTGGGGCCGAGCCGGGGAATTCCGGGCCGGGCCCGGCTCGTCAGACGAGCTCGGCGCCCGGCACTTCCGCCGGGGGACAGGAAATGAGCAGCGAACATCCGGGGTCGGGTCGTCGGATGACCTCCTCGCCCGGTTCGCCCACGATGACGACGCGAGACGCCGAGGGCGGGCGGCACAGCCTGCGGACACCGCAGGCGGTCGCGGGCGATACGGTGCGGCACGCGGGCGGGCGCCCGGTCGATCCACAGCACGGCACTTTCGGAGCGCAGCCGACGCGCCGCCAGCCGGAGCCGACGCCGCAGCAGCCATATGCGGTGCGACGGTATTCGGATTCGCCTCCCCGGGTGGGGCGGCACGCGGCGCGCGAGGTTGACGAGGAGCCGACCACGCGGGTCACCCGCGGACCGGATGGGCTGCCGGACACTGCCGCCGAGACCGGCGGGCCGCCGCGCACCGCGTCCGACGAGCTGACGACCGTACTGGGGCGGCGCGCGAACGAGAACCAGCCCGGTGATCCTTCGCGGCGGGGATCGCATGCGGCCCCCGAGCCCGACCACCACGACCACGACCAGCAGGGCAGGCTGTGGCACAAGGTGAAGGACAACCTGTTCGGGGCGCCGACGATCGTGGGCGCTGTCGCCCTGGCCGCGATGGCGCTGCATCCGGACGGCGCCGCGAACCATGTGGCGCACCCGGTCGGCGAGGTCGTCAGCTCCGCCGAAGGCCGGGCGGCGCCCGATGGCATGGGGTCGGCCACGGCCGGCACACGTGACATCGGCTTCGCGACGCCCGATGCGGACATGAGCGCCTCCCACACGGCCGTTCCCGGCGCGGGCGTCGCACAAACGGCCGACGCAGTTGCCGACTTCGACGTGCACTCGGTCCGGGCGTCGGCGACGACGGACTTCGGCGCCTGGCCCGCGATCGAGCAGGTCGCGGGCGTCCCGTATTCGTCACCGCGCTGCGCCCTCACACCGACGGTCGCCGGACCGGGGTCCCGTGGCATCGGAGCGACCGCCGACGGGGCCGAATGCCCCCAGTTGGGCATCGACAACCTGCAGTACTCGGTCCCCACCCCACGCGGCGTCATCGACCACGGTCCGCCGATGCACATCTGATCCCGGCCAAAAGCGTGCCGGGAATGAGGGCGGGGAGCGTGCTGCGTGCCGGGAATGAGGGCGGGGAGCGTGCTGCGTGCCGGGAATGAGGGCGGGGAGCGTGCTGTATGCCGGGAATGACGGTGGGCAGCGTGCTGTATGCCGGGAATGACGGTGGGCAGCGTGCTGTATGCCGGGGATGAGGGTGGAAGCGTGCTGACTGTCGTTGAGGAGCGTGTCGTCACCGACTCGGCATCGACCAGCAGGCCTCTGGCCTGCGAGGAGTGCGCCAGTCGTCATCGCTGTCCCGATTTCTTGAATACACACACATGCGTGTAGTCTTGGCCGTTGGCGTGCGGTACGTCGCGGGTAACACCGTGTCGTCCCACGGGTCCCGGGTCTCCGCTGGCCGCCGGGATCACTCGACCGCTCGCCTGGCTGGTAGAACACCGACGACAGACAGGGAAGCACTGTGCCTACGTACAGCCCGAAGGCGGGTGACGTGACCCGTAAGTGGTACGTCATCGACGCCACTGACGTAGTGCTCGGCCGCCTTGCCGTGCAGGCAGCGAATCTGCTGCGTGGCAAGAACAAGCCGACCTACGCGCCGAACGTCGATGGTGGCGATTTCGTCATCATCATCAACGCCGACAAGATCGCGATCGCCGGCAACAAGGCCGACCGCAAGTTCATCCACACCCACTCCGGCTTCCCGGGCGGTCTGAAGACCCGGTCTGTCCGTCAGGTGATGGAGACCCGCCCCGAGCGTGTCGTGGAGCGTGCCATCAAGGGCATGATCCCGAAGAACAAGCTGGGCAACCAGGTCGCCCGCAAGCTGAAGGTCTACGCTGGCCCGTCGCATCCGCACGCGGCCCAGCAGCCCGTTCCGTTCGAGATCAAGCAGGTGGCCCAGTGACCGCTCCTGAGGAATTCAACGAGTCCTACGTCGAGGAAGCTCCCGCCGAGATCGTCGAGGACGGCGCCGGCTACGAGGAGACCTTCGAGGCTCCCGCCGCCCCGGCCCTGATCGACCGCCCGGTGCAGACCGTCGGCCGCCGCAAGGAGGCCGTGGTCCGCGTGCGCCTGGTGCCCGGCTCCGGCAACTTCGTGCTGAACGGCCGCACCATCGAGGACTACTTCCCGAACAAGGTGCACCAGCAGCTGGTGAAGTCCCCGCTGGTCACCGTGGAGCGCACCGAGACCTTCGACGTGCACGCCCGCCTGGTCGGCGGCGGCCCGTCCGGTCAGGCCGGCGCCCTGCGGCTGGCGATCGCCCGCGCGCTGATCGAGGTCACCCCCGACGACCGCCCCGCCCTGAAGCGGGCCGGGTTCCTGACCCGTGACCCTCGCGCCACCGAGCGCAAGAAGTACGGCCTCAAGAAGGCCCGCAAGGCTCCGCAGTACTCCAAGCGCTGATCTTGCAGCTGTACACGAGAGCAGGCGCCCCTGTCCGGGCGCCTGCTCTCGTGCTGTATCGACAGCAGCACGCCGAGCAATCTCGCACGCAGTCGGGCAGCCTGCGTGACGATGGAGATTGCCGCGGGCGCAATAGGATCCTTGCGTCGCGGATCCGAGCCGCATCCACACATTGCTCAGGAGCGAGGGAATGGGACGTTTGTTCGGCACCGACGGAGTTCGGGGGCTTGCCAACGACTCACTGGGTCCGGAACTGGCACTGCATGTTTCGGCCGCCGCGGCGCAGGTGCTCGGCCGCGGCAAGAAGCGCGCGCTGGCGGTCGTGGGCCGCGATCCCCGCGCCAGCGGAGAGATGCTCGAGGCGGCGGTGACGGCCGGACTGACCGCCGCCGGGGTGGACGTGCTCTCGGTCGGCGTGCTGCCGACCCCGGCGGTCGCCTATCTGACGGCGGCCTACGACGCGTGCCTGGGCGTGATGATCTCCGCCTCGCACAACCCGATGCCGGACAACGGAATCAAGATCTTCGCGGCGGGCGGGCACAAGCTCGACGACGCGGTCGAGGACCGCATCGAGGAACTGGTGCGGGAGCGGACCTTCGCGCGGCCGACCGGCGCCGCCATCGGGCGGGTGCTGAGCGCGTCCGGCCTCGACGGCCACGTCGACGACCACTACAGCCTGGCGGGCACGCACGAACGCTACGTCGAACATCTGGTGGAGGCGACGGGGCGCGACCTGAACGGCCTGACCGTCGTGGTGGATTGCGCCCACGGCGCGGCCTCGGACGTGGGCCCGGCCGCGTATCGGGAGGCGGGGGCTCGAGTCGTCGCGATCAACGCCGAACCCAACGGCCTCAATATCAACGAGCGGTGCGGCTCCACCCATTTGGACCAGGTGCAGCACGCGGTGCGCGAGCACGGCGCCGATCTGGGGCTGGCGCACGACGGCGACGCCGACCGCTGTCTGGCGGTGGACGCCGCGGGCGCCGTGGTCGACGGTGACGCGATCATGGCGATCCTCGCGCTGGGGATGCACGAGGCGGGCGAACTCGCCCACGACACCCTCGTCGCGACCGTGATGAGCAACCTGGGCCTGCACCTGGCGCTGCGCGCGGCGGGAATCACGATGCGCACCACCGCCGTCGGCGACCGGTACGTGCTGGAGGAGCTGCGCCGCGGCGGCTACACGCTCGGCGGCGAGCAGTCCGGGCACGTGGTGTTCCCGAAGTTCGGCACCACCGGCGACGGGGTGCTGACCGGTCTGAAGCTGATGGCGCGCATGGTCCAGACCGGCCGCAGCCTGGCCGATCTCGCGAGCGTGGTGCAGACCGTGCCGCAGGTGCTGATCAATGTGCCGGTCTCGGACAAGTCCGCCGTCGCGGTGGCCCCCGAGATCCGGGACGCGGTCACCGAGGCCGAGCGCGTCCTGGGCGAGTCCGGCCGAGTCCTGCTGCGTCCCAGCGGGACCGAGCAGCTGGTCCGCGTCATGGTCGAGGCCACCGACCCCGACCGCGCCCACCAACTCGCCGACGACCTCGCCAAGCGGGTCGCCGCCGTCTGAGTCCGGTGGCGAGCGGCGTTGCGCGATAGCGGCGTCGAATGCCGTGGCCCTTGCGGTACGCACGTACCAGGGCCGTTGTGAACCCCGGACGGGCCCGTTCCCGGGGGCGGAGCCCGAAACAATGCATGAGCTGGTAAGAAGCGCTAGTCTCGACTGGGCGTCCGGTGACCATCCGTGGGATCGGGACGCAAGGTTCGAGACCACGACGTATGGTGGACCCGAATCATGATGCGACAGCGAAGGCTTGGGTTTCCGTGAGGGGGAACAGTGAACACGCTGAAGCTCGATCCGGCGGCAATGGCCGCCTACACCACCATCGCGGATACCGTCTCGCAACAGCTGGCCTCGGCCGCGGCCGTTGCTGAAGGCGCGGTGAACCCGGAGCGGCTGGCGGCCGACCTGGGCTTGCTCGGCGCCGATTTCGCGGCGCGGTTCACCGCGGCGGTGACCGAACACGCGCAGGCGCTGTCCACGGCGGGCCAGCTGGTCTCGGCCTACGGGCAGGTACTGCGCGGGTTCGACGCCTCGGTGGCGAGCAACGAGACCGATACCGTCGCGGCCATGAAGCAGGCAGGGGAGTCCCTACCATGAGGCGCCTGAAGAATCGGCCGACCGAGCCGACCACCCCGGCCGCGGCGTCCGATCCCACGGGCGATCCGCCGATCGTGACGCGGCTGGTGGAGCCGCTGCTGGCGCTGCGCGCCTCCCTCGGCAACGGTGTCGGCGTGCCCGACGAGGCGATTTCCGCCGCCCTGTCGTCGGCGTCGGCCCGCGCGGCGGAGACCGAGGCCCCGCACCGCGACGGTCTGCACGCCATCGAATCCACCTGGACCGGCAAGGGTTCCGATGCCGCCGTGCCCTCGCTGCGCACCACGCAGACCGAGATCGGTGACATCTCCGACCGCGGCCCGGCCTACCTGGCGGTCCTCGCCGACGCGCAGTCCACCAGCTCACGCGCGGCCACCAAGGTGGACAAGATCATCGAGGACTTCCGTCGCGATGCGCGGATCATCCTGGACAACGCCTCCTCGTCGCCGGACACCGACGCGGTGATCGCACGGGCCAGCCGGGCGCTGCGGGATGCGCTCGGCACGGTCAATACCGCGCGGGGCGAAATGGACGACCACACCCGGCGGCTGGACCGCATGGAGCCGCTCACCGTCACCACGCCGTCCGGGGTCGGTCAGGGCTGGGGCGGAACGCAGGGCCAGTCCTGGTCGACGGCGCCGGGGCAGGTCTCGACGGTGCCCGGTCAGGCCCCCGGGCAGCCGATGGATCCGGCGCTGGTCGCCCAGATGCAGTTGCAGCAGCAGCTCATCTCCGCGGGCGTGGAGGTCGGCACGACGGCGATCACCGCGGGCGTCGATATCGGCACGCACCTGATCGACAAGATCGCCGAGGTGGGCACGCACACCATCGATACGGTGGCGGCCTCGGCCGACAAGGCGATCACCGAGGCGATCAATCCCGGCGCGAGCGACGGCGCCACGAGCGGCGGCAGCGGGTCGAGCAAGCTGTTCGACTTCGGCGGCGGCACCGGCCAGTCGGGGCAGTCGACGTCGTCGGGTACCGCGCCGGGGGTCGTCATTCCCCCGGCCGCGAACGCGCCCGGCGGGGCGGAGAAGGCGGATGCCAAACCGGCCCCCGCCGCACCGCCCCCGTCCTCCATCCTGCCCGAGACCCCGGCCCCGGCCGACCCGGCACCCGCGCCGAAACCCCAGGCGCCCAACCATGTTCCGCCCGGTGCGGCCGGTGGGCTGGCGATGCCGCCGCCGTCGTCGTCGAACGATCAGGAACACAAGCCGCGAGGCGAGGGCCAGTTGGGTGTAACGGTGCCCGCGCGCGTCGAGGAGACGGTCCCGGCGGCCGTCATCGGCGATTTCGGCGATGACACGATCTGATTCGGGGGAGCCGGACCAGGATCAGGGCAATCCGTTCGACCTGGGCCTGCCGATGGTGCGCATGCCCGCGCGCAAGCAGAAGCGTCGGCGCCCGGGCCGTCGCGGTGCCCGGCGCCGTCGCCCGCCCGAGATCGATGTCGACGCCCTGCCGCCGCCGGACGGACCGTCCTACCACTCGGGTGATTGGGAGCAGTGGCTGGATCCGGCCGTCGCGCCGCAACGGGAACCGCCCGTCGAACCGATCCCGCCGGACCGGGTCGGGCCGGGCATCGACGAGGGCGACACCGCCGAGCGCGACAAGTCCGGCCTGATTCCCGAGCTGATCGACCGGTCGGGCGGCAATCCCGGTGTGCGGCTGCGGCATCCGCGGCGCCGTCGGCCGGACAACCGCCGCGCCGACAAGCTGGTCGCGGCCCTGATCATGCTCGGCCTGGGCGTCGTGATCGTCTCGATCGTGCTGACCGTCATCCACACCACGCGCGACCGCACCCCGGCCGCCACCGCGAAACCCATACCGGTGCAAGGGGTACCGGCTCGCACCACGGCGCCACCGGCGAGCACCACCCAACCGGCGACCTTCGCGACCGACGGATGCGAGCAGCGCCGCAGCGCCGATATCGTCTCCGGCACCGATCCGGGCGGCACCGGCAACGGTCCCGACGCCATCCTGGCCTTCGAGCGCGCTTACTACGTGCAGCGCTCCGGTTTCGCGGCCCGCGCCGTGGTGGCCGATACCGCCGATGTGCCCGCGGCCGAACAGATTCAGCGCGGCATCAACCAGGTTCCGGTCGGCACGCGCTATTGCGTGCACATCACCCGCTCGGGCGGGGAGGGGCAGTGGGAGGTCAGGCTGACCCAGCAGTTGCCCGACGAGCCACCGAAGTCGTTCACCCAGATCGTCACCACCCGCACCATTTCCAATCGCACGCTGATCACCGCGATCCACGGGGGATGAGCGAGTCGACGGTAGGGTGGGCGCCGATGAGCGCACTCGCCTGGAGCCATAACGAGTTCTATCACCGGCTGCTCCTTCGCCAGCTGCCGAAGCAGTGCCGACGGGTGCTCGATGTCGGCTGCGGCGCCGGGGCGTTCGCCGCGGAACTGGCTCGCCATGCCGAGCACGTGGACGCGATCGATCGGTCGCCGGACATGATCGACCGGGCGCTGCGGTCGGTGCCGGGAAATGTGAGCTGCATCCTCGGCGACGTGCGGGACTGGGAGCTGCCGGACGACGGGTACGACGCGATCGTCTCGGTCACCGCGCTGCACCACGTGCCGCTGGAGGAGACGCTGCCCGTCCTGGCTCGCGCGCTACGGCCCGGCGGCGTGCTGGCGGCGGTCGTGCCGCCGCGAAAGGATCTGCGCGAGTGGCCCTTCGAGCTCGTGGCCATGCTCGGTCAGCGGATTCTCGCGGGCCTGTTCTTCGTGCTGCGCACGCTGGGGCCGGGCGGCTGGTTCGCCGCCGACGACGATCGGGCGATGCCGGTCGTGCTGGATCCTGCGCTGACCACCCGCGAGGCCCGGGCCGCGGCCGCGGCGCTGCTGCCCGGGGCGCGGGTGCGGCGGCTGGTCTACTGGCGTTATTTCCTGGTGTGGCGCAAGCCGATGGACGGTCCGTCAGAACTGAGCGTGCACGAAACCGGTGAAGGGCACAAGGAAACCGCCGATCTCTCCGGCGATGAGCGCGTACATCGCCAGCCGGGTCGCTGAGTCGAGTTCGCCGCGGAACTGATTGGTGGTGTCACGCAGTTCCAGCTGTTCATCGCGGTCATCGCGTCCATCACCGGTCCTCGGTGAGGACGCCGCGGTCCATCCGCCAGCGCCTGGTCGCGCGCACACTCTCGAGCATGCGGCGGTCGTGGGTGACCAGCAGCAGTGTGCCCGTGAAGGATTCGACGGCCTGCTCGAGCTGCTCGATGGCGGGCAGATCGAGGTGGTTGGTGGGTTCGTCGAGGACGAGCAGATTCACCCCGCGCGCCTGCAGCAGCGCGAGCGCCGCGCGGGTGCGCTCACCGGGGGAAAGGGTATCGTTGGCGCGCAACACATGTGAGCCACGCAGGCCGAACTTGGCCAGCAGCGTGCGCATCTCGGCCTGGTTCCAGTCGGGCACCTCGGCGCTGAAAGTGTCGGCGAGCGTGGCACTTCCGCGGAACAGCCCGCGCGCCTGATCCACCTCGCCGATGGCCACACCGGAGCCCAGCGAGGCAAATCCGCTGTCGGGCTGCGTCTTTCCCAGCAACAGCGCCAGCAGCGTCGATTTGCCGGATCCGTTGGCGCCGGTCAGGACGATCCGATCGCCCCAATCCACCTGAGCGGTCACCGGTCCCAGCGTGAACTCGCCGCGGGTGACGGTGGCGTCGGACACGGTGGCGACCACCGACCCGCTGCGCGGCGCCGCGGCGATCGACATCCGCAGCTCCCATTCCTTGCGCGGCTCCTCCACCGCGTCCAGACGTTCGATGCGGCGCTGGGTCTGGCGTACCTTGGACGCCTGCTTCTCGGTGGATTCGACGCGCATCTTGCGGCCGATCTTGTCCGAGTCCAGCTTTCGCGGATCGCGCGCCTGCCGACGGGCGGTGCGTACGCCGTGCTCCATCCAGTTGCGCTGCGTGAGCGCGCGGGCCTCCAGGGCCGCCTTGGTGTCGGCGTATTCCTCGTATGCCTCCCGGGCGTGGCGGCGGGCGGTCTCACGTTCGGTCAGGAAGGCCTCGTAGCCGCCGTCGTAGACGCCCACCTGCTGCTGCGCCAGATCCAGTTCGACGATGCGATTCACGGTGCGCGCCAGGAACTCCCGGTCGTGGCTGACCACCATCAGCGGCGCCCGCACCCCGGTGACGAACCGCTCCAGCCGGGCCAGGCCGTCCAGATCCAGATCGTTGGTGGGCTCGTCGAGTAGCAGAATGTCGAAGCGCGACAACAGCACCGACGCCAGACCCGCCCGAGCGGCCTGCCCGCCGGACAGCGCCGTCATCGGGGTCTGCAGGCCCATCGGGAGGCTGTCGAGCAGATCCAGGTCGGCCGCTACCTCGGCGGCCCGCGAGTCCAAGTCGGCGCCGCCGAGCGCCAGCCAGCGCTCCAGGGCGGGGGTGTATTCGTCGGCGGTCGCCGCCGTCTCTGCGAGACGTTCCGCGGCGGAATCCATGATCTCCTGTGCCGCAGCCACTCCCGTGCGCCGAGCCAGGAACCGCAGCACGGTCTCGCCGGGAATGCGCTCGGGCTCCTGGGCGAGGTATCCGACGGTCGCGTCGGGCGGGCTGAACGTGATCTCTCCGGTCGGTGCGCGGCGATCGGCCAGCATTCGCAGCAGCGTCGACTTGCCCGCGCCGTTCACGCCGACCAGGCCGATCACGTCGCCGGGGGCGAGGACCAGGTCGAGGTCGGTGAACAGCGTGCGCTCGCCGTGCCCGGCGGAGAGGCCGCGGGCGTGCAGGGTGGCGCTCATCGCACCAAGTCTGCCGTGCTCCGGGTCGGACCCTGAGTTCGGCCCCGGAGAAATCAGGGTGCCGATCGGTCCCCAGCCCGATGCCGCGCCGCCCGGGACGACGCACAGTGAAGGGGTAGCGAACGAGAGAAGGAGAACACCATGACCGCCCCCGCCCGCCGCTTCACCCGCTCGCGCAACAACAAGTGGATCGCCGGTGTCTGCGGCGGCATCGCCGAGTACTTCGGCTGGAACGCCGCCGTCGTGCGCCTGCTGTTCGTGCTGTCGTGCCTGCTCCCCGGGCCGCAGTTCATCGTCTACCTGATCCTGTGGCTGGTTGTCCCGAAGCGCTGACTCCGCGTAGTTATCCACAGGCAACGGCGAGGACGCGATCCGCCTCGCCGCGGTTATCCACAGGAGGGTGCGCGAGGGGCCCGGCGGATGTCAGGATGGAGCGACATTCGCCGCACGTCCCTCGAGGAGACGCACATGATGACATCGGACGATCTGCCGGGTCTGAACCTGCCGGACGTCGATGCGCACTCCGACCTAGGCGGCCTCGGCGCCGTCGAACTCCACCACCCCACCCAGGACATCGACGCCGACGGCATCCCCGACACCGAATCGGTAGCGGGCCCCGGCGGCACCGACCTGTGGACCGATATGGACCACGACGGCACCGCCGACCACGTCAGCATTCTCGACAAGGACGGCGCGTACTCGGCCTGGGAGTTCCACCAGCATCCCGACGGGACGAGCGAGTGGATCCGCACGGACCAGGGGGAACTGGGTAAGTAAGGGGCGGCGTCCAGTTGCTGTCTTCGCTGCGCACCGAGTAGTTTCCGGTACACGGTTTCGTCCGATCAGGGAACCTGATCTGGTTCCGGCGCGTCCAAGGGAGTATGGCGGGACGGATTTCGGCCGGGCCGGGCGACCCGGCGCACACGAGGAGGGGAGACGATCGTGACGGAGTCGGCACGGCAGGCATCGGGAAGCGTTGTCGTGGATTCGGGGGCACTGTCGGCCCTGGCCGGGAAGCTGAAGCAGTCCGCGGGCGCGATAGGAAATCAGGCCAAGGGGATTCAGGCCCATACCTTCGGCGCTGCTCAAGCGGGAATGCAGTACGGCAACCACGGCAAGAAGATCAACGAGGGTCTGGTTCGGATCGAATCCTGGTTACTGCAATGGCAGGAAGCGTCCGATGCGCTCGCCGACGCGATGGGGCAGAGCGTCGTCATTATCGGCGCGACCGATGCCGCGAATGCTCAAAAGGTAGCGAGCACGGGCACTGCGAAGTAATAGCAGCGGATCATGAAATTCGAAGAAGTAGTCGATAGGAATGGCCTCTCATGAGCGCAGTCGATGACCTCGCGAACTCCGGTGACGTCAAGGCGCTCTTGGACCATGGCACCCCCGGGCTGCAGTACTTCCATCGTTATCTCGAACTCTGTTTGGATGCCGTGAAAACAACCGGCCCCTCCTATCTCGATATATGCGCCAAGTACGATATGCAACGCGGTATGGATCTCACCGCGCTGAGCAATGTCGCGGACGGTCTCGAGCGCGCGCTGTCGACGGCGGACACCGAGTGGGAGTTGCAGAACGGCCAGGTCCAGGCCCTTCCATCCATCTGGCAGGGCGCCGCCGCGACGGCGGCCACGGATATGATGCGAGACCTCGTCACTCGTGCGAACGAGGACCGGACCACCTCCAAGGCCGCGCTCGCCACGATCGAGTCGGCCATTCCCGGGATCAAGACCGCGATTGCGGGTAAGGCGATCGTGGTCAGGGATATCTGGGACTCGTCGAAGGGGCTCGTCGACGGCAAGAACCCGAGCGAGGTCTACGATATTGTTCAGGTCGCCAAGGCGCGCACCATTTCGGGATCCGGTAAGAATCCGTTCGACGGTGATCAAAGAATCGATCACCTGCGGAAGATCTTTCCCGGGGTGTCGGACAGTGATATGGCCAAGAAATGTTGGGAATGGGTCCGGGGCCCGTTCTACGAGGACGTCAAGGCCAAGGTCGATATATTCAACAGAGTCTGTGACGCCTGCCATTTCGACGTCGAGAACTTCTTCAAAAAAGCAGACGAAGCGCTGCAGAAGGTCAACGACGATCCGTACATGAAGCCCGAGGCGCAAAAAGACACCTCACAGCCCGGCCCGCCCGGTCCCCCGGGGCCGCCCGGCCCTCCGGGCCCGAGCACCACGACAACCGAGACGCCGACCCAGACCACGGCGGCGAGCACGACGGACACCGGGCTGACCGGCCTGGCTTCGCTGGCGAGCACTCTCAGCCCGCTGGCGAGTACCGCCGCGCAGACCATCCAACAGGGGATTTCCGCGCTGGGACCGACGATCCAACAGGGGGTCGACAGCATCACGCAGGCCGTCCAAGGGGCGTTGAACCCCACGGGCGGTGCGGATGGCGGCAAGGCGGCCGAATTCGATATCGCCGGTAAACACCTGAAGTTCGAGATGGGCGCCGACGGCGAGTTGAAGCTGATGATGTCGGAAGGCGGCGACGAGAAGAGTTTCAGCCTCGAGTTCGATGAGCACGGCAACCCGGTCATCGAGACCGGGGAAGGGAAGCCCGGCGAGGGCGAACACGGCGAGGTGGGCGCGAAGCCCGGTGCGGGCGAGGATGTCGACGACGCCCCGAAACCCGGTGCGGGCGAGCCCGGCGACGGCGGTGCGGAGTCGAACGCGGAAGGTGCGCCCGACCCGGGCGGTTCGGAATCGGCCGACCCGAGACCGAACACCCCCGCGGAGGCGCCCGATGGCGATCAGCGGCAAGGCCCGTCAGGCGATATCCCTCCGGGGCCACCGCCCGGACGTCGCGACGATAGCGGCGGTCGGCAGTCGCCCGATGCGGTTACCCCTCCGCCGCCCCAGGCACCGCCCGAGGATCCGTTCGGCAGCGGTGCCGAACTGGCCGAGGCCGGTCCGCTGTGAGCACTGAAATGACGAGGTGAACGGCCCATGGACTACGTAGCCGAGATCGAGCGCATCGCCGCGGAGAGCCGTCGCCGCACGGGACTGCTCTTGGACGAGATCGAGGAGGTCAATCGCCGGACCGCCGAGACGTCGCGCCAACTTCAGCAACGGTGGGCGCAGGAGGCCGCGGCCGAGGAGGAGGCTCGGGCCGAGGCAGAGGAGCGGGAGCGTCAGGAGGCCGAGGCGCGCGAACAGCGCGAGGCGATCGCTCGCGCCGCCGCGGCCCGCAAGGCCAACCAGACCTTCGTCCCCGTCGACGACGAAGACGAGGACGACGCCTACTACCGCCGCAAGAGCTGGCTGGAGTGAGCCCGGTCGACTGGCCGGAAGTTACTGCTGGGCAAGGTCTTTCAGCTGGCCGAGATCGGTGAGTTCGCTCTCCGGCGCGTGGGGGCCGATCACGCCCGCGAGGTGGTCGTCGGGCTGCTGCTCGCACAGCCGCAGCGCCTGTGTGGGGGTCAATCCGTCGCGCTGTGCGTGGCTGAGCCTGAGTTGCCATGTCCCGGCGGCGATTTCGCCGACGCGATTCCCGGCGCGGGGCAGATAGTCGGCGGCGTCGTCGGCGAGCGAGGCCCAGAGATAGCCGATGACCTCGCCATTCTTGGAGACGGGCACGAAGCGGACACCCGCGCCGGTGTCGGTGGGGTACCGCACCACCGGCGCGCTCACCACCGGGCCCCAGCCCTGTGACCGGTCCACCGGGGTGCCGTCCGGGTACATCCCGTCCTGGACAAGCGGATCGGGCGGCGGCGGGCCACCCGGATTCGCGAACTCATAAAGCGCGGCAAGGCTTTCGGCGCGATGCTCCATGGCATCTGCCGGAATGCCGCCGCCCTGAGGATCTTCCGGAGCGCCCACCCATGCGCGGACGGCATCCTGCGCGGCAACACCCTGCGCATATGCGGCAGCCAGCCGGTCGGCCCACACATCGGTGGCCCACAGTGACGGGTCGGACAACGGATCGGCCTCGTCCATCCGGAGCTTACGAACGAAACTGGCGGAGTTGTGAGTCACCGATGCCCAGAGAAAACCCACCAACTCCCCGCGCAGCACGACAGGAAAGTAGAACACCGGCTGCCGAGTCCACCCGTCGTAGGTCGCGCGTGGCGGAATCGGCGCCGGGCCGTCGGGGGCCGACGGAGGCATGAACGGGCCCTGGGTGCCGCCGGGCCATGATGGGTCGGACATGTCGTACGTTCCTCTCGGGCTTTCCGGTGCTATCCGCGGGCTTGTCCGCCGGAGTTCCGGTCGCCCTCGGTCGAGTTGTAGTACTCGGCGATCTCGCCCGGCTGGATGGTGTTGTCCGGGGTGTTCGGGCCGAATCCCTTGTTGAATTTCGGGTTGCGGTCGACGGTTCGCTCCTCTTGCGGCACGGCGTCACGAGCTCGCACATCCTCGGCAACCTGACGATCGATCGCGTGGAGCTGCTCCACCGTGATCCCCATGGTGGCAGCGATCTTCTCGTCGATCTTGCGCTGCTCCTCGGGGTCGACGGGCGCCGCCCCGAACGGCTGCTCGGTCATCGTGAGTACTCCGGTCTGTCGAGGTTCAAGGTCAAAAGTACGCCGCGACGGCGTCGTCGAACGACGGGTCCGAGACGTCGACATCCCCCGGAGGCCGGTAGTCGTGTCGGCGCACACGCTCCAGGAACTCCTGCGGGATGTCCAGGGAGTAGTTCTCCAGGTAGTAGGCGGAATCGATCCGCCAGATCCATTCCCCGTCGGAGATCAGCGACGGCCCGCCACGAACCCACTCCCGCCCGTCGACAAGGTCGACCACATCCTCGAGCACATCGAAAACCGGCGTCCCCGCCCGCATGTACTCCGCGACCCGCCACCGATCATCGATAACACGCTTCGTATAGGAGTCGGCAAGCAACGGAAGATCCTCCCGCCCCTTGCGATACATCTCCCGGTAGATCCCCACGGGCCTCAGTGTCGACACAGCTCTTTCCAATGCTCTATCTCCGGTGTCTGGATTATGGGTGTCATGTCGAAACGCTCTCGACCAGGTCTCCGGCGATACATGAGATCCGCTTGATCAGGGCGTGGGGTTGACTTCCGGCATCGGTGGCACGTTGGGTCGACCCGTCTTTCGGATATATTATCGACTGGCCGACTATTTCGTTTCCACGTCTGACCGAGATTGAATCACCACTCGAGAATTTTCCTGATTCCATATTCAGGAATACGGCCGTGTCACCATTTTGGAATGCGAACGTGTCGGTTACAGTCGCTCTAGCCATGGTTGCGCTCCATTGGTTCAGTAGTATCCTCGTTCTCTCATTGTTCGAAGCTCATGCTCGATCTCAGAGACCTCTTCGCTGGTCAGGGCGTATTTCTCGGGCTCTGCCAGCAGTGTTTCCCTGGCCTCTATCTCACATTCGAAAATATCGGATCTACCGGACATCTGCTGTCCTGCATGTATCAACTCTTCACCCAAGGTTCTGGTGTCGAATTGAACCGATTCGCGAACCATGATCAGGTCGCCCATTGTAACAGCAAGGAACGAGTCGGATTCGTCATCGGATCGGGCCGCCACCCAATCGAGGTAGCGCTCGGCCTCCTCGCCGGAGCGTATTTCTACATTATTCTGCTCAGCTTCGGCATAGATGCGCAGAATCGCCGCGCGTTTGTCTGGTGGCAAGTCATCCGGTAGATCCGAGTCGGTGAGTTGACGCCTGGGCTCGGGCTCGGATTCGCTGTCCATGATGTCCCAGCCCTCGCGCTGGCCCTCGGTGGTCTTGTGGGGGCCGTCCTGGTCGGATGTGGGGGGTGGGGTGTGGCGGGTTGGGTCGGGGGTGGCGCCGTCTGCCGTGGTGGGGTGGAAGGTGGACCATTGGCCGCCGTCGTGGACCATTGCGGGGGAATCGGGGCGCTGCCGGACGCCGACCGCGTCGGTGGGGGCGGTGACGGGTACTCCGAGTTCGTCTGCGACGCGCTGGGCCCAACCGATGTCGTTGCCTGAATGGCAGGCGATGAGGCGGACGGGGGTGCCCTCGACGTAGTTCGGGTTGCTGCGGATCGCGTCCACGATCTGTTGCGGATCGATCTCGTGTTCGTTCCCGGGGACCGGTCGGCCGAAGCGGTTTCCGTGGACGATCACGTCGTGGTGGCCTTCGTTGCGAAGGTTCTGGAACACGCGCTGGGCCTGCGGGTCGTTTCCGATCGCGGTGCGGTCGTTTCCGTGTAGCACTTGCTGCTCGGTCGTCCCGCTCGGCTCGTACGCCGCCGCCGCCTCGCTCGCGTCCTGTGCTGTGGAGTCCGTGTCGGGATTTGCTGTGCTGGCCGGTGTTTCGTAGAGGTAGATCCTTGTGCCGCCGGTCAGCCCCATATTCGGATCGCGTACGACGCCACGCACCTGGAATGTGGTGTTCCGGCCGAAGAGTACTTCGCTCTCGTTGCGGGGTGCCGCCGAAAAGCTGGAGATATCGCGACCGGTCGAGGAGTGGATGACGAACTCGACGCTTCTTCCGAACCTCATACGGCGATCGCGGGTGGTACTGGTGAACGCGGCCTCGGTCACCGTTTCGCCAGGTACGTAACGGGCGATCTCTGCCGCACTCAGCTCAAGTCCGCGCCAGACCGTGCCTTCATGAGGCGGCAGATTGCGCAGTCCTTCGGAGATATCGTCTGCGGTCCGACGCTGGTCCGGAGTCAGTTCGGTGCCGTCGCGCAGGCGTCTGTTGAGATCTTCGTAGACCCTGGCGTCCGGGTCCGTGTAGCGCCGGATAGCTTCCCGCTGCTCCGGAGTGGGCCCGGGGTAACGGGCCGCTTCCGGGCGAGGGCTCTCGGAATCGGTTGTGTTCCTGGGCTGCGCAGGCATGCCCTGGGACTCCGGGCGGGCGGGTTGGTCGGCCCGGTTCCGAGGCGGCTCCACGTTCGGTGTTTCTTCGGTGGGCCGGGTTCGCGGCGCAGCCTCCGACGGCACACCTGCGGTAGTCGTTGGCGTTGGCTGACCCGTGTCGGAATGCGTTGTTTCCGAGACAATTTCCGGCCCCGACTGTCGACTCGGATTCGCCTGGGCGGGCGGTGCTGTCCGAGGTGAGTCCGGTCGGCTCGTTTCGGTGTCGCCGGTGGGGTGGGCGGTTTCCGACGGTGCCGCCGACCGTGACGAGTCAGGTTGAGTCGAGGGTGGGGTCGATGCGGAATGTGCTGAGGGACGGCGTGTTTCGGGCTGTGTCGAGGTGTCGGAACCGTCTCGTCGACCAGGGTCGTCCTGGTCGGGTCGACCCGATTCGCCACGCGCCGCCACATCGTCGCGTGGTGCCGGTTGTGGGTCCGCGGCACGGGACGGTTGGTTCGGCGTGGCCGCATCTGCACCGTTCGCGGGAGGCGGCGACCCCGCCGTGTTGCTCCGTGGAGCGGGCGAAGGTGGATTCGCGCCCGGGGTATTCGATCCGGGGCCGCCCGGCGGAACGGTGGTGTCCGCCCCGGGTGTCGGGGGCTGTCCTGACGGTCCGGGAGGAGTACCGTGCGGCACCACTTCCGCATCGATCTCGAACATCGGTGTGCCGTTGGCGGCGTATCCGACGTGCCGGACGCCGGTGATCCGGAATTCGGTGCCGCGCGGCAGGATCAGCTCACGCTGGTCCGGATACTCGCTGTTGGTTCCCATCCACAGCCCATGGGTGCCGGGCGGGAGTCTGAGGTTCATCCGGTGCTCGAACGGGTTGCCGTCGACGACCGTGGGATTCGCACCCAGCGTGGTCGACATGTATCCCCGATCGAGCTGGCTGGTGCCCTGCAGGATCCGGGGGTCCCGCGAACCGAGCGGTTGACCGTCGGGCGCGCGCAGGAAGGACAGGTCGTGGAGCCCGCGGATCGCTTGTATCGGCTCGGGCAGCGGGTGAGCGAGGGCGGCGTCGATCGCGGCGACGCGGCGATTGAAGGCATCGGCCGTGGGGGGTTCGCCGAAATACCCGTGGAGGAAGTTGTACTGCTGGGCGTTGCTCCACAGGTTGTTGAGCCGGACGCCGGGGTTGGGGCTGCTCAATACGTGTCGTATCCAGGCACGCTGGACGTCCGTGGCACCCGGATGGTTCCAGAGGTTCGCCAACTCCCGCACCGAGGAGGGCATTCGACCGCCGTTGAGGGCCGCCAACGCGCCCACCCCATGCCGCTCGTTCAGCAGGTGGTTGAAGTACCGCCCCGCGCTGCCTGCCGGGTCCGCGTTACGCAGGAACCCGTTCGGCATCGATTGCCTGGTGTACAGGCGGATCGCCTGGGCAAGCTCCCGCGGTAGCGATCGATATACGTTTCCGAGTCGGTTCTCCCCGTACCGTTCGCCCGCGCTGTCGGTGTCGAATCGGCGGTACCCATCGGGCCCGATGCGCCCCTCGGGCGCCGGGCCTTGATGCTGTGCCGGTGAAGCCGGGGTCGCACCGTGCCCTGGCGTCATCCCGACAGGACGGGATGAACTGCCCGCAGAATGACCACGCGTCACGTGGTGCGGCGTGGGGTTGTTGCGCGGCGGCGTTGTCGTGGGTGGTGTGGGGTTGTGGTGTGTGGGCGAAGTCGCCGGGGGTGTCGGGTTTCGATGTGTCGGTGGCGTCGCCGGATTGGCGGGTGAGGCCGCGGTGGTTGGTCGGTTCGGTGGTACCGGTCGCGTCGGTGGTTGGGATTGCGGTGCGCGAGTCAGGTTCTCACCCGGGGCCGGACGCGGTTGCGGGTTGTCCGTCGGCTGTGGCTCCGGGCGATGGGGCGCGGGATTCGGTGGGGTCGGCCGGTTTTCCGCGGACGACCGGCCAGCATTGGCGCGTGGCCACCATTCGGGCAGGCGTGCGGCGTTGATGTGGTGGTTGGGGTCGTGGTGCGCCCAGCGCGGTGGGGAGTCCGATCGGCTCGGATCCGTCGGATCCTGCGGGCGCGACGGTGAGTCGGTCGGCGCGCTCGGGTCGACTGGCGTCGCGGGTGCGGGGTTGCTCGCGTCGGTAGGAGCTGACGCGGAGCGTTCCTGCTCGTCCTGATTCGGATTCGTGGTGTCGGCGCGCTGAGCTTCGAGATGTCGGCGGACCTCGACGTCGTCGGGACTCTCTCCCGGCGGGTGGGCGCGGGCGGCGTCTATCTCGGCGGGTGTGGGCTGGTAGCGGCCGATGTGTGGGTTGAATTCGCCGGAGAAGAACGGGTCGTAACCGATGAGGCGGCCGTCGTCGTGGCGGGCCACGTATCTGTGCGCGGCGGGATCGAATCCGGGGCGCTGGGGGAGCCGCCGCGCAGACGAGGGTGTGGTGTTGCCGGGGCGCGGAGCCCGGCCGGTCTCGGGCGTGGAGTCGGCGCGGGTGGGTTCGGGGCGTGGTTGGCCGGTGTCGGGCCGGTTCGGAGAGGTAGGGGTCTCCGGGGTGGAACGAGTTGGTGCAGAAGGGGTTTCGGCGCGCTGTCCAGCGTCCGGGCGGGACGGCGGCGTTCCCGTGTCGGTGCGTGGTTGGACCGGGGCGCCCGCGCTCGGCGCCTCCGTCGACGGGGTGTGGGTGGGCGCGTTGGACCGTTGCCCTGTGTCACCGGCTGGGGAGGCTACGCCGCTCATCGCCGGTGAGCCGGACGATGTCGTGGGGGTGTCGGTGGCGGTCGAGCTGGCGTGCGTGGCGGTAGGCCCCGTGTTCTGGCCGGTGGAGGTTGTGGCGGCCGGTATCGAATCCTGTTGGCCGCCAGGCGGGTTCGGCTGATTGGACGCAGGGGTGTCGTGTGGGGGTAGATCGAGGCTCGAGCCCCCGGTGGGTTGGCTCGGCTGTGGAGTGGGGTCGTGTGGCGGCAGGTCCGGGCCGGGGCCGGTGGATTGTGTTGCCGGGCCGGAGTTTTGGGCGGGCAGGTCGAGGCTCGGCCCAGAGGCGGTCTGGTCGGGGCGGGATGGCGCCGGAGCTGTGTCGTGCGGAGGCAGGTCCAGCCCCTGGGTGGTGCCTGCGTGCGGGCTGGCGCCGGTGGTCTGATTCGGAGGGAGATCCAGGCTGGAGGTGCTGGTGTCGGGTGTGCGGGGAGTGGTGGCGCCGTGGGAGGGTTGGTCTGCGCCTGGGTTGGTTCCGGTTGTTTGGGTTGGAGGGAGATCCAGGCTGGAGGTGCTGGTGTCGGGTGTGCGGGGAGTGGTGGCGCCCTGGGATGGAAGGTCGGAGCCCGGGGTGGTTTCGGGCGACTGGGCCGGAGGTAGGTCGAGGCTGGAGGTGCCGGTGCTCGATGTGCCGGATGGAGTCGTGCCCTGTGGCAGGTCCGCGCCGGGGATGTCGGTGCGGGGCGGCGTAGTGCCTTGCGAGGGGACGCCCGGGCTGGAACTTTCGGCGGATGCCGGGCCGGTGCCGGGCGACGGGGAGCCGGTGTTTGTGCTGCTGTCGAATCCGCTGCCTGCGGCGCTGCCGGGGGAACTCGAGGGCTGAGCGCCGGTGTTGGTGTCGAAGCCGCTGTTCGGGGTGGTACCGCTTGCGCCACTTGGGGATTGGGTGGCGGTGCTGTCGGTCGAGCCCGACGAATGGCTGGCCGCGCCGCCGCTGTCGGTGGAGCCGGACGATTGCGTGCTGCTGTCGGGTCCGCCGCCGTGCGCGCTGCCACCTGACTGTGGGCTGCCGGCTCCGGTGTCGGTCGCACCGCTGCCGCCGGTGGAGCCCGAGGGTTGGCCGGTTCCGGTGTCGCCCGCGCCGTTGCCCGTGGAGTTCGGGGGTTGGCTGCCGGTGCCGGTGTCGTTTGGGCTGCTGCCGCCGGTAGAGCCCGAGGGTTGGCCGGTTCCGGTGTCGCCCGCGCCGTTGCCCGTGGAGTTCGAGGGTTGGCTGCCGGTGCCGGTGTCGTTTGGGCTGCTGCCGCCTGTGGAGCTCGAGGGTTGGGTGCCCGTGCTTCCCGACGGTTGCGTCGGGGAAGGTGCGCCGGAACCGGACTCGGAGCCGCCCGACTGCGAGCCCGATGGGTTGCCGCCCGCGCCGGTCTCGGCGTCGCCGCTCGGATCCGATGATCCGCCGGAATCGGAGTGCCCCCCACCACTCGTCGCGGCGCTGTGCACACCCCCGACACCCGCGTTGGCGAGGCTCTCGGCGCCGAGGTCGAGCTTGAACTCCTGACCGAGGAATGCGGCGCCGTAACCGGAGGCGGCCGCCTGCCCGGCGACATCGGAGGCCAGTTCGGTGCCGGCCTCGGTCACCGCCTTCCCGGCGAAGCGGCCGACGGCACTGCCCGCGGTATCGTCGGCCACCTCGCCGATGCCGCTCTTACCGAGCCCGCCGCCCACCGCGCCGCCGACGGCGCCGCCGACCGTGGCCTGAATCGACTCGCCGAGCCCGAACTTGTCCGTCGAGCGGTCGCCCTTGGCCACCTGGATCAGCCGGGCACCGAGATCGACGCCGCCCTCTTCCAGCGCGCCCTTCCCCGCCTCGAGCAACGCCGCGCGGGCGATCGCCTTGGCACCGGCGCGCGACAACATCCTCTGGATCAACGCACGGATCGCCATTCGGATGGTGACCTGCGCCGCCGTCCGAGCCGCCGCGCTGACGACGGCACCCACGCCCGTCACCGCCCAGGCCATCTGAGCGGCCGTGATGACCATCGTCGCGATGATCGTCAGCTTGGTGTGCTCGATATCGTTGGCGCCGTCGTCGAGTAGCTCGGCTTGTTTCTCGCAGTATTCGACGAGCCCCTGCAGCGCCCCCTCTTTACCCGCGAGCTGCTGCCACGCCTGACCGATCGCATCGTGCGTCTGCCCGGTGTCGATGGCGGCCAGGACCTGGCCGATGACCTGCCCGGCGTCGTCGTCCAGCCCCCCGAGCGTGGTCGCCGCGGTCGACCACGCGTCGGCGACTCGCCGCATGGCCGTCTCGTCGCCGTCCGGCCAATCCCCCGCGCCGAGCACCCATTTGGCAACCCACTGCAGACTGTCCGGTATCTCGATCCCCATCAGGCCTGTACCTGATTCACCGAGCTCGTGCTCGACTGCTCGCCCTGCTGCAGGGAATTCGCAGCCGAGACCACCTTGTCGCCGAACGAGGTGACCGCCCCCGCGAACTTCTCGATGTTCGCGGTCCCCTCCGTCACGCCGGGGGTGTAGTTCTTCGCGAAGGCCTGCCCGGTCTCATCGCCGCCCCAGCATTCCCCCTCGGCATCGATCACCTGCCGCAGATCCGCCAACGCGGTCTTCACGGTGTCCGCCAATGCCGCGAACTTCGGCTGCGTAGCCCGCATCGCGTCCGGGTCGAACTGCACCCCCGTCACCGTGCTCACCTCGTTCCTAGAAGGGTCCTTCAGTGAATCCGACGCGGAAGCGAGGCGATCGGTTCCAACGAATCTGAAATTCCGGCATGGTCGCAGCTCAGCGGCAACCAGAGGCCCCTGGACGAGTGGTGTTGCCTCGCACGGAATTCGAATGCGCAAGTAGTGTGGGATGTGTCATACCCCCGGGTGACGCCCTACTTCCGCAGCATCTGAACCGCCTGCAGCAGTGGCAGTTTCGACGGCTTCTCCGGCTCCTCGTCGCCGACGGCCTCCGGATCCACCGCGCGCGTGTGCGGGATCGCGGCCTCGGGGTCGGCAAAGGCCTTATAGGTCTTGTCTCCCAGCAACTGATAGCTCAGGTACCCCACCAGGAGCCCGCGCACGGTCCGGTCCGTCTTGGACTCGTACTTGGCCGCACCGAGCGCCGCCAACGCCCGCCGCCCCTCGACGATGCCGTTGTGCGTGGCTTTCTCGACCGAGCGCAGCACCATCGGACCGCCCCAGGCCGCGGCGAGCGGAATGGCGTTGGAGCTGACGGCATCGATGTCGTCACCGGCCAGGATCAGGGCGGGCGCCTCGATATCGGGGGCGAGAGATTCGGTATCGGGGGCAGTCGGCGCGGGGAACAGCGCCGCGACGGCGGCGACCTCGCGCTGGGCGGCGGCGATGACCGCGGCGCCGGCGCCCATGCCGTGCCCGGCCAGCGCGAGCTTGTCGGGGTGCACGCTGATGGCGCCGATGCCCAGCCGCACGCCGACGCAGATATCGAGCGTGGTGAGCAGGTCGGACGCGAGGTTCAGATGGGACGGAACGGGACCGCGCTCGGTATCCGGACCGGCCGCGACGAAACCCCACGAGGCCAGGTGCTCCAGGAGTTTTCGATAATTGCCGACACCGGACAGCCAGCCGTGGCCGAAGACGACCGCGGGCAGGTTGAGGCCCTTCTCGGGGGTGAACACCACCCCCGGCTGCCCCGCGATGCCGAGGTTGCCGCGCATGACCCGGTGCGGACCCGGGGTGCTGAGGGTGCTCAGGAGCGATTTCACAGACGCCGACACGTGGTCGAACTTAACCGATGACGAGCCGATTGCGGCGTTTCGCCCGCCGCCGACGGTCCCGTCGCTCGCGTCGTCGGGCCCAAGTAGGCTGGAACACCATGTGCGGAATCGTTGGCTACGTCGGGTACCGGGACGCGCTCGGCGTCGTCGTGGACGCGCTGCGCCGCATGGAGTACAGGGGGTACGACTCCGCGGGAGTGGCGATCCTCGACGGCGCGGGCACCATCGCGGTGGAGCGCAAGGCCGGTCGACTGGCCAATCTGGAGGCCGAACTGGACGAGGCGGGAGTCGCCCGGTTCGCCGGGACCACCGGCATGGGCCACACCCGCTGGGCCACCCACGGCGCCCCCACCGACCGCAACGCGCATCCGCATCGTGATGCCGCCGGGAAGGTCGCGGTGGTGCACAACGGCATCATCGAGAACTTCGCCCCGCTGCGCCACGAACTCGAGGACGCCGGGGTCGAGCTGCGCAGCGACACCGATACCGAGGTCGCGGTGCACCTGGTCTCGCGCGCCTACGCCTCCGGCCCCACCGCGGGCGATTTCGTCGCCAGCGCGCTGGTCGTGCTGCGCCGGTTGGAGGGTGCGTTCACGCTGGTCTTCACCCACGCCGACCATCCGGGCACGATCGTCGCCGCGCGCCGGTCGACCCCGCTCGTGGTGGGCGTCGGCAAGGGCGAGATGTTCATCGCCTCCGATGTCACCGCGTTCATCGAGCACACCCGCGAGGCCGTCGAACTCGGCCAGAACCAGGCTGTGGTGATCACCTCCGGCAGCTACGCGGTCACCGACTTCGACGGCAATGCCGACGTGCCGACTCGCCCGTTCACCATCGACTGGGATCTGGCCGCGGCCGAAAAGGGCGGCCACGACTACTTCATGCTCAAGGAGATCGAGGAGCAGCCCGCGGGCGTCGCCGAAACCCTGATCGGGCACTACGCGAACGGCCGCATCATGCTCGACGAGCAGCGCCTGGCCGAGCAGGAGTTGCGCGAGTTCGACAAGGTGTTCGTGGTCGCCTGCGGCAGTTCGTATCACGCGGGCCTGCTGGCCAAGTACGCGATCGAGCACTGGACTCGGCTGCCGGTCGAGGTGGAGCTGGCCAGCGAATTCCGTTATCGCGACCCGGTTTTGGACCGCTCCACGCTGGTGGTGGCGATCTCGCAGTCCGGCGAGACGGCCGACACCCTGGAGGCCGTGCGGCATGCCAAGGAGCAGAAGGCCCGCGTGCTGGCCATCTGCAACACCAACGGCGCGCAGATTCCCCGCGAGTCCGATGCCGTGCTCTACACCCGCACCGGCCCGGAGATCGGCGTCGCCTCCACCAAGGCGTTCCTGGCGCAGATCACCGCGAATTACCTTGTGGGCCTTGCCCTTGCCCAGGCGCGCGGCACCAAGTACCCGGACGAGGTGGCACGCGAGTTCGGTGAGCTGGAGGCGATGCCCAAGCTCGTCGAGCAGGTGTTGGAGACGGCGCCGCAGGTGCGCTCGATCGCTCGGCAGTTCTCGAACGTGCCGACGGTGCTGTTCCTCGGTCGGCACGTGGGCTATCCGGTGGCGCTCGAGGGCGCGCTGAAGCTCAAGGAGTTGGCGTACATGCACGCCGAGGGCTTCGCCGCGGGCGAGCTCAAGCACGGCCCGATCGCGCTGATCGAGGAGGGCCTGCCGGTGATCGTGGTGATGCCGTCGCCGAAGGGCCGCGCGGTGCTGCATTCCAAGCTGCTCAGCAATATTCGCGAGATCCAGGCCCGCGGCGCCCGCACCATCGTGATCGCCGAGGAGGGCGACGACACGGTGCGCCCCTTCGCCGATCATCTCATCGAAATTCCAGCCGCCCCAACCCTTTTCCAGCCATTGCTGTCGACGGTCCCGCTGCAGGTCTTCGCCGCCGAGGTGGCGCAGGCGCGCGGATACGACATCGACAAGCCGCGGAACCTGGCCAAGTCGGTCACGGTCGAATAGGGGGCTGATTCCGGCCGAAAGCGCGCCGGAATGACGAAGGACAGTGCGCGGTGATCCCGGAATTCCGCTCGGCGACGTGGGCCTGCACTGCGTGATCCCGGCGTAACCCGCCGGGATCGGCAAATACACAGTGCGCCCGGATGATCACCGGGGACTGCCTCATGCGCTGTGACTCGCGCCTCGATATCGGCTGCTCCGAGAATTTCTCTCAGGACAATAGAACCCACAGTTCATCTCTAGTTAAGGTTCTATTAACCTGTCGCAATCAGTCTGTGATGTGCCAGAAAACAGACCGCAAGTCTGTTTGTTGCGTGCGGTGATGAACGCTCCTGCGACTGCCCGCCGCTACGGCTCCGCCTCTGTCGCCGGTCGCGATCGGCGCGCGGTGCACCGCGTCCTGTGCGCGGACAACTGAATCTCCATATCCCCCAACAACAGAACAGCGCAACGACGACGTCGGCCCGTGCGGGCAGGCGCCGCGGTACTCGCGCGCTGTCGGAGCCACATCGTTATGCATTCACGAAAACTGTTGCCGTTCGCCGTCCTTGCCGCTGTCGTGGCCGCGCCACTGCAGGCGCACGCCGAAACCCCGATCTCCGGAGTGCCGCCTGAGCTCCAGGGCCCTGCGCGGCAGGTCCAGCAGCAGGCCGATGCGTGGCAGCGCACGCTGCCGCAGCCGCAGCAGGAACAGCTGCAGCAGGCCGTCCAGCCGCTCCCGCAGCCGCTGCCGCAGCTCCTCCCGCCGATCTTCGCGAACGACCTGGACGGCTGGATCCGCAACGCGCTCCACGTCATGGGCCAGCACGGCATCCCCGGCGACTACGAGAGCATTCACCGCAACATCATGCGGGAGTCGGGCGGCAATCCGGCCGCCATCAACCTGTACGACTCGAACGCCGCCGCGGGCATCCCGTCCAAGGGCCTGATGCAGGTCATCGACCCCACCTTCGCCGCGTTCCACGTCGAGGGCACGTCGTGGGATATCTTCGATCCGGTCGCCAATATCGCCGCCGCCTGCAACTACGCGGCCAATCGGTACGGGTCGATCGCCAACGTCTTCTCGGCCTACTGATTCGATACCGGCCCGAGCGGACACGGATTTCACAGCGTCTCGCCACGGACCGGGGGTGCTCGGGCGCGACGGTCGCCACGTTCGGGCCACCTCGGTGCCGGGCTAACTTCCCACTGGGGCAAGGGATTCGGCGGGCGCGTCGGCACGGGCATTCGGGCGCCGTTCCAGGGCGCCCGACAGTACCGCCAACCCGAGCGCGCTGCCGGACAGCACCACCCCAACCCAGTTGGGCGCGGTGTAGCCGAACCCCGCGGCGATGACCATGCCGCCGAGCCATGCCGCCAGCGCATTGCCGAGGTTGAACGCGCCGATATTGAGCGCGGACGCCAGGGTGGGGGCGCTGGCGGCGTGGTCGAGCACACGCTTCTGCAGCGGCGGCACGGTGGCGAAGCCGAGCGCGCCGATCAGCACGACGGTGATCGCGGCGGCGACCTTGTCGTGTGCCGTGAGGGTGAACAGCCCCAGCACGACCGCCAGCGCACCGAGCGTGGTGTACAGCATCGGCATCAGGTGCCGGTCGGCGTAGCGCCCGCCGACCAGATTGCCGATGAGGAACCCCAGCCCGAACAGGGCCATGATCCACGTGACGGAACTCTCCGCGAACCCGGTGACCTCGATCATCATCGGCGCGAGATAGGTGATCGCCGCGAACACGCCGCCGAAGCCGAGCACGGTCATCGCCATGGCGAGCAGCACCTGGGGATTGGTGAGCACCGCCAGTTCGTTGCGCAACCGGGCGTCGCGGGGCGCGGGCTGATCGGGTACCAGCGCGAGGACACCCGCGAAGGCGAGCGCGCCGACCACCACCACCAGTGTGAACGCCAGCCGCCAGCTGACCTGTTCGCCGAGCAGGGTGCTCAGCGGCACGCCCACCACGGTGGCGACGGTCAGCCCGGTGAACATGAGCGCGATCGCGCCCGCCCGGCGGTCCGGCCGCACCAGGGTCCCGGCCACGACCGCCCCGATGCCGAAGAACGCGCCGTGCGCCAGCGAGGCGACGATCCGGCCGGTCAGCATCAGGCCGAAGGTCGGTGCCATCGCGGACAGTAGATTGCCGCCGATGAGCAGCAGCAGGCTGATCAGCAGCATGCGCTTGCGGGAGACCCGGGTGCCGAGCCCGGTCATGAGCGGCGCACCGGCCAGCACGCCGAAGGCGTACCCGGTGACCAGCCAGCCCGCGGTCGGGATGGATACGGAATAGCTGTCGGCGATGCCCGGGAGCAGGCCGACCACGATGAATTCGGTGGTACCGATGGCAAATGCCCCGAGCGTCAGGGCGAGCAGTGCGAGCGGCATGGAAGCAGCCTCCACGGAGTCTTGCGTACGAGCATTACGAGCGTACACAATAATTGCACACGCTGACTAATTGCAAGCGCTGGCTATTGCGCAAGGTGAGTATCCTGGTGGCATCGCCCCGCGTACCCAGGAGGAACTTATGACAGCGGATCCCGCACTGACCGGTCTGGCCGACGGCTGGTGCGCGCTGTCGGTCTTGCACGACCGGATCGCGGCGCATCTCGAACGCGCGCTGCAGGCGCACGATCTGAGCGTCCGCGAATATTCGGTGCTGGTGGTGCTGAGCCGTCAGCACGACGGGCCAAACGGGCACCTGCGGATGAATCAGGTCGCCGACTCGGTGGCGCTGAGTCAGAGCGCGGCCACCCGCCTGGTCACCCGCCTCGAGGACCGCGGCCTGCTGCGGCGCTACCTGTGCCCCGACGACCGTCGTGGCATCTACACCGATGTCACCCCGTCGGGCCTCGAGCTACTGGATCAGGCCCGCCCCGCCTACGACGAGGCCCTGGCGGGAGCGCTGGGCCAAGCCGCCGCCGACCCCGAGTTGGCGCCGCTGGTCGCCGCGGTCCAAGCCCTCAACACCGCCCCCGCCACCGACGCCCGCACCCGCGAATACCGCCCGGCCTGAACCCGACGTGGTGGGCGTGTCAACTCCGGCCGAGTTGGCAGGCTCGCCCCGAACTGCCATGTGCCGCAACGATGGTCAATTCGGTGGCCGCTCATCGGTGCTGCCGTTAGCCTCGATGACCATGAGCGATCAGTGTCTGTTCTGCGGCATCGTGGCGGGCGACGTCCCCGGCGTGAAGGTGGCCGAAGACGACACGACCTACGCGTTCATGGATATCCATCCGGCTTCGGATGGTCACCTGCTGGTGGTTCCCAAGCGGCACAGCAGAGATCTTCTCGATATCTCAGCCGAGGACTTGGCCGCCGTCACACTGACCGCCCAGCGGATCGCCGAGATCGCTGTCGAGGAATTCGGTGCCGACGGGGTGAACTTGCTCAATTGCTGCGGCGCCGACGCGTGGCAAACGGTATTCCACTCCATCTTCACGTCGTGCCGCGTTATGTCGACAAGACCAAGGACCGACTCGTGTTGCCCTGGCAACCAGGCACCCCGGGGGACGCCAAGACCATCGCCCAATTGGGCGACCGCCTTCGGAACGCCCTGAACTGAGCACGGCCGGCCTCGGTGCGCAGGGGAGCGCCGTTCGCGCACCCCGTGCAGGTTCCCGCACGCCTTGCAGCTGCTGGAGGGGGTGCGGGAGCAGGCGCGGGGTGCGGGAAGGTGGGCTATTGGACGGTGATGGTGCCGCGCATTTCGGGGTGGAGGGGGCACAGGTAGCGGTAGGTGCCGGGGGAGGTGAAGGTGTGGCTCCACTCGCCCTCGGTGAGGATCGGGCTGTTGATGCCGAGGGCGGCGTCGCCGATGCCCTGTACGCCGTGCGGCGCCGAATCGGAGAACTTCCACGTCACCGTGTCCCCGGCGCGAATGGTGAGCGCGGACGGTGAGAACTTCATATTGTCGACGCTGACCGTGGACGTCGTGGGCTGCGGGGCGCCGGTGGTCACGGGCGCGGAGGTGGTCGCGGGCGTCGACGGCTGCGTGCTCTCGTCGTCCGATCCGCATCCGGCGACCATCAGGACTCCCGCCGCGGCCGCCGTGAACAGGATGCGCGCGGGCGAAATGCCCGATGAACCAGTCGACATGCGAGCAAGCGTAGTAGGCGCACGTCCGCGTTCGTTCCGGCCGTGCGCGGACTGACGGCTACGTACGGGCATCGGTACCTCCCGTGGCGAACGCGATGGTGATACCACGCTGTAGCGCACCACGAGGTTCGGCTCCGGCCGGTGCCCCCGACACACCTGTGCGCTGCCGGTAGAGACGCACTGTTCCGAGCGTTGCTTCCACTGCCCGGCGTACCCTGCTGTCGTTGCGGTTCGCGAAGGTACCGAGCCCCGCGCACGACCGCGGCGGCGGGCAGGAGGCGGAGATGACCCCACCGGCGGCGCGCGGTTACTTCACGGTCGACGAGGTCCGGTCGGCGGAGGCCGAGCTGTTCGAGCGGGTCGCCGACGGTGTGCCGATGCGACGGGCCGCCCGCGGGCTCGCCGATGTCGTCGCCGCGGAGCTGCGCGAGCGGACCGGGGGGATCGCCGGTCGGTCGGTCACCCTACTGGTCGGGTCCGGCGACAACGGCGGCGATGCGCTGTGGGCCGGATCGATGCTGCGGCGGCGAGGGGTCGCGGTGTCGGCGGTGCTGTTGTCACCCGAGCGGGCGCACGCGGAAGGCCTTGCGGTCCTGCGGCGTACGGGCGGCCGTTTCCGCGACGACCTGGGGTCGCCGGATCTGGTGATCGACGGCATCGTGGGGATCTCGGGTCGCGGCGCGCTGCGTCCCGCCGCGGCCGAACTGGTCGCGTCCGTGGACGTTCCGATTATCTCGGCGGATCTGCCCAGCGGAGTCGACCCGAATACGGGCGCCGTCGACGGCCCGGCGGTTCACGCCGATGTCACGGTGTCTTTCGGCGCGTACAAGCCGGTGCACGCGCTGGCCGCGCCCCGGTGCGGCCGAATCGAGCTGGTGCCTATCGGTTTGGAGCTTCCGGAGCCGAATCTGGCCGCACTGGAACCGGTCTCGATCGGCGCCGACTGGCCGGTGCCGGGTCCCTCGGACGACAAGTACACCCAGGGTGTCACCGGAATCTGCGCTGGCAGTGCGGCTTACCCCGGTGCGGCCGTGCTCTGTACCGGGGGAGCGGTGGCCGCGACCTCCGGCATGGTCCGATACGCCGGTACCGGATTCGCGGACGTCCTCGCGCATTTTCCCGAGGTCATTGCGGCCCAGAGTGTTTCGGAGACCGGCCGGGTGCAGGCCTGGGTGTTCGGTCCGGGCGCCGGTACCGGAGGCGCTGCCCGCGAACGGCTTTCGGAGATCCTCGCCACCGACCTGCCCGTGGTGGTGGACGCCGACGGGCTGACCCTGCTGGCGGCGGAGCCCGCGCTGGTCACCGGCCGCCGCGCGCCCACGGTGCTCACTCCGCACGCGGGCGAGTTCGCCCGTCTCACCGGCCGCGAACCAGGCCCGGACCGCGTCGCCGCCGTGCGCGCGCTGGCCGAGGACTGGCAGGTCACCGTGCTGCTGAAGGGCCGGGCCACGCTGGTCGCCGGTCCGGGTCGGGCGGTGCTGGTCAATGAGGCGGGCGGCTCCTGGGCCGCGACCGCGGGCTCGGGCGACGTGCTGTCCGGCATCCTCGGCGCCCTGCTCGCCGCGGGCCGCGACCCGTCCTGGGCGGCCGCCGCCGCGTCCCGCGTGCACGCCCTCGCCGCCAACCTCGCCGCCCACGCCCACGCCACCGCCGGAGCCCCGGTCTCCGCCAGCCCCGTCCTCCACCACATCCGCCCCGCCATCCAAACCCTCCGCGCCCTCGCCGGTCCGTCCTGACGAGACACCGAGCGGATATCCCGGGCACTCCCGAACTGCCCGTACCCGGCGTTGTCGACGACGATGTCGAGCCGCCCGAACTACCGTGCGGCCTGTTCGACGGCGGCGAAATCGCCCGCCCGGTCGGTGACGTCGAGCCGCACCGGCAGGAAGGATACTTCGCCACGAGATCGTCGAGGGTGGCGAGATCGCGCGCGGTCGTTCCCTCTGCTCGATGATCTGTGCGGACGCCCGCGCGACCACGCTGACGACCTGGAGCGCACTCCGAGCGAGGGTCGATTTCCGGGCGGGTAGCCGCTGCCGCGCCGATTCGCGGGAGTGGCAGGATCGGGATCGTGAGTAGTGCCGACCCGCAGGTGGAGACCGTCGTAGATCTGGACGCGATCGCGCACAACGTGCGGGTGCTGGCCGGGCATGCCGGGGACGCCGCGGTGATGGTGGTCGTCAAGGCCGACGGGTACAACCACGGCGCGGTGCGGGTGGGGCAGGCGGCGCTGGCGGCGGGGGCCGCCGAACTCGGCGTCACCACGATCGCCGAGGCGCTGCACCTGCGCTCCGGCGGGATCACCGCTCCGATCCTGAGCTGGCTCAACACCTCCGACGCCGATTATGCCGCGGCCATCGCCGCCGACATCGAGATCGGGGTGTCGTCGGTGGCGCACCTCCGCGCCGTCGAACGGGCCGCCCGCGCGACGGGCAGCACCGCGACCGTCTCGCTCAAGGTCGATACCGGCCTCAACCGCAACGGCGTCTCCGACACCGAATACCCGCAGGTCCTCACGCTGCTGCGGGGCCTGGTCGAGGAACGGGTGATGCGCCTGCGGGCGATCTTCTCCCATCTCGCCCGCGCCGACGAACCGCAGCATCCGGCCATCGACGTCCAGCGTGACCGCTTCCTGGAGGCCATCGCCGCCGCCAAGGACCACGGCATGCAGCCCGAACTGGTGCACCTGGCCAATTCGGCGGCGACGCTGACCCGCCCGGACCTGGCATTCGACATGGTGCGCCCCGGCATCGCCGCCTACGGGCTGTCCCCGATTCCGGAGATCTCCGATTTCGGCCTGCGCCCGGCCATGACCTTCCGCGCGCGGGTGGCGCTGGTGAAACATGTCGCCGCGGGCGAGGGTGTCTCCTACGGCCACGAATGGATCGCCCCGCACGCCACCACGGTCGCGCTGATCCCCGCCGGGTACGCCGACGGCGTGTTCCGGCCGCTGGGCGGACGCATCGCGGTGGGCATCGGCGACGCGCTGTACCCCAATGTCGGCCGGGTGTGCATGGATCAGCTGGTGGTGGATCTCGGCGACAACGCGGCCGGTGTGTGTGAGGGCGACAGCGCGGTGCTGTTCGGCCCGGGCGCGTTGCATCCGCAGCGGTGGGCAGACCTGCTGGGCACCATCCATTACGAGATCGTTTGTTCCCCTCGCGGCCGGGTCGTGCGACGCTATCTGGGCGATATCGCACAGCGAGGGGGTGCCTGATGAAATCCGAACGGCCGCACCGGTTTCGGTTGACCGCGTGGCGCGGCGGCATCGCGACCGGCGGAGCGATCGGCGCCCTGGCCGGGGTGCACGCGCTGCGCCGGGTCGGCGCCTCGGTGCGCTGGCCCGCCCGGCGGGACGAACTGCAGGACGAGGACTTCACGCTGTTGGACCGGGACCGGGCCGCTACGGTGGCCGCCGACGACGGCGTGGAGTTGGCCGTGCGCGAGTGCGGTCCCGAAGACGCCCCCGCCACGGTGGTTTACGTGCACGGTTTCTGCAACAGCATGGAGTCGTTCCACTTTCAGCGTCGCGATCTCGAAAAACTGTGGGGCCCAAGGGTTCGCATGGTGTTCTTCGACCTGCGTGGGCACGGCCGCTCCGGCACGCCCACTACCGACAGCTGCACCGTGCCGCAGTTGGGCCGCGACCTGGCGGCGGTGATCACCCGGCGCGTACCGAGCGGACCGATGCTGCTGGTCGGACATTCCATGGGCGGCATGGCGATTCTGGCCGCGGCCGCGCAGTTCCCGCGGCTGTTCGCCGAGCGGGTGCGGGCCGTGGCGCTGCTGTCGACCGCGGCCGCCGAGGTCACCGCCGCCGGTGTCACGCAGCTGCTGCGCCATCCCGCGATCGACGGCTTCCGGGTCGCGGTGCATGCCTCGCCCGCGCTGGTGCAGGCCGGGCGGGTCACCGCGCGCCACGTGATCGCCCCGATCCTGCACGTGAGCTCGTTCCACGGCGACGTGAGCCCCACGCTGTCGCGCGCCACCACCTCGATGATCGACCAGACCCCGATCGAGACGATCGTGAAATTCCTGAAAGCCCTGGAGCTGCACGACGAATCGGCCGCGCTGCCGACGCTCGCCCCGCTGCCCGCGCTGGTGGTGGGCGGCGCGCACGACCGGGTGATCCCGTTCCGCAACTCGCGGGCGCTGGCGCGGCAACTGCCCGACGCGGATCTGGTCCGCGTCACCGATGCCGCGCACATGGTGCATCTGCAATATCCGGAGCTGGTGAACGCCGCCCTGGACCGGCTGATGTTGCGCGGCGGCCTGCTCGGAGCCGGGAAACGCAACGGCCGGGAGGCCGCCCGTGGGTGACCGGCACGCGATCCGGCCGAGCCAGGCCTCCGGGACGGCGGTGACGCATGGGTGAGCAGCGCACGCTGCCGACGGTCGAGGACACCGAGGCGCTCGGCCGCGAGCTGGCCGCGGAGCTGCGTCCCGGCGATCTGGTGGTGCTCGACGGTCCACTGGGCGCCGGTAAGACCGCGCTCACCCGCGGCATCGCGGCCGGGCTCGGCGTCGAAGGCCGGGTCAGCTCACCGACTTTCATCATCGCCCGCCAGCATCGTGCCGGATCCCGTCCGGGCGCGGTGGGGATGGTGCATGTCGACGCCTACCGGCTCGGCGGCGACCTCGACGAGCTGGACGCTCTGGATCTCGACACCGACCTCGACGATGCGGTGGTGGTGGTCGAATGGGGCCTCGGTGTCGTCGAACATCTCGCCGACCGCCACCTGCGCGTACTGCTGCGCCGCGAACCTGAATCCGAGACCCGCACCGCCAGCTGGGAGTGGATCGGCTCGTCCTGAGACGGTGGTATGGGTGCCGTCCGGAAGGTGACCAACCGGTATCGTTGACCCAATCATGCTTGTCCTTACCGTCGACACCGCGACGCCCGCCGTTACAGCCGGGCTGGTGGAGCTGGAGCAGGCCGCCTCCGGGCACGATCGGCAGCGGCCCGATCGGGAGACGGCGCCGCGGATCCACACCCTCGCCGCCCGGGTCACCGTGGACGCGCGCGCCCACAACGAGGTGCTGACTCCGCAGATCCTCGAATGCCTCGACGCCGCGGGACGTTCCAGGGCCGATCTCGACGCGGTGGTCGCCGGGGTGGGTCCCGGGCCGTTCACCGGGCTGCGGGTCGGGATGGCCACCGCCGCGGCCTTCGGCGACGCCCTGGGGTTGCCGGTGTACGGCGTCTGCAGCCTGGACGCGATCGCCGCCGACGCCTGGCACGAGATCACCGGCGGCAGCGGGCAGACGATCGCCACGGCCGCCGAATCCGAACTGCTGGTCGTCACCGATGCCCGCCGCCGCGAGGTGTACTGGGCCCGCTATCGCGCCGTGCCGGACGCGGAGTTCGCCGGGCCCGCCGCCGTCGGGTCCGGGGCGCGGGTGGTCGGCCGGGTGGCCGGTCCGGGCGTGTGCAAGCCCGCCGATCTGGACGCGCGCGAATCCACCGTGATCGCCGGATCCGCCTCGCACGTCGACTTCTTCGATCTTCCGGTGCTGCCGGTCGAGACGCCGTCTCCAGCCGGGCTGGTGCGCTGTGCGGCCGCCGAGGTGCTGTCCGGCGCGACGGCCGAACCGCTGGTTCCGCTCTATCTGCGGCGCCCCGACGCCGTCGAACGCAGCTATCAGGCGGTGTCGTGAGCACGCCCGAATTGCCGGCCATCGAGATCGAACCGATGGGACCGGCCGATATCGCCCGCTGTGCCGAACTGGAGAAACTGCTGTTCCCCGAGGACGACCCGTGGCCGGAGGTGGCGTTCGAGTCCGAACTCGCGGGTGCGCACAACCGGTATCTGGTGGCCCGCGAGGAATCCGGGCGCATGGTCGGCTACGCCGGGATCGCGCTGCTGGGCCCCGCCACCCACCCCGAGGCCGAGATCCACACCATCGGAGTCGATCCGACCCTGCACCGCGGTGGCATCGGGACGCTGCTGCTGCGCGCGCTGCTGGCCGAGGCCGGAAAGCGCGGCGGTCCGGTATTTCTCGAGGTGCGGACGGACAACGCGCCCGCGATCGCGCTCTACGAGAAGCACGGCTTCCACATCATCGGCCTGCGGAAGAGCTACTACCAGCCCAGCGGGGCCGACGCGTTCACCATGCGCCGTCCGGCGGTGACCGGATATCCGCACCCGGGCGCCTCGCACAGTTCAGAGGTCCTGTCATGATCGTCATGGGCATCGAAAGTTCGTGTGACGAAACCGGAATCGGCATCGTCCGGTGGCATCCCGACGGCCCGGAGGGCAAGGGCCGCTGCGAGCTGCTCGCCGATGAGGTCGCCTCCAGCGTCGATCAGCACGCCCGCTTCGGCGGCGTGGTCCCGGAGATCGCCTCGCGCGCGCACCTGGAGGCGGTGGTGCCCGCGATGCGGCGGGCGCTGTCGACCGCCGGTGTGACCCGTCCCGACGCGCTCGCCGTGACCATCGGCCCCGGCCTGGCCGGGGCGCTGCTGGTGGGGGTGGCGGCGGCGAAAGCCTATGCGGCGGCCTGGGATATCCCGTTCTACGCGCTGAACCACCTCGGTGGCCATGTCGCCGTGGACACCCTCGAACACGGCCCGATGCCACCGTGCGTGGCGCTGCTGGTGTCCGGCGGCCACACGCATCTGCTGCATGTCACGGATCTGGCCGAACCGATCGTGGAACTGGGCAGCACGGTCGACGACGCGGCGGGGGAGGCCTTCGACAAGGTGGCGCGCCTGCTGGGCCTGGGCTTCCCGGGCGGCCCGGCGCTGGATGCCGCGGCGGCGCACGGTGATCCGACCGCCATCCTGTTCCCCCGCGGTATGACCGGTCCGCGTGACGCGCGCTACGACTTTTCGTTCTCGGGCCTGAAGACCGCGGTCGCCCGCTATGTCGAGGCCGCCCAGCGCGCGGGTACCGAGCTGCCGATCCCGGATATCGCGGCATCGTTCCAGGAGTCCGTCGCCGACGTGCTCACCAGCAAGGCCGTGCGCGCCGCCCAGGACGTCGGCGTGGACACGCTGGTGCTCGGCGGCGGCGCCACCGCGAATTCCCGCATCCGCTCGATGGCCGAGGACCGCTGCGCCGCGGCCGGTCTCACGCTGCGCGTGCCCAAGCCCCGGCTGTGCACCGACAACGGCGTCATGATCGCGGCTCTCGGCGCCCACGTGATCGCCGGCGGCGCCAAGCCCTCCACCCTGACCGTAGCCACCGACCCGGCCCTCCCGGTCTCCACCAGCCAACTCCGCTAACCCACCTCACCGGACTGCGGGTGGAGAGGTGGTCAGTCGGCTGGTTGTACGGGCGCCATGCCCGCGGAACCCGAGTTCGCCTTCGGCAGTACGGGGCGGTTGGGGGAAGGGCTGGGGGTGGGAGACGCATTGCGGGGGGCGGTGGTTTCGGGCGTGGTGGTGCCCATCAGGGGGCCGAACAGGCGCGGCAGGTCGGGGAGCGGAATCTGCGGCAGGTTCGGGTCCGGGCGCAGCGGCGGCGCCGTTGTGGTGGCGGTGGTCTGGTTGGCGGTGCTGGTCGGCAGCTGGCCGGATTCCGAGGGCGAGGACGGGGCGGAGCTACCGGCGGGCTGTCGCCCCGGCTGAGTCTGGCCCGGCTGGGTCTGTCCGGCGGTGGTGGTGGAGCCGCTCGGCGTGGGAGTCGGCGTCGCCGGGGTGGTGAGCTGCGCGGTATCGCTGGTGCCCACGGGGCTGACGTCGTGCCCGTCGGCCGGGACCAGTTCCTTGATGCCGTAGCCGACCACCAGGCCCACCACCACGACCGCACCGGCCAGCGTGCCGATCAGTTTGGTGAAGGTGCCGGTGGAGGCGTCGGAGCCCAGGCTGATCACCGGGAAGGCGGACGGCTGTGCCGAATCCGCGACCAGCGCGGCGCCTTTCGCCGTCGCGGCCTCGGGCTCGGGCACGGTGAGCACCGGAATGTCGAGTAGTTCGTCCAGACCGGCGACGACGGTGGGGATGTTCGCGCCGCCGCCGATCACGGCGACCGCCTCGGGCAGCTTCGGTGCGCGGGCGAACACCGCGGCGGCGAACACCGCGGCCTCGCGCACCAGGTCCGCGATCAGCTCCTCGAAGTCGGCGCGGGTCAGCTTCAGCGGCTGGCCCGCGACATGGTCGATGGTGACGGCCGGGGCGATGGACAGATGTTCCTTGGCCGCCCGGCTGCGGTTGATCAGCATGCCGCGATTGGGGCGGGTGCCGCGGCGGGCGAAATGGCAGTCCAGCAGGTGGTGGTAGATGAGTTCGTCGACGGCGGTGCCGCTGAGGGCGGTGGTGCGCTCGGAGCGCAGCGTGGTGTCGTCGGCCAGGTCCGCCACGGTGACGGTCATGCCCGAGGCGCCCAGGTCGACGATCGAGACCGTCTCGTACCGGTCGAGCAGGCCGGTGTGGCGCAGATACGTGAGGGCGGCGGTGCTTTCGGGGATGAGCTGGACGTCGCGGCGCTGGCGGCCGATCGCCGATCGGATCGCGACGGCCTGTTCCCGATCGCGGTAGGCGACCGCGATCGCCCCCGGCGGCCCGGCGGCGGTCTCGGGGTGCGGGGCCGGGAGCCCGGCGGTGTGCGCGCCGACGGGGTGCACGACGTCGCGGGTGGGCATCTGGGTCGTCATCAGTTCTATCGATGACGCCACCAGATCACCGAGATCGGAATGTGCGGCGTCCGCCGACACGACCCGATAGTCGAAGCTTTGAGCGCCGTTCGGAGCGGTGGCGACCAGCGCCGAGCACACCACTTCGTTCCCGGCGGAGATGCCGAGGGATGTTCGCATGTTCACCTCCCTTCGAGCGGATGGTCACGGTGTCGCCGACCATCTCGAACGGACAGCACGGGCGTCGGCATGGATGGCGTCCGACCCGAGCAGTGCATCCGGCCGGGCCCTCATCCGTTCGGGTGTCGGGCCGGCCTACGATCACTTGCGGTCTTGCTCTCGTCTCAGGCGTGCGCGATGGTCTTCGCGCGGGTGGGGTGAAGCGGTTGTGTCGAGCTCGGCGGATCACGTGACAGAGCGCTACCGGCACGGTGTGGGTCGGGCAGGACGACATCACGGAGCCGTCGTCCATACTGTCACAATCCGTTATCCGAACGTTACAGATTTCGAAGATGAATTGCCACGCCTTTGGGCGTGTTGCAAACGTCGCGTCGACAACAGGGTTCGGCACTACCCAGCCTTGAGCGCTGGCACTCACGTGTATAGAGTGCTAGGTGGCACCGCGGATGTTGCTCAGGTGCCAGCTACGACTGCTGAGCAGGGGTCCCGGCACCCGCGACGACGGGGCTATGCACAGGGTCGACACCATGACCGAAACCGTGAGTCCGGGGAACCGCCCCGGACGCGACGAATCCCCTGAAAGTGGAGGGCTCAACGTGGCGAGCGTGAACATCAAGCCGCTCGAGGACAAGATCCTCGTCCAGGCCAACGAGGCCGAGACGACGACCGCCTCCGGCCTGGTCATCCCCGACACGGCGAAGGAAAAGCCCCAGGAGGGCACCGTCGTCGCCGTCGGCCCCGGCCGGTGGGATGACGAGGGCGAGAAGCGCATTCCGCTGGACGTCAAGGAAGGCGACGTCGTCATCTACTCGAAGTACGGCGGCACCGAGATCAAGTACAACGGCGAGGAGTACCTGATCCTCTCGGCGCGCGACCTGCTGGCGGTCGTCGACAAGTGACCGCGCCCCCGGCGCAGGCCGGGAACGAGTTGTAGACGACAGAGCCCCGGTTCCCCTGAGCGGGGCCGGGGCAATGTCGTTTTCCGCCTGGAATCCAAGGAAAAGGACTTATGGCAAAGCAGATCGAGTTCGACGAGAAGGCTCGCCGGGCGATGGAACGCGGCGTCGACAAGCTTGCCGACGCCGTGAAGGTCACGCTGGGCCCGCGCGGTCGGCACGTGGTGCTGGCCAAGGCTTTCGGTGGTCCGACGGTGACCAACGACGGCGTGACCATCGCCCGCGACATCGACCTCGAGGACCCCTTCGAGAACCTGGGCGCGCAGCTGGTCAAGAGCGTCGCCACCAAGACCAACGACGTCGCGGGCGACGGCACGACCACCGCCACCGTGCTGGCCCAGGCACTGGTCAAGGGCGGCCTGAAGAATATCGCCGCGGGCGCCAACCCGATCGCACTGGGCGCGGGCATCAGCAAGGCCGCCGACGCGGTCTCCGAGGCCCTGCTGGCGGCCGCCGAGCCGGTCTCCAGCGAGTCGGCGATCGCACAGGTCGCCACCGTGTCCTCGCGCGACGAGGAGATCGGCGAGATGGTTGGCAAGGCGCTGACCACCGTCGGCAAGGACGGCGTGGTCACGGTGGAGGAATCCTCCCTGGTGAGCACCGACCTCGTGGTCACCGAGGGCGTGCAGTTCGACAAGGGTTACCTGTCGGGCTACTTCGTCACCGACCACGACAAGCAGGAGGCGGTGTACGAGGATGCCCTCATCCTGCTGCACCGGGAGAAGATCTCCTCGCTGCCGGACCTGCTGCCGCTGCTGGAGAAGATCGCCGAATCGGGTAAGCCGGTCGTGATCATCGCCGAGGACGTCGAGGGCGAGGCGCTGTCCACCCTGGTCGTCAACGCGATCCGCAAGACGCTCAAGGTCGTCGCGGTCAAGGCGCCGTTCTTCGGCGACCGCCGCAAGGCCTTCCTGGACGATCTGGCCACCGTCACCGGTGGCACCGTGATCAACCCGGATCTGGGCATCAACCTGCGCGAGGCCGGGCTGGACCTGCTGGGCAAGGCGCGGCGCGTGGTCGTCTCCAAGGACGACACCACGATCGTCGACGGTGCGGGCACCCAGGACGCCATCGATGCGCGCGTCGCCCAGCTGCGGGCCGAGATCGAGGCTACCGATTCCGACTGGGATCGCGAGAAGCTGGAGGAGCGGCTGGCGAAGCTGTCCGGCGGCGTCGCGGTGATCCGCGTCGGCGCGGCCACGGAGACCGCGCTGAAGGAGCGCAAGTACCGCGTCGAGGATGCGGTGAACGCGGCCAAGGCGGCCATCGAGGAGGGCATCGTGCCCGGCGGTGGCTCCGCGCTGGTGCAGGCGGCGGCCAAGCTGGTCGAGCTGCGCGACTCGCTGTCGGGCGACCAGGCCATCGGCGTCGAGGTGGTGCGCAAGGCGCTGCAGGCGCCGCTGTACTGGATCGCCAGCAACGCCGGCGTCGACGGCGCCGTCGTGGTCAGCAAGGTCTCCGAGGGCAAGGACGGCTTCAACGCCGCCACCCTCACCTACGGCGACCTGGTGACCGACGGTGTCGTGGATCCGGTCAAGGTGACCCGTTCGGCGGTGCTGAACGCCGCCTCGGTCGCGCGCATGGTGCTCACCACCGAGAGCGCCGTGGTCGACAAGCCCGCCGAGGAGGACGAGCACGACCACCACGGCCACTCGCACTGAGCGCACGAACAAAAAGCGGGCCGTTCACATCTCGGATGTGAACGGCCCGTTCGTATTTCGGAGCAGGTTCAGAGGTGGGCGGTGGAGTCGGTCCCGTCGTGGTTGCGGGTGACTCGATGGGGGTGGCGGGCGGCCGCCGCGGGAGCCTGGTCCTCGGCGATGGCGGCCAGCAGTCGATCACGGAGTGAGGCGGGCGGCGGTTCGGCCGACGCCGAGGAGAACACGGTGAGAGCTTCTCTGGTTAGCTGCACTTCCCTGTTGAAGTCCGCGCGCAGCCGATCGTCACCCGAGTCGAGTAGCTGTTGCACCGCGCGCTGGTCCTCGTCGCCGATCGATCCGAGCGCGACCGCATGCGCGAGATCGATCTGGCTTTCGTTCATCTCACGTCACTCCCAAACTCTTCTTCAGTCTTGTCAACCCATCGCGGATACGAGACTTGACGGTCGGTAACCCTATGCCGAGATACTCAGCCACTTCCGCATAGGTGCGGCCGCCGAAGTAGGCGAGCGAGATGGCTTCCCGCTGCGTCTGCGTCAGCGTGGCCAGACCCTCCAGTACCGCTTGCTGTTCGAGTCTTCGTCCTACTTCTTCGGTGACCTCGTCGAATTCGTTACCGAGAGCGCTTGCGCCATAAGCGACCTCGCGCTGGGCGTGCGCCTGCTCGGCACGGACGCGGTCGACCGCCCGGCGGTGGGCGAGCGTCATCAGCCAGGTGACCGCCGAACCCTTGGCGGCGTCGAAGTTGGCCGCGGTGCGCCAGATTTGGAGGTAGACCTCCTGGGTCGTCTCCTCCGCGTAGCCGGGGTCGTGTAGAACGCGCAGCACCAGCCCGAAGACCCGGGCGCACGTTCGGTCGTACAGCTCGGCGAATGCCTGCTGATCCGATCGCCCACAGCGCACGAGAAGCGCGGCTAGTTCGATACTTTCGGCTACGCGTGCCGTCACCGCAGAGTCTGTGCGGGGTGTCTCCACCCGCTCGTCCCCGTCCCCGACTGCCTGTTGGAACGAGTCGCCCTCTGCGGCCGGCGGCCGCGTTGTCACAACGCTCCATTCTGTGTCATCGGCCACTACCGTAGCGTGCCGCTATGACCTCCTCTCGGGTGGGGTGTCGGCAAACCGGCTGCGGCTCAGCGGGTTTCGGACATTCCTCGACACGCCGGGGAAGTCTTGGCGAGACACGCCGTGACACGCCGAGAAATCTGCGAAACGCTGTGCCCGAACAGAACGCCTCCATCGGACCGGACCGTGTACACCGGGACCGCAGGTGGCAAGGCTTCTGGCCATCTCGCGGCAGGCTGATCGGCGGTGACCGGACGGGCCTGCGCGCCTGTGTCGGTGTTCACCGGCCGGTAGCTCAGTGGCCGGGTGTTTGCTAGGCATTCGGCGCACCGCGCGATCCGGATGGGAGGAATTTCGGAGTGCGCCCGTCGACGCCGGTCGGGCCGGTTCAGACGGCGACGCGGCGGCGGTTGCGCCGCGCGTGCATCTCGCGCTCGGTCTCCGACATCCCGCCCCAGATCCCGTACGGCTCGCTGACCTTCAGCGCGTGGCTGCGGCACTGCATGAGGACCGGGCAGGTGCGGCAGATCTCCTTGGCGCGCAGTTCGCGCTGCGCGCGGGCGCGGCCGCGTTCACCATCGGGGTGAAAGAAGACGGCGGAGTCCACGCCACGGCACGAACCGCGCATCTGCCAATCCCAGATGTCGGCGTTCGGACCGGGGAGGTGAGTGGGCATGGGCATGGTGAACTCCTAGTGGTGCGAGCTCGTCGGCGTTGTCGAGCGGTGCTTGTCAGCAGCGGACTGTCCGGACCCGGGCGCGGCGGGCCGGATGAGACCTCGCCGAGATCGGGCTCGGACCGTGTCGCCGGAGGCCCGGCGATCGCAGTTCGTGGTCGCCGCGATTTCGCACGGCGCCGACGACGGCGATGACGTACGTTAGGACGCGCGGCGAAATCCAGTCAATAGTTTGTCCGCCGCCGATTTCAATACCGGCGGATCTCAGATTTAACCTTCCTGCTATTTACATCCGGCGCACCGATAGCGATACTGATCGGTTGGCTGAGTTGACGGTGTCCCGGTGAAAGCTGTGATATCTCATAAACGAGCTGGTCATAGACATCTTATCGATGAATGAGGGTGTCCCGCTCATTGCGGGTCGAGTCTGTGGTATGTGACGGGTAACACGGTTTCGATGAATGTTCACGAACCCGGATGGCTGTGCCGAGGCGTCCAGGTTAATTATCCGAAAAGCATACGAATTCCGGACATACGTGCTGGGCGATAGCGGCCCCGGTTTTACGAGATGGAAACACTTGCGTGGCTTTCTTCATGCTGAACGGTTGCTCGCGGTTCGTTGCGGCGGCGCGATCGGGGCGGTACGCGGCCGGATAGGGTGCGCCGGTGGAACAGTTTTCCGCGGTGTCCGCACGATGGCCGTCCGTGCGCGCGACAGTGTTCGCCGAGGCCGCCTTCGGCGCCCGCCCCGGGATCGCCGCTGCCGAATTGCCCGCCGCCGCCACCGCCCCCGAATCCTGGTTGCGCGCACTCGTCCTGGGTGGCCAGGGCCGCTATGCCGCCGCCCGCGCCGAACTGCGGCGCACCCACCGCGGCGGTCGCGATCCGGTACTGCGCGCGCTGGCCGTGAGCACCGAGGCCTCGCTGCTGCGCCAGCTCGGGTGGCATGCGCGGGCCGCCGTCGCGGACGGCCGGGCGGTGGCACTGCTGCTGCCGGACCCGCACGCGGCGGCCGATCCGATGCGTGCGGAGGCCATTTGCGACGGGTTGACCGGGCTGGCCGCCGATGCGCTGGGGACCGCCCGGCCGAATCTAGCCGCTCGGCTGCTGGGACGTTGCCGGGCATATCTGCCCGCCCGTTCCGAGGGGCAGCGCCCGCTGCTGCGCTGGCACTGGGTGGCGGCCGAGACCGCGCTCGCCGCTCCGGGATCGGACGTGATCGCCGAGCCGGCGCTGCGGCACGCCGAGACCGCGCTGGCGATCGCCGAGGACGGCCCCTCGGTCCGACACCGGGTCAAGTCCCGTCTACTGGTCGCCGCGGCGGCCGCGGCCGCCGGAGATCTCGACCGATCGCGCGAACTGGCCGCGACGGTGTCCGCGCAGTGCCGCGAGTACGAGTTGCTGCCGCTGCGGTGGGCCTGCGCGATGCTTCGTTCGGGGGTCGCCGCGGGGCCCGAGGCCGAGCGAGCGGCGGCCGAGGCGAGGGCGTGCGCGAAGGACCTTGCTGGTCGGGGCGGTCTGCTGCGGTAGTTGCGGGGCTTGCGGGCAACCGCTGATCCCCGTGTTGCCCGGCCCACAAAGGGAAGCCGCTATTGTTGGACGCGTTCCGCCGACCGGCGGAAGCACTGGTCACGAACCGACCGTGCCACTTGTAACGCCAGGAATATCTCTGACGATGACGAACACGGGCGAGGAGTTGGACGCCGCCGTCGCTGCCGCAGGGCAGGGCGATCGTTCGGCTTTAGCCCAGGTACTGGAGATCATCCGCCCGTTGGTAGTTCGCTACTGCCGTGCGCGGATCGGATCCGCGGAGCGTGGGCAGCTCTCCGCGGACGACGTTGCGCAGGAGGTCTGTCTGGCTGTGATGACGGCCCTGCCTCGTTATCAGGATCAGGGTCGGCCGTTCATGGCTTTCGTGTACGGAATCGCTTCGCACAAGGTCGCCGACGCCCATCGTAATGCCGCCCGTAACAAGGCGGATGCGATGGCCGAAGTACCAGATGTCATATCCACCGATCAGGGGCCGGAGCAGCGCGCTCTCGATTCCGAAACGACCCGGCAGATGAACAGTTTGCTGGCGACGCTTCCGGAGAAGCATCGAGAGATCCTGATCCTGCGTTTGGTCATGGGTCTGTCAGCAGAAGAAACTGCTGTCGCCGTGGGCAGTACGGCGGGAGCTATACGGGTAGCCCAGCACCGGGCGCTCGCGAAACTGAAGTCACAAGTGGCGAGGGCAGGTGAAATGTATGGCTAGGGATGGCGAGCGCGGTCGGGGCGACTGGAAGGCGCGGCTTGGATCGCACAGCAGCGATCCCTACGCCGAGGCATCCGGTGATACGGGGCCGGTCGACATCGCCGCGGTACGCCGCGACGATGCTCTGATCGACGCCATCGCCGGTGACGGGGCAGTAACGACGGACAGCGCCGAGGAATATCAGCTCGCGACCTTGCTCGCGAACTGGCGGGCGGAGATCGTCGACGAACCGTTGCCGGCCGGGCCGGACCTGGATGCTGTTGTCGCGTCGGTCAATCAAGAGATCGGTGCGCGGCAGGCGAGGGTTAACGTCAATCGGCGAAGCCATTTGCGGCTGATCCGTCCCATCATGGGTGCGGCCGCCGCACTCGCCCTGATCATGGGCGGTATGACGGCGTTCTCCTACAGCGCGCAGCCCGGCGATCCGCTGTGGCGGGTCAAGGAGGTGGTGTTCAGCCAGCAGGCGCAGACCACCATCGCCCAGCGTGCCGAGGACGATATGACCAAGGCGGCGACCCTCATGGAGCAGGGCCGCCCGGAACAGGCGAAGGCGCTGCTGGCGAGCGCGAGCAACACCGCCACCCAGGTGAGCGACGACCAGCGCAAGAACGAGCTGGATCGGCGCTGGAACGAGCTGTGGGCGCAGCTGAATACGGTTGCCCCGGATATCGCCGCGTCTCTGACGCCGCCCACTCCGCCGAAGTCGACCGGACGGCCGACCCCGACCACGGAGGTCCCCACCACCGGGTGGCCGACCAGCGGCGCGACCAAGCCCAGCACGACCGTGGATCCGCGCATGGCTCCCGTCGACCCACGCGAGACGGAACCGGGCGGGCCGGGCGGCACCAAGCCGGGCACCACCCTGCCCACGACGCCCTCGCTGCCGACCACCGGACGGCCGACCACCCTGCCGCAGACGCAGGACCCGCCGACCAACGAACCCCCCGCCGGGCCGAGCACCATCGGCTCGACGGGGGTGTCGATCCCGGAGATTCCGACGCAGCACACCCTGCCGGATCAACCCACCTTCCGCCCGACGCAGCCATCGGCCGGATCGCCCAGCATCGGGTCGCCGAGTATCGGCATCGTGCCGGGAGGTTCGGTGCCCGGCGGTATCCGGTAGCGGATTCGGGTACTTCGGCCGTGCGGGCGTGAACGCACAACACATCAACCGATCGCCGACCGGCGGTCGGTTTGTTCTTTCTGCACGCGGGATCGGGCTGTCGCCCGCATGCCGGGATCAGGCCTCGAAGCCCTCGAACCCGTCGCCGTGCAGCGCCTCGTTCATCGACGCGTCCGCATACCCGCGGCAGTAGTCCCACGTGACGTAGGCTTCCGGGGTCGGGTCGTACGCGGGCTCGTGCGGGCGCACCGTGCCGTCGACCAGCAGTTGAAGCAGGTTGGCGCGCAACATATCCCAATCGTGGTAATGATCCTGCCGACAGTCCTCACAGCTGACCACGAGCCCGCGGATGCCGCGGTGCGCCAGTAGCGCCTCGTAGACCGCGAGGTCGGCGAGATCCTCTTCGACCGCTAGCCGCTCGTGAGGATCCAGCGGCTCCCCCGGCTCGATGGCATCGAGCGCGGCCGACGGGTCGGAGGGGTCTCCGGCGAACGGATCCGGCGGCAGGCCAGGTGGTAGATGGTCACGCACAATCCCACGGTACGCAGAACAGGGGTGCCTGCGCCAGCGCTGGGATGAAGTTTTGGCCGTGTCCGATGCCGCCACCGCGGATGTCTCCGGCCTACGTTGCCTGTATGACTCGGTTTTTCGCAACCCACGGTGGTGCGTCGACCGCTATCGCGTCATGTATCGCAGTTGCTCGAGGTTGTCGGCGTGTCGCATTCGAACGGTGTGGCGGAGACAACTGCGCCGAGTCGCGTGGCCGTTCGATTTGCGCGGTCGATACCATGGACGGAACAGGTGCCGGGTATCGATCTTCGGCTCCGCCATTCCGCCAGATGTTCGCGGTCCGGGTGGTTCCCCGGTTCGTTGCTTTCGAGGTCCAGGAGGGGTCGATCCGATGAGTAGTCCCGTGATGGGCGAACGCGCCGTCCGCTCACATACGGGTGGTGACGATCCGAACAAGATCGCCATGCTCGGCCTCACGTTCGACGACGTGCTGTTGCTGCCGGCCGCTTCGGATCTGATCCCCAGTTCGGTGGAGACCTCCAGCCGGTTGACCCGTGAGATCACCTTGCGTACCCCGCTGGTGAGTTCGGCGATGGATACCGTCACCGAGGCCCGCATGGCGATCGCGATGGCCCGCTCCGGCGGCATGGGTGTGCTGCATCGCAATCTCGCCGCCGTCGACCAGGCGGCGGCGGTGGAGACGGTCAAGCGGTCCGAGGCGGGCATGGTGACCAATCCGGTGACCTGCCGCCCCAGCGATACGCTCGCCGAGGTCGACGCCATGTGCGCGCGCTACCGCATCTCCGGCCTGCCGGTGGTGGACGAGACGGGCGAGCTGGTGGGCATCATCACCAACCGCGACATGCGTTTCGAGGTCGACCAGGACCGCCGGGTCGAAGAGGTGATGACCAAGGCGCCGCTGATCACCGCGCAGGAGGGCGTGACCGCCGAGGCCGCGCTGGGCCTGCTGCGTCGGCACAAGGTGGAGAAGCTGCCGATCGTGGACGGCAACGGCCGGCTGCGCGGGCTCATCACCGTCAAGGACTTCGTCAAGACCGACCAGTACCCCAACGCCACCAAGGACCGCGACGGTCGGCTGCTCGTCGGTGCGGCGGTCGGCGTCGGCGAGGATTCCTGGTCGCGCGCGATGACCCTGCGCGATGCCGGGGTGGACGTGCTGGTCGTCGACACCGCGCACGGCCACCAGGTGCAGGTGCTGCAGATGGTCTCCAAGCTGAAGAACGAGGTCGGCGACAGCATCCAGGTGGTCGGCGGCAATGTCGCCACCCGCGAGGGCGCGGCCGCACTGGTGGATGCCGGTGTCGACGCGGTCAAGGTGGGCGTCGGGCCCGGCTCCATCTGCACCACCCGCGTGGTCGCCGGGGTGGGCGCGCCGCAGATCACCGCGATCCTCGAGGCCGTCGCCTTCTGCAATCCGGCGGGTGTGCCGGTGATCGCCGACGGCGGCATCCAGTTCTCCGGTGATGTCGCCAAGGCCATCGCGGCGGGCGCGTCGACCGTCATGCTGGGCTCGCTGCTGGCCGGTACCGCGGAGTCCCCCGGCGAGCTGATCCTGGTGGGCGGCAAGCAGTTCAAGAGCTACCGCGGCATGGGTTCGCTGGGCGCCATGCAGGGCCGCGGCCAGGCCAAGTCCTACTCCAAGGACCGCTACTTCCAGGACGACGTGCTGGCCGAGGACAAACTGGTCCCCGAGGGCATCGAGGGCCGCGTCCCCTTCCGCGGCCCCGTCAACCAGGTGATCCACCAACTCGTCGGCGGCCTCCGCGCCGCCATGGGCTACACCGGCGCCCAGTCCATCGCCGACCTGCAGCGCGCCCAGTTCGTCCAGATCACCGCGGCGGGCCTGAAGGAAAGCCACCCCCACGACATCACCATGACCGTCGAGGCCCCGAACTACACGGGCCGCGGCAAAGGCTGACCCCTGCCGCCCTCGTCCCGAGGTCCCCACATACGCTCCCGGGCAATGCGACGCAGGAGCGAGCCGAGCGGGAGCAACCCCGGGCAGCGCGTCTCTGTATCTTGCTGACCCGCCACCCTCCCAACCCGGCCGCGAAGCGAGAGCCAAGCAACAACACCTGGGAGGTTTTCGGCGCGTCTCGAGTTTCGAGGGCCGCTGCGCATGCGACGAAGGAGCAAGCAGCGGCCCTCGAAACTCGAGACACCGGGCGCCGAAAACCCGCCGGAGCGAAGCGGAGGCCAAAAATCCAGCCCCTCTCCCCCCGAAGCTGTGGCTTGTTACGGGAGCTGGGAGTATGGGACCGTCCGCCCGGGGGAATACTGGTCAGGGCACCGTGCTGTGCCGTGCCCGGGGCATGGCACCACACATATGAAGGAGAACAACCAGTGCGCGACATGGTCGAGATCGGCATGGGCCGGACCGCCCGGCGTACCTACGAACTGGACGATGTCGACATCGTTCCGTCGCGGCGCACCCGCTCGTCGAAGCAGGTGTCGCTGGCCTGGCAGCTGGACGCCTACCGATTCGACATCCCGCTGGTGGCGCATCCCACCGATGCGCTGGTGTCCCCGGAATTCGCCATCGAGCTCGGGCGCCTGGGCGGGCTCGGCGTGATCAACGGCGAGGGCCTGTGGGCGCGGCACGCGGATGTGGCCGCGCGGATCGATCAGCTGCTCGAGGTGTCGGAGAAGGAGGGCACCGAGGCGGCGGTGGCGCTGCTGCAGCAGCTGCACGCCGCACCGATGCAGCCGGACCTGCTGGCCGCCGCGGTGGCGCAGGTGCGGGCCGCGGGCGTGACGGTCGCGGTGCGGGTGAGCCCGCAGAATGCCCGCGTGCTCACCCCCGCGCTGGTGCAGGCCGGGATCGACCTGCTGGTCGTGCACGGCACCATCATCTCCGCCGAGCACGTGGGCGGCAGTGTCAACGCGTCGTCCGCGGGGCCCTCCGTGGTTACGCAGGCTGCCGCCTCCGGGACCGTCGCTCCCGACGGCGAGCCGCTGAATCTCAAGACCTTCATCGCCGAACTCGACGTGCCCGTGGTGGCGGGCGGGGTCAGCGATCATCGCACCGCGCTGCACCTGATGCGCACCGGCGCCGCCGGTGTGATCGTCGGCTACGGTTCCACCCCGGGCGCCACCACCACGGGTGAGGTGCTCGGCATCGGTGTGCCGCTGGCGACCGCGATCGCCGACGCCGCCGCCGCCCGCCGCGACTACCTCGACGAGACCGGCGGCCGCTATGTGCATGTCATCGCGGACGGCGACATCGTGTCGTCCGGGCAGCTGGCCAAGGCCATCGCCTGCGGTGCCGACGCGGCCATGCTGGGCGTGCCGCTGGCGCTGGCGCAGGAGGCGCCCGGCCGCGGCTGGTACTGGCCGTCGGCGGCCGCGCACCCGTCGGTGCCGCGCGGCGCGCTGCTGAAGTTCGCCGACGAGGACGAGCGGCCCACGCTGCAGCAGGTGCTCTACGGTCCGTCCAGCGACCCGTGGGGCTCGGTGAATCTCGTTGGCGGCCTGCGCCGCTCGATGGCCAAGGCGGGCTACTGCGAACTCAAGGAGTTCCAGCGGGTCGGCCTGACCGTGCGCTAGAGCGCCTCAAGCGGTGCGGGTTGCAACCGTGTCGCGGAGGAAGCCGCGGATGGCGGTGTTCACCTGGACCGAATGCGTCATGTTCACTGCTTGGCGGGCGCCCTCGATCTCCAGGTAGCGCGACTTCGCCAGGCCGCGGGCCAGGTCCGCGGCGTGGGCGCGGGGGACGCCGGCGCGCATGGGGTGGATCACCAGTGCGGGGCAGGTGATCTCGGGTAGTCGCTCCAGGATCGAATCGCGGCCGAGCAGGCAGCCCGCGGCCAGTTCGGTGGCTTGCGGGTCGCGTGCCAGCCAGCGCTTGGTCCACACCGCGCGGTACCAGGGGTCGTCGCCGATCAGCCACTGCGCGAGATGGTCGGCCAGGGCCCGCCGGACGCCGGGCTCGTGCCACCGGTCCAGGAATCGGCGGGAGGTCTCCAGTTCCTGCGGTGTCGGACCGTGCGCCTCGGTGGAGATGAGGATCAGCGCCGCCACCCGTTCGGGGGCCAGCAGGGCGGTCCGCATGGCGCTGAAGCCGCCCTGCGAGGTGCCGCCGACGACGGCCCGCTCGATGCCCAGCTGGTCCAGCACGGTGAGGGCGTCGCGGGCGGCGGTCCAGTAGGTGAACGGTAGCCCCTTGTCGCGGGTGTGGCCGTGCCCGCGCGCATCCCACGCGACGATGCGGAACTCCGGGGCCAGCGCGGCAACCTGCGACGCGAACATCGTTCGGTCCATGAAGAATTCGTGCCCGAGGAGTACCACCGGGCCGTCGCCGCCACTGTCCTCGTAATGGATCTCGGCATCGATCGCACGGGCGAATGGCACGAGCACGAGGATAGCTGGATCGGACCCGGCGCACGGGCGGGTTGCGGTCGCCGATCCGGCGCGCTCGGTGATCTTCGTGCGAAGTCGAGGTGCTGTCGATTCGCCGGGCAGCGACGTTGTGGCGCAGCGGGATTCATGGGGCGGCTGATTTCCGGACACGCGGTACCAGCGGTACCCCCACGATGTGGGAGCGGGGCTTTCCGGTGCTGGGAAGCGTGGGCCCGCGGCGGCCGGTTCGCCCGGGCACAGGCGGCGGCGACCCGCTCACTAAACTGTGCGCGTGGCAGAAACCCAGCGACCAGTCCTCGTCGTCGACTTCGGGGCGCAGTACGCGCAGCTGATCGCGCGGCGCGTGCGCGAATCCAGCGTCTACTCCGAGGTGGTTCCGCACACCATGACCGTCGAGGAGATCGCCGCGCGCGAGCCGCTGGCGGTCATCCTGTCCGGCGGCCCGTCCAGCGTGTACGCCGAGGGGGCGCCGCAGCTGGATGCGCGGCTGTTCGATCTGAACGTGCCCGTATTCGGCATCTGCTACGGCTTCCAGGCGATGGCGCAGGCGCTCGGCGGCACCGTCGCGCACACCGGCACCCGTGAATACGGGCGCACCGAGCTGAACATCGACGGCGGCGTGCTGCACGGCGGTCTGCCCACCATCCAGCCGGTGTGGATGAGCCACGGCGACGCGGTCACCGACGCGCCGCAGGGCTTCGAGGTCACCGGGACCACCGCGGGCGCCCCCGTGGCGGCGTTCGAGGATCGCGCCCGGCGGCTGGCGGGCGTGCAGTACCACCCGGAGGTGTTGCATTCCCCGCACGGCCAGCAGGTGCTGAGCCGGTTCCTGCACGAGATCGCGGGCATTCCCGGCTCGTGGACCTCGGCCAATATCGTCGACCTGCTGGTGACGCGGGTGCGCGAGCAGATCGGCGACGGGCATGCCATCTGCGCGCTGTCGGGCGGTGTGGATTCGGCGGTCGCGGGCGCGCTGGTGCAGCGTGCCATCGGTGACCGGCTGACCTGCGTGTTCGTCGACCACGGGCTGCTGCGGGCAGGGGAGCGCGAGCAGGTGCAGCGCGATTTCGTCGCCGCGACCGGAGCGAAGCTGATGACCGTCGACGCCGTGGACAAATTCCTCGGTGAGCTGAAGGGCGTCACCGATCCGGAGGACAAGCGGAAGATCATCGGTCGAGAGTTCATCCGTTCCTTCGAGGACGCGGTGGCGCGGATCGTCGAGGAGACCTCGGCCGAGGCCGGGACCGGGTCCGCTCCCGCCGTCGAATACCTGGTGCAGGGCACGCTGTACCCCGATGTGGTGGAGTCCGGCGGCGGCACCGGCACCGCGAACATCAAGAGCCACCACAATGTCGGCGGCCTGCCCGAGGATCTGGAGTTCGAACTCGTCGAGCCGCTGCGGCTGCTGTTCAAGGACGAGGTACGCGCCGTCGGCCGCGAACTCGGGCTGCCGGAGGAAATCGTTGCGCGCCAGCCGTTCCCGGGTCCCGGCCTGGCCATCCGCATCGTCGGCGAGGTCACCCGCGACCGACTCGACACGCTGCGCCAGGCCGACGCCATCGCCCGGGAGGAGCTGACCGCGGCCGGGCTGGACAAGCAGATCTGGCAGTGCCCGGTGGTGCTGCTGGCCGATGTGCGCAGCGTCGGTGTGCAGGGTGACGGACGCACCTACGGGCATCCGATCGTGCTGCGTCCGGTGACCAGCGAGGACGCCATGACCGCCGACTGGACCCGATTGCCGTACGAGGTGCTGGAGCGGATCTCGACGCGGATCACCAACGAGGTGGCGGAGATCAACCGGGTCGTGCTGGATGTGACCAGCAAGCCGCCGGGCACCATCGAGTGGGAGTAGGGGCCGGGCAACAGATTTCATTCGGTTGCAAGGCTGCCGTGGGGTGTCGTGTCGCGGCGGTTCAGGGTTTCGTGTCACTGTGGCGCTCGGTGCTCGGGTGAGTCGCCGGGCCGTACGGCTCGGCACGTGATGGGGAGGTAGCCGATGGCGAAGGAATCCGATCGCTCGAAAGGGCTGTGGACCAGGCCGTTTGCGGGGCTGGCCGCGCTCGGCATGGCGGTGCTGGCGGCTCTGGCCGTGATGTCGACGCCGGGCGTCGAGAGCGCGCCCGGAGCGGCCGAGGCGTCGACGGTGGTGGGCGCGGCCGAGATTCGGCTGGTCGCCGACTCCGTTCCGGATCGGGCGTGGCGGACGTTGCAGCTCATCGACGCGGGGGAGTGGCCCGATGCGGCCAACGCTCCCGGCACCAAGGGCGGCGGCACCTGGAGCAATCGCGAGGGACAGCTGCCCGCCGCGGACGGTGGCGGCGCACCGATCGGTTACAAGGAGTGGGACGTCAATCCCAAGCAGCCGGGGCAATCTCGCGATGCGGAGCGGATTGTCACCGGAAGTGACGGATCGGCCTGGTATACCGGCGATCACTATCGCAGCTTCACCCGGATGCGCTGACTCCGGTTGCGGCAGTAGGGGCTTGGATCCACTCGGATCCAAGCCCCTACTGCTGGTGGCGAATTCAGTGTTTCCTGTTGCGTGGCGAGACCACCAGGGCGATGCCCACCACGATCGCGGCGGCCACCACGATCCAGCCGATCGGGATGATGCTGTGCGCGGGCCACGAGGACGGGCCGATAAAGGCCCACACGCTCACGAGCAGCGCCAGCAGCCCCGCCAGTAGTAGCGAGAAGGACGGTCCTCGACGGGTTTCCGAATTGTCAGCCACGTTTCACCTCCGCATCTCCGGCGTTGACATCGACATCGAGGGTGAGCACCGGGCCGTCGGCGGGTCCGGTGAGTCCCTCGGGGCACTGCACATCGCCCAGATTGGACGTGCAATTCGCCTGCAGCCGCATGGAGTCCGGTATCAGCACTCGGAAGTCGCCCATGCGCACGGACACGTTCACGGTCCTGTTCTCGGTCAGCGCGAGTGTGCGCAGGTCCAGGGTTCCCGAGCCCATGTTCACCCGATAGTCCGGCTCCAGGGCGGCCACCGTGGTCGGGGTCCAGACGTGGTCTCCCATTGCGCCGCGGTCGAATTCGACCGGGCCGACCATCGATGCCAGGATCACGAACCCGGCGAGCGGAGCCAGCACCACCATGAGGCCGTAGCCGCGGCGCAGGAAGGCCCCGACGAGCAGGCCGAGGCCCACCACCGCCAGTGCCACCGCGCCGATGCGGCCCGGGGTCATCCAGTCCACGCCCGCGGCGGCCACGGCGCCGGCGGCGGCCGCGGCCAGCAGGGCCATGCCGATCACCACCGGCGTGAGCCGCGAGCGGGGACGTTTCGGCGGCGGCGCCTGCACGGCGACGGGGCGGTGCGGGGTCGGATCGGGCAGATCCCAGGCCATCGGGGCCACGCCGAGCGGATCCCAGCCGGGCGGGGTAGGACCGGGTCGGAACGGATCGGCCGCGGGCCGCGGGTATTCGACGGTTCGCCCCCCGCCCGATTGCGCCGCTTCGCCATTGCCGGTCGGAGCCGCGAACCCGTCAGCGGAGTCCCGCGAACCCGCAACGGTATCGCCCCCCGAGTTCCCCCGGGCCGCACCGGAGCCCACCGTTTCGGTAGCCGCATCCGCCCGCAGTACGGCGGTGTCTCTGTCGCGCGGGGCGGTGTCGTCCGTTGGGTTCTCTTGGGTGGCACCGGTATTCATGGTGTTGGTGGGTGTGTCGGTTCGCAGTACGGCGGTGTCTCTGTCGCGCGGGGCGGTGTCGTCCGTTGGGTTCTCTTGGGTGGCACCGGTATTCATGGTGTCGGTGGGCGTGTCGGTTCGCAGCACCGCAGTATCGCCGTCGCGTGGAATCACATCGGTGGCTGTATCACCCGGGACACCCGGCGCGACGGTACTGCCGCTCATACCCGGTGTGGTTGTACTGCCGCTCATACCCGGCGCGGCAGCGTCTTTTCTCGGGTCCGGCTCGTAGTGGTCGGGGAGGGTGGTGTAGGGGCCGTACATGGGACCGGCCCAGGGGGATCCGCCGGGGAACATGGTGCCCGGGTAGCCGGTCGAGGCGATGCCGCCGTCGGCGAGCAGCGGGTCGGAGCCTTCGGCGGGCGGCTCGGTCTGGCGTAGATACAGCAGCCACCAGCCTGCCAGCATGAGCGCGAAGCTGATCAGACCGGAGCCGCCGAGGCCGACGCCGACCGGGCCCATGGTGGTGACGGCGATCGCCAGCGCCACGATCAGCACCACCGTCTTGGTCGGCGACTGCGAGCCGTGGCCCTTGCCGAACAGGCCCTCGGTGGCCGAGACCTGGTCCCCGGCCGCGGGCAGCAGCAGCCATGCGGCCAGATACAGCACGATGCCCGCGCCGCCGAAGAGCGACGACACCACGAATGCGACCCGCACCAGCACCGGGTCCACGTTGTAGCGATGCCCGAAACCGGCGGCCACGCCGGCGATCGGACCCTGCCGCGGCAGCCGCACGGGGCGGGTTCGCCACAGATGATGGAGTTGTTCGCTGAAACCCGTCCGGCCGGTCCCGCCGGCCCAGCCGCTCGCTCTGGTCATGGGTTCCATGGTGGCGACCGGCGCGCCCGGACCGCATCCGGGTTCACCCTGAAAAGCGTCCTGAACTCCGGCGCGGCCGGTCGGTGCGCCGCCCCTGAGCCGTGAATGGGGGTGTTTCCCGATGGTCGCCGCCGGTGCCCCGTGCCAGTATCGAAGACATGTACCCGTCCACGCCCGCGTTCGATGCGCGCGGAATTCGCCCGGCGCCGCCCTATCCGCGGCTGCAGCGGCGCTCCGGCGGGCGGGTCGTCGGCGGGGTCGCCGGTGGTATCGCCGACCATCTCGGGGTCGACGTCTTCAAGGTGCGGCTGGCGTTCGTCCTGCTGTCCGCGCTCATGGGCGCGGGCATCGCGGCCTACGCGATGCTGTGGATCTTCACGTCGTCGGGCGGTGACGCCCCGCCGCCGTCGGTCTCGGAGCGGCGGCAGGCGGTCGGCCTGATCCTGCTCGGGCTGGCGCTGGCGGTCTCGATGTCGTGGGTGTTCAGCGGCACCGCCGCCCGGGTGGTGGGGCCGATCATCGTGGTCGCGGTCGGCGCGGCGCTGGTGTGGCGGGAGTTCGACGCGGAGGGTCCGCGATCGATGCTCGGCCTGCCCGCGCGGCCGAGCGTGCTCACCTGGACGCGCATCCTGGCCGGAGCCACGCTGATCGTGGTCGGGCTCGGCGTGGTGGTGCTGGGCCGGATCAACCTTAGCTCCCTGGGCTCCGCGCTCATCGCGGTCGCGGTGACGCTGATCGGCGTCGGGCTGCTGACGGTGCCGCTGTGGCTGCGCATGGTGCGCGCGCTGAACGCCGAGCGCGCCGCGCGCATCCGCAACGAGGAGCGTGAGGAGATCGCCTCACACCTGCACGATTCGGTGCTGCAGACGCTGGCCCTGATCCAGCGGCAGGCGGGCGACCCGCAGGAGGTGCTGCGGCTGGCCCGCGGCCAGGAGCGCGAGCTGCGCAAATGGCTGTTCGAGGATACCGTTCCGGCGCAGTCCAGCCTGGCCGCCGCGCTGCGCACCATCGCGGGCGAGGTGGAGGACCAGTACGGGGTGAAGGTGCCGCCGGTGACCGTCGGCGATGTGTCGATGGATCCGGGCGAGACCGGATTCGGCCTGCCCCGAGAGCATTTCACGGCCCTGCTCGGCGCCACCCGGGAGGCGCTGGTGAACGCCGCCAAGCACGCCGGCGTTCCGACCATCGACCTGTTCGCCGAGGTGGAGCCCCATCAGGTGAGCGTCTTCGTCCGCGACCGCGGCTCCGGCTTCGACCCCGCGGATGTCCCCGCCGACCGCCAGGGCCTGGCCAAATCCATCCGCGCCCGCATCGAGCGTCGCGGCGGCAGCGTGGAGATTCTGTCCACCGCCGGCCGCGGCACCGAGGTCCGGATCATCTTGCCCCGCAACGATTCCGAGGGTCAGGGCAGCGTCAAGGAGGCGGTGGCTGCGGACGATTCGGTGGTCCGGGACCCGGTCGCCCCGGAACGACCACGCCAGAGCGCACACCCGGGCGGATAGGCCGCTCGGGCTCACTCCTCCCAGACGGGGACGAGGGGGAGGCCGAGGTCCGTGCGGGCCGTGTCGACGAGTTGCTGGATCAGGTCGGTCTTGTGGCGGGTGTATTCGAACGGGTCGGAGAGTTCGGCGGCGAGTTTCTGTTTCAGCGCGGCGTAATCAGCGGCCGCGCCGGGATGGGTGCGCAGGAAGTCGCGCAGAATGCGTTCGTTCTGGTCGTTCCAGACCTCGGCGCGCACCACGTGCAGGTGGTGGGTGCGCTGTCCGGAAGCGCCGGTGCGCGGATAGAACAGGCGGTTGCTCATGCCGTTGTCCTCGCGGAGGTAGCCGAGGGCGGCCAGCGTGTGCTCGCGGGAGACGACGGCGTCGAGATCGCTCACCGAGGCCATCAGATCGATGATCGGCTTGGCGGGAAGATCGGGAACCGAGGTGCTGCCCATGTGCTCGATCTCGCGGAAGAGGCCGGGCAGCGCCGTATTCAGTTCGGTGATCGCGGCGCGGGCCTGCCGCGGCCAGTCGGGATCGTAGGAAACCACTCGAATATGCACTCGAGGCATCGTATGACCTGGTTCGCGGCGGACCGGTCTACGGTGTGGTACCGATGGATGGGCGGTGTCGCCCGTCGGTGGTGCCCGAGGTGAGGAGAGCAGTGAGTATCCGGGTCTTTCTGGTCGACGACCACGCCGTGTTCCGGTCCGGCGTGCGGGCGGAATTGAGCCGCGAATCCGATATGGACGTGGTCGGAGAGGCGGGCACCGTGTCCGAGGCCATCGCCGCAATCAAGACGGCCGGACCGGACGTGGTGCTGCTGGACGTGCACATGCCCGACGGCGGCGGGGTGGCGGTGCTGCAGGGCATCGAGGACCAGGGCCCGGTGTGCCTGGCGCTGAGCGTGTCCGACGCCGCCGAGGACGTGATCGCCGTGATCCGCGCCGGTGCCCGCGGATACGTCACCAAGACCATCTCCGGATCCGAACTGGCCGACGGCATCCGCCGCGTCGCGGGCGGCGACGCGGTGTTCAGCCCCCGTCTCGCGGGCTTCGTGCTCGATTCGTTCACCGGCCGTTCGCCCGCCCCCGAGCCGCCGCTCGACCCCGAACTGGACTCGCTGACCCCGCGCGAACTCGAGGTGCTGCGCCTGCTGGCCCGCGGCTATACCTACCGCGAAATCGCTGAAACCCTGTTCATCTCCGTGAAAACCGTGGAAACCCACGCCTCCAACGTGCTCCGCAAGACCCAGCAGTCCAACCGAAACGCCTTGACCCGCTGGGCCCACCGCCGCCGGATCGACTGACTACAGCGCGGCTACGAGGATCACGATCAGGATCAGCAGGCCGATCAACAGGCCCACCGCGATGGCCAGCGGGGCCGCGTTCGGGCCCAGATCGGAGACGTTGAGCCCCAGCTTCTGTTGCGGCGCAGGGGCACTCGGCACGGTGGCGCGGGGCGGGCGCGGCAGCGGGGTGGAGTGCGGGCTGCGCAGTCCCGCGGCCGAGTTGCGGGCCGCCCACGCCGGGATGGTGCCGTCCTCGGTGCGGACGGGGGCACCGAGAATGTAGGGCCCGGTGCCGGGACCGAAAGCGGCGGTGAGGATTTCGTCGCGTGCCTCGGCCATGGTCGGGCGGCGCTGTGGTGCGGGCTCCATCATGTGCAGCAGCGCCGCGGTGAGCGTGCCGCTGCGGCTGGGCGGGATGATCTGCGCCATCGCGGCGCGCTCGACGATCACGTCGCTGTCGTCGGCGAAGCCGTACGGCGGCTGGCCCTCGATCGCGGTGTACAGCGTTGCGCCGAGGGAGAATACATCGCTGGCCTCGGTCGGCCGCGCGCCGCGCGCAACCTCCGGCGGCAGGTAGGCCGGGGTCCCGGTGATCGCGTCGTCCAGCTCGTCGTGCGGGTCTCCGGTGCCGCTCGAGATGCCGAAGTCGCTGAGCTTCACCTTGCCCACCTCGGCGCCGCGGTCGGCGACGAGAATATTGCCCGGCTTGATATCGCGGTGGGTGATTCCGGCGCTGTGCGCGGCGGCCAGCGCGTCGGCGACCTGTGCGCCGATCTGCGCCACCTCGATCGGCGACAGGGTGTCGGCCAGCGCGAGGGCCTTGGCGACGCTGCGCGAGGGTAGGTATTCCATCACCAGCCACGGCTCGCCCGCCTCGAGCACCACGTCGTAGACGGCGACGGCGTGCTCGTGCGACAGCTTCGCGGCGACCCGGCCCTCGTGGACGATCCGGTTGCGAACCGCGGCGGCCTCCTCCTCGCTGAGTCCGGCCGTGGAGAGCACCTGTTTGATGGCGACATCGCGGTCGAGCAGCCGGTCGTGTGCCAACCACACGGCGCCCATGCCGCCGCCGCCCAGCTTCGATTGCAGGCGGTAGCGGCCGGCGACCAGATAGTCGGGGCCGACGAAAGGACGGGCGCGTTCGGTCACGGCGCGAGGATAGCGGAAAACCGTCCTGACTGGCCTGCTTCGGAACTCCGGGATTCGCGCGAGCGCCGCTTGACGTGGCAGGGGGCCGGGGTTCTACTGAAGGTGCGTCGAACGTATATTCGAGTCGTATCGATAGCTGTATCGGTGCTGAGGCGGCGGGTTTCGGTATCGCATCGGCCGGTGGGGTCGCTCGTGCGGGTGCCGCGGCCGGACGGTGGAGTCCACTCGGTGGGAGATAGGTGGTCGAGGATGGATGCGGCTGGAGAAGCGAGGTCCGAGCGGCTGGCGGATCTGCGTCGGCGGATGGCGGCCGTTCCGGCGCGCGGTGCGGGCGCGGTGCCGCGGCCGTCACTGCGCCGGGAGTCGCTGCCGGTGCCGTCGCCGCTGGTGGAGCTGCTTCCGGAGGGTGGTCTGGCGAAGGGTTCGGTGGTCGAGTATGCGGGCTCGGGTTCGCTGCTGACCGGTTTGCTGGCCGCGGTGACCGGCGGTGGCGGGCACGCCGCGGTGGTCGGCCTGCCCCGGCTCGGCCTGCTCGCCGCGGCCGAGATGGGCGCTCAGCTGGGGAGGCTGGCCGTGGTGCCCGATCCCGGGCCGGATCCGGTAGAGATCGCCGCGGTGTTGCTCGATGGTCTGGATCTGGTGGTTCTGGGCCTGGGTGGTCTGTCGGTGCCGCCCGGTCGCACTAGCGTGCTCGCCGCGCGCGCCCGCAGCAAGGGATCCACGCTCGTGGTGACCGGTGGCGCCTGGAGCGGGTCCACGCTGCGCATCGACACCCGCATCGCGGGGTACGACGGCCTGGGTCGCGGCTGTGGCCGCCTGCGCACCCTGCGCCTGGACGTCCGCGTGCGCGGGCGCTCGGCCCCGCCCCGCACGGGTCGTCTCGAGCTGAGTTCCCGGGACGGCCGCGTCGAATGGATTGCGGCGCAGGAGAGTCGGCCGCGGCGGCTGGAGACCGTGCGCGAGGCCGCCTCGTGAACGGCGCCGCCCGATGCGGTTGAAGGCGCGGGACTCGCGGGTGCTGGCGCTGTGGTGCCCGGACTGGCCCGCCGCCGCGGCGGCCGCGATGGCCGATGTCCCGCCCACGCGGCCGGTGGTGGTGGTGCATGCCAATCGGGTGGTGGCGTGTTCGGCCGTGGCGCGGGCCGCGGGCGTGCAGCGCGGGCTCGGGCGGCGGGAGGCACAGGCGCGATGCCCGGGCCTGTTTGTGGCGCAGTCGGATCCGGACCGCGATGGCAGGCTGTTCGAACCGGTGGTGGCGGCCGTGGACGCGACGGTGCCCGGTGTGGAGGTGCTGCGGCCCGGGCTGCTGGTGCTGGCCGCGCGCGGCGCCGCCCGGTTCTTCGGGTCCGAGGAGGCGGCGGCCGAGCGGCTCGTCGACGCGGTCGCCGCGGTCGGGGTGGAGTGTCGGATCGGCATCGCCGACGAACTGTCGACGGCGGTGCTCGCCGCCCGCCGGGCCGCCCTCGTGCCGCCCGGATCCGGTGCACGGTTCCTGGCGCCGCTGCCGGTGGGTGAACTCGCCGTCGAGCCCAGCCTGGCGGCGCCGGAGCGTGCCGATCTGGTGGATCTGCTGCACCGCTTGGGATTACGTCGGATCGGCGACTTCGCCGCGCTGACCCCCGTCGAGGTCGCCTCCCGCTTCGGCGCCGACGCGATTCGCGCACACCGCTGCGCCCGGGCCGAACCCGAGCGGTTGCCGTCCGCGCGCCCGCCCGACCCGGACCTGACGGTGGAGTACCGCTGCGATCCGCCGATCGACCGCGTCGACGCGGCCGCCTTCGCGGGCCGTCTGCTGGCCACCCGGCTGCACGCGCGACTGTCCGCCGCCTCGGTGTCCTGCACGCGCCTGTCGGTGACAGCGGAAACCGCTGCCGGTGAACGACTTTCGAGAATCTGGCGCTGCGCCGAACCGCTCACGCCGGAGGGTACGGCGGACCGGGTGCGCTGGCAGCTCGACGGCTGGCTCACACACCGCGGCGCGGCCCCCACGGCGCCCATCACGCTGCTGCGATTGGAACCGGTGGAGGTGGCGGGGGCGGGCGCCCTGCAACTCGGGCTGTGGGGCGGGGTCGGTGAGGGGGAGGAGCGGGCCCGGCGGGCCCTGGTGCGGGTGCAGGGGCTGCTGGGCGGGGAGGCGGTGCGGATCGGGGTGCTCAGCGGCGGGCGCGGCCCGGTCGAGCGCGTCACCCTGATCGCGCTCGGCGACGAGCAGGTCCCCGTCGCCGATCCGGCGCTGCCCTGGCCCGGGCGACTGCCCGCGCCCGCGCCCGCCGTCGTGCTGGTCAACCACCCCGAGGTGATGCTGGAGACCGCCGACGGCACCCCGGTCTGGATCACCGACCGCGGTCTGTTCACCGCCGATCCGGACAGGCTGCGCTGGGGCGGCAAACACTGGGATGTCACCGGCTGGGCGGGCCCCTGGCTGCTCGACGAGCGCTGGTGGACCGGCGGCGACCGCAGGGTCCGCGCCCAGGTCCTCCTGGACGCCGACGTCAATGTCCTGCTCCTACTCGGCCACAACCAGACCTGGCACGTCGAGGGCCTCTACGAGTAACCATGGGGCTACCGGGGGAGGGTCCAGACCCAGGCCATGGTGAAGGGGTAGCCGCGCAGGTGTTCCCACTTGGGCTTCGCGGCGAGCCAGGCGTCGTCGATCAAGGCCTCGGCGGATTCGGCGAGCTGCCAGCCCGCCGCCACCGCGGCGGTCACGTGCTCGCTGAACAGGTGCAGGTGGGTGCTGATCGCCAGCGGCTCACCGGATTCGGGCGTGTAGTGGGTCGGCATGCCGGTCGCCATCATGAACTGCGGGTGGTAGCTGACCAGGACGAAGGTGCCGCCGGGCGCGGCCAGCCGCCGCGCCTCGGCATAGAACGGCACCAGGTCCGGCAGGTGTTCGTCGATCAAAGAAGAGATCACCAGATCGTATGCGCCGCTGGCTAATCCGGTTTCCCGCACATCGCCCTGGGTGAGCGTGGCGTGCGCTCCGCGCTCGCGGGCACGCGCCAGCATGCCCTCGCTCAGGTCGACGCCGTCGATGTGCGCCACGCCCTGCTCGCGCAGCCACGCGCCGGTGCGCCCGGTGCCGCACCCCAGATCGGCGGCGCGGCGCACCCGGCCCCAGTCTGGTCGTCGCAGCCGGTTCAGCAGCGCGAGGTCCATCTCGTCCATGACGGTCTGCTCGTAGGTGGGCGCCCATCCGTCGTAGCCCGTGGCGACGTCGACGGTGCGATAGTTGCGTCGGTCGAAATCCGCGAAGGTCGGCATGGGCGGCAGTATCGCGCGCCGCGCCGGCCCTCGGCCAAATATTTTCGACTGCCTGCGTGAACGAACGCCTCCTACGGACGCCCAAGGCTCGGTGGCCGGAACTCGGGGCCCCTGTGCATACCTTTCTGCCGGTTCAGGACTCGCTGTTCGCGGGGCCCAGGCCACTGCGGCGGGCCAGGACCCGGGTGCCGGGCCCGTAGGCGGCGCCCGGCCCGGCCAGGGCGGTCGTATTCGTCGCCGTCGCCGGTTTCCCGCACTCCGAACAGCAGACCTGCGGTGTGAACTCCGCCCCGCACTCCCGGTGCACCAGCCGCACGGGCGGCCCGCCCGGCGGGGTCGCCCACTTGTCGCCCCAGGCCATCAGCGCCATCAGCACCGGTACGAGCTCGAGACCGGCCTCGGTGAGGTGGTACTCGTGCCGCGGCGGCCGCTCCTGATACGCCCGGCGTTCCACGATGCCGTCGGCGATCAGCGTCTCGAACCGCCGGGCGAGCAGGTTGCGCGAGATGCCCAAGTTCTCGGCGATGTCGTCGAACCGGTGCAGGCCGAGGTAGATGTCCCGCACGAGCAGCGGCGTCCACCACTCCCCGACGCGTTCCAGGGACTGCCCGATCGAGCAGTGCATCTCCGCGAAGCTGGTCCGTTGCATGCCCTCAGTCTAGAGGGTTGATTCATTGAACTCGCTGGGCGTACCGTTGTCGACGAAAGAGTTCAATGAAAGGACTGACAAATGCCGTTCGTGGAGTTGTTCGTTCCCAAGGGCTCGCTCGACCAGGAGCGCCGCGAGCAGATCGGGAGCCGATTGGTGTCGGAGGTGATGCTCGCGGAGGGCGCGCCGGACACCGAGGCGGCCAGGTCGATCTCGTGGCTGGTGGTCAACGAGATCGACGCCTGGTTCGTGGGCGGGCGGCAGCTGCCCGCGGGGGAGAAGCCGAAATACGTGGTGCGGGTGGGAGTTCCGGCCGGTTCGATGAACGACGACAAGCGCCGCGACATCGTGCGGCGAGTCACCCGGGTGCTCGCGGACGCCGACGCGGATCCGGCCCGATTCACCGAGGCCGCCACCGCGTGGGTGCACATCAACGAGGTTCCGGAGGGCAACTGGGGAGCGCGCGGGGAGATCGTGCGCATCGAGGATATCGCCGCCCTCGTCTCCGCGGGCTGAGGGGCACAGCCCCAGCTCACCTATGGTGCCGCGCACAACCCGCGGCGGCGTGCACGCGGAACCCGTACGCTGGCAGATCGTGGAGTCGATCGTTACCCGGGTGCCGCTGGACGGCGTGTCGATCGCCTATCGCGACTCCGGCTCGTCGGCCGCCACGCACCCGCTGTCCGATGTCCCCGTCCTGCTGGTGCACGGTATGGGCGGGGACGGGCACACCTGGGACCGGTTCGCCCGCCGCCTGGTGCGGCTGGGGCGGCGGGTGATCATCCCGGATCTGCGCGGCCACGGCCGCAGCGCGCACACCGCCTCCTACCGGTTCGACGAGTTCGGCGCGGACGTGTTGCGTCTGTGCGATCGGCTCGAGCTGACCGCCGTGGACATGGTCGGCCATTCCCTCGGCGGGTACGCGGTGTCGTGCGTGGCGATCGAGCGCCCGGAGCTGGTGCGGCGCTTGGTGATCGAGGAGCAGCCGCTGCCGCTGCGCTCCGGTGACGAGCAGGTCACCCTCACCCGCCGCCTGCCGACCCTGCCCGAGCTGTGGCATGCCACCAGCAGCCTGATCCGGCGCCCGCAGGCCGTGCTGGCATTCGACCGGTCGATGACCCGGCTCGCGCTGGAGCAGTTCCGCAAGCCGAATCCGGAGTGGTGGGATCGGCTGCCGGAGATCACGGCGCCCACCTTGATGTTGCGCGGCGGCCCGGGCGGCATGGTCGACCCGGAGAAGCTGGAGATGTTCCGCGCCGCGGTCCCCGGCTGCACGGTCTGTGCCTTCGACTGCGGCCACAGCATCCACCGCGACCGCTATCGCCAGTTCGCCGAGGCGACGCTACCGTTCCTCGGCCACTGACACGCCCGGTGCTTCTACAGTAAAACGATGTCCACTCTGGATCGTCCGACGCTGTTCTTCCCCGATGAGCAGTCGTTTCGCGAATGGCTGGAGGCCAACCACGCCGCCGTCGACGGCGTCTGGCTGAAGTTCGCGAAACGGGGCTCGGGGGTGGTTTCGCTCGACCATGCGGGCGCGCTGCGCCAGGCACTGTGTTTCGGCTGGATCGATGGTCAGGCCCGTTCGCTCGACGACGACTACTGGATGGTGGGCTTCACCCCGCGTCGCCGCCGCAGCCCGTGGTCGCAGCGCAATATCGGCCTGGTCGAGGAGCTGATCGCACAGGGCCTGATGCATCCGGCCGGTCACGCGGAGATCGAGCGGGCCAAGCTCGACGGTCGCTGGGCCAACGCCTACGGGCGCAGGCTGCCACAGGATTTCGTCGACGCGCTGGCGGCCGACCCGGAGGCCGCCGCCTTCTTCGAAACCCTCGACACCCAGTCCCGGGCCGCCATCGGCTATCACCTCGGCAATGCCGTGCGGCCGGAGACGCGGGCGCGGCGGCTGGAGCAGATCATCGGCAAGTTGGCTGCGGGGCAACGGTTCTGATGACGGCGTTCGAGGGCCTGTCGTGTTCGGCTGCGGCAGCGGCCGATATCCCGCTGCCGGGCAGCGCGACTCACGTCACCGCGTGGTTGTGCGTGGAACACCCCGGGGCGTGGGGGCGCGACGTGATCGGCGACGAGGTGCTGGGCGCCGAGGTCACCGCCGGACTGGCCGCCCACGCCAAGGCCGCCCGGGTGCGGCCGACCCTGATCCGGCGGCCGGGACGATACGAATCCACCGGCACGCGAACGGTTCTCATCGCCAGTACCCGGCCGCGGGGATCCTGGTGCGAACGGCTCGAGATCACCGATCTGAAGCAGCTGCTGGATCTGGACCTGCATCTGCTGAACGGCCCGGCGCCGGGAATCGGTGTGCCGGTGGACGATCCGGTGCTGGTGTGCGCGCACGGCAAGCGAGACCTGTGCTGCGCGCGGCTCGGCCGCCCGATCGCGGCCCGGCTGGCCGCGGCCCATCCGGATCGGGTCTGGGAGTGCTCGCACACCGGCGGCCACCGGTTCGCTCCCGCGGTGGTCCTGCTGCCCACCGGGCTGACCTACGGCCGGGTGGACGGCGACGGCGCCGTCGCGGCGGTGGCCGCCGCCGACCGGAACGCGGTATCGCTGGACGGGTTCCGCGGGCGCAGCTGCTATTCGCCGGTCGAGCAGGTCGCGGAAATCGCGGTGCGCGAACGGGTCCCGGCCGCGGCGGACGACCTCACCGTGGTGTCGGCCGAGGCGAGCGATGCGTCGATCGGCGACCCGGCCACCTTCGCCGGAGCCGCCCTGGTCGCCCACCGCGACGGCCGTCGCTGGCAGGTGACGGCCCACACCGTCGCCCACGCTCCCCGCCAGGCCAGCTGCGGCGCCGCACCCAAACCCGCCACCGCGGTCGTCGCCGATCCGCCCGTTCGTCATGCGACAAGCCTTCAACCCTGACGCGACATGAGGGGCGACCCCGCTGCGTCGCGGCACCCGGAATGTGCTGCTCAACACACTGTTTGCAACACGCCGCAGCGCCACTCGTAACTCGAGCCGCAGAGTCGCGTGAGTTGCCATTCGTGCCGCACGGCGAACCGCTCTCGGCGCCCATGTCGCCGCTGCCGTGGTTCCGTCTGTCGCGGTGGCCTACCCAGCGCGGCCTCGCTCACCAATAGGTGCCGGGGACCAGGCGGGCGGCCCGGCGCAGGGCGGTGCGGGTCACCCGGCCCGCGGCCGTGGGATTGCGGCGGGGTTCATGTTGGGGGACAAGGGTTTCCGAGTCGGCGGCGTCTTCCTGCGGAGCCTCGCCCTTGGCGGCGGCGGAATCCGGCAGCGCGCGGTAGTAGCGATGCAGGATGCGGTCCTTCAGGCGCGGGGTGAACAGGGTGCCGTATTCGGCGAGCGTGCCGATCGGCACATCGATGCGCTTGGGCCGCTCGGTGAGCGCCCGCACGACGGTTGCCGCGGCCCACTCGGGCGACTCCGACGGGCCCTGTTTACCGCTCGGCGCGATCATCGGCGTGCGCACCAGCGGCATGTGGATGGTGGTGAAAGTGACGTTGTCGGCGAGCATTTCGGCCGCGGTCACCTCGGCGAACTTGTCCAGCGCGGCCTTGGAGGCCAGGTAGGCGGCGAAGCGGGGGGTGGCGACCTGCACGCCCGCGCTGGAGATGTTGACGATGTGGCCGAACTTGCGCTCGCGCATCTGCGGCAGCAGCGCCAGCGTCATCCGGACCGCGCCGAAGTAGTTCACCGCCATGGTGCGCTCGAAATCGTGCAGCCGGTCGGTGGAGCGGTGCACGGCGCGGCGGATGGACCGACCCGCGTTGTTGACCAGCATGTCGACGTGATCGTGTTCGTCGAGGATGGTCTTGACCGTGTGTTCGACGGACTCGGAGTCGGTGACGTCGCACTGGTAGCCGTGGGCCTCGCCGCCCGCGGCCCGGATCTCCTCGACCACGGCCGCCAGCTCGTCACCGCGGCGGGCGAGCAGGAGGAGCACGGCGCCCCGCTCGGCGACCGCGAACGCGGCGGACCGGCCGATGCCGGACGAGGCGCCGGTGATCAGGACATGTCGGCCGGTCAGATCTCGGCGGGCGCGCCGACGGGCCCGATAGCCCGGTTCCACGGCGTCCACGGGCCCGCCGCCTGCGTGGTTGTCGGTCATCGCTGCTCCCTTGCGCGTCTATTCGACTCGAACTTACTCCATAGTAAGTTACCTCGCCAGGGCGATTCTCCTTATCGAACCCATGTTCGAGTAACCTGAAGACTGATCGGTTTGCCGGAGGTGTGTATGGGCTGGGGCAACGGCCCGCCGACGTGGGCGGAGATGGAGCGGGTGCTGTCCGGGCGGCCCGGCCGCGCCGGTGATCCGCCCGGAGACGGCGGCGACAGTCCGGCCTGGTCGCACAAGCGCGGCAAGTATCGGGCGGGGCCGCGCCCGCGGTCCGATGCACCGGTGGTGCCGTACGCCGAGCTGCACACGCATTCGGCCTACAGCTTCCTCGACGGCGCCGTACAGCCGGAGGACCTGGTGGAGGAGGCGGTGCGGTTGGGGCTGGAGGCGCTCGCGCTCACCGATCACGACGGGCTGTACGGGGTGGTGCGGTTCGCCGAGGCGGCGCGGGAGTGGGGGATGCCGACGGTATTCGGCGCGGAGTTGTCCCTGGGGGAGGATGGCGACTCCGAACCTCGTGCCGGTGCCCCGGATCCTGCGGGGCCGCACCTTTTGATACTGGCGCGGGGTCAGGAGGGCTATCGCCGTCTGTCGCGGGAGATCTCGGCCGCGCACATGGCGGCGGGGGAGAAAGGGATCCTGCGCTACGACCTGGACCGGCTCACCGAGGCCGCGGGCGGCCACTGGCAGATTCTCACCGGATGTCGCAAAGGCCATGTGCGCCAAGCCCTGCGGCACGGTGACGGGGCGGCCGCGGCGGCGCTGCGAGAGCTGGTGGAGCGTTTCGGCCCGGGCCGGGTGACCGTGGAGCTCACCCACCACGGCATTCCCGAGGACGACGAGCGCAATGCCCGCCTGATCGCCCTCGCCGATGCGGCCGGGATTCCCGTGATAGCCACCACCGCAGCTCATTTCGCCACTCCCGCGCAGCGCCGCCGCGCGATGGCGCTGGCGGCGATCCGGGCCCGGCAGAGCCTGGACGAGATGGCCGGATGGCTGGCCCCCGCCGGAGGCGCGCACCTGCGGTCGGGCGCCGAGATGGCGCGGCTGTTCGCGGCCTGCCCGCAGGCGGTCCCCAATGCCGTTGCGCTGGCCCGGGAATGCGCCTTCGATCTGACACTCATCGCGCCCCAGCTGCCCCCGTTCGTCGTCCCGCCCGAACATGACGAGGACTCGTGGCTGCGGCATCTCGCATACGAGGGCGCGGCTCGGCGGTACGGACCGCCGGAGCGGAATGCCAAGGCGTACAGCCAGATCGAGCATGAGCTGGGGATCATCGAGCGCATGCGCTTTCCCGGTTACTTCCTGGTGGTGCACGACATCGTCGATTTCTGCAAGCGCAACGACATCCTGTGCCAGGGCCGGGGCTCGGCCGCCAACTCCGCGGTCTGCTACGCGATCGGCATCACCAACGTCGACCCGGTGGTCAACGACCTGCTGTTCGAACGGTTTCTGTCGCCGGAGCGCGACGGCCCGCCGGATATCGACATCGATATCGAATCCGATCGCCGCGAGGAGGCGATCCAGCACGTCTACGCCAAGTACGGCCGCGAGTACGCCGCCCAGGTGGCCAATGTGATCACCTATCGCGGTAAGTCGGCGGTGCGCGATGCCGCTCGGGCGCTGGGCTTTTCGCCGGGGCAGCAGGACGCGTGGAGCAAGCAGGTCAATCGCTGGACAGGGGTGGCGGAGGAGACCCACACCGATATTCCCGCCGAGGTGCTGGCCCTGGCGGGTGAGATCGAGGGCCTGCCAAGGCATCTGGGCATCCACTCCGGCGGCATGGTGATCTGTGACCGGCCCGTCGCCGATGTGTGTCCGGTGGAGTGGGCGCGCATGCCCGGCCGCAGCGTCCTGCAGTGGGACAAGGACGACTGCGCCGCGGCGGGGCTGGTGAAGTTCGATCTGCTCGGCCTGGGCATGCTGTCGGCGCTGCACTACATGATCGATCTGGTGCACGAGCACACCGGCGAACGGATCGAGCTGTTCGAGTTGGACCTGCAGGAGCGCGCCGTCTACGAGATGCTGTGCCGCGCCGACTCGGTGGGGGTGTTCCAGGTGGAGTCGCGGGCGCAGATGGCCACCCTGCCAAGGCTGCGGCCGCGCCAGTTCTACGACCTGGTCGTGGAGGTGGCGCTGATCCGACCCGGTCCCATCCAGGGCGGTTCGGTGCACCCCTACATCCGTCGCCGCAACGGCAGCGAAGAGGCTGTCTACGACCATGAAGCCCTGCGCAATTCGCTGTCGCGCACGCTGGGGGTGCCGCTGTTCCAGGAGCAGCTGATGCAGATGGCGGTCGATGTGGCCGGGTTCAGCGCGGTAGAGGCGGACCAACTGCGCCGGGCGATGGGGTCCAAGCGATCCACGGAGAAAATGGAGCTGCTGCGCGAGCGCTTCTATCAGGGGATGCTCGAATTGCACGGCATCACCGGGGAATTGGCGGATCGCATCTACGAGAAGGTGTACGCGTTCGCGAATTTCGGCTTCCCGGAAAGCCATTCGCAGAGCTTCGCCTCGCTGGTGTTCTATTCGGCCTGGTTCAAGCTGCATCACCCGGCGGCGTTCTGCGCCGGGCTGCTGAACGCGCAGCCGATGGGGTTCTATTCGCCGCAGTCGCTGGTTGCCGACGCCCGTCGGCACGGGGTGGTGGTGCACGGTCCGGACATCAACCACAGCCGCGCGGGCGCCACCCTGGAGCAGCGCGGTACGCAGGTGCGGCTCGGGCTCGCCGCGATCCGGCACATCGGCGACGATCTCGCCGAAAAGATCGTTGCCGCAAGGGAATCCGGTCCGTACGTTTCGTTCCTGGATTTGACCGGACGGGTGGAGCTCACGGTGCCGCAGGCGGAATCGCTGGCCACCGCGGGCGCGCTCGGCAGCCTCGGAATCAGTCGGCGGCAGGCGTTGTGGGCGGCGGGCGCCGCGGCGGGGGAGCGGGCCGACCGGCTGCCCGGCACCGGCGCCACCGTCGCCGCGCCCGCCCTGCCCGGCATGAGCGAGCTGGAATTGGCGGCCTCCGACGTCTGGGCGAGCGGAGTGTCGCCGGGGAGCTATCCGACCGAATTCCTGCGCTCGCATCTGGATGCGCTCGGCGCGCTCCCCGCCGCGCGGTTGGCTCAGGTGACCGATGGGTCGAAAGTGCTTGTCGGGGGCGCGGTTACGCACCGCCAGCGGCCCGCGACCGCTGCCGGTGTCACCTTCGTCAACCTGGAGGACGAGACCGGCATGGTGAACGTGGTGTGCTCGGTGGGCCTGTGGCGCCGCTACCGCCGCGTCGCGCAGGGCGCGTCCGCCCTGCTGATCCGGGGGCGGGTGCAGAATGCCGAGGGCGTGGTCAGCGTGGTCGCCGAACACCTGCAGCGCCTGGATCTCCGAGTCGCCTCGAAGTCCCGAGATTTCCGCTGATCTCCGGGCGGGCCACGGTCGCGTCGCCCCAGGTTGTCGTCCGTCGAATCGAGCTGTCGCCGCCGTTGTCCCGGTGGGCCCGACGGTTTGCCCACGCACCCCGTGCATGTTCACGCACCCCCTGCGGCACATGAAGGGGGTGCGTGAATACGCAGGGGGTGCGGCTGTGCGCGGAGCCGTGACAGGCGCGAACGGGCGTGGATACCGTGGCGGCGGACGGAGAAGTGACGGCAAAAAAGGGGGGTGCATGTCCGGTTCGTGTGTGGTCGATACGGATGCGGTGCTGCGATTCGGAATCGTTGCGCTGCAGGTATTTCGAGATGTCTGCGCGGTCTTCGATACGGCGGCCGAGGCCGTCGTGACGATCGCGGACCTGATCCCGCAGAGCGAGACCGCCCCGCAATGGTGCGAATCCGCCGGTGCGGCAATCGATATCGTGCGGCGTAGCGTAGAATGCTTCCGGCGCCTCGCCGAGCATACGGAGCAGGCCGTGGAGGCGTTCTCCGCAATCGACCGCTGCCACGCCGCGGACCTGCAGCGACTGGCGGCGGGGATATGATCCCGCCGCGGCCGGTCGTGCTGAGGTGGCGCGCGCTGGAGGCGGCCGACCTGCTGTGCGCGGAACTCGACCGGCGCGTCGAAGACTTGGAGACGCTGTCGGCCACGGTGCGCGATACCTGCCACCGCCTCGACGGCGACGGCTGGCAGGGCTTGGCCTACGACGCGGTACGCGCCCACGTCGACGCGGCGCACCGGCAGCACCAGGTGCTGTGCGAGCATGCCGAGAAGCTGCGGGAGGCCGGGGCGCGTGCGCTGTCGGACCTGCACTACACGGCGCTCGCACTGCTGGACTACGTGGCGGACGCCGAGGCCGCCGGATGCCGGATCGCCGACGACTGGTCGGTCACCGCCGGTGCGACCGCGCAGGAGTGGGCCGAGGTCATCGCCGAGGCCGTGGCCGCGGTCGAGCGCGCCGATCAGCGGGGCCGGGCGGCCATCGCGGCGGTCGGCGCCGAAATAGCGGAGCTGGCAAAGGCATTCGACTTTCCCCGGCTGATCCTCGATGGTCTGGGTGCGCTCCTGAGCCCGGGTGGGCCGATAGCTCCCGATCCCGGCGGGCCGGAGGCCGCGGAGCCGGGCCGGACCGGATCGGGGGAGGCTCCCGGCACCGCGGGTGAGGGGCCGCGCCCGGATGACATGTCCCGAGCGCCCGCACCCGAGCCCGTGGAGACGCCATGGGGGCCGTCGTCGGCGACCGCCGACGCGCCTGTGGCTGCGGGCGGCGGGCCGCCAGGCGGTCCCGACCAGACGGCTCCCAGCGCGATGACGGACGAGGCATCGACCGAAACACACTCGGCGGCACACGGCTCGGGAATGCCGGTGCAGGACGGTCGGATCGGCCCGGTCGTCGGAATTCCGCCGGGGACGATCTCGGATGCCACACCGCCCACGAACCATAATCAGGGTGAGCCACCCGAGACCGGCGCGGCCGCCTCGATGCCCGGGCAGCCGCACATCGCGATCGAGCCACCACCCGGAATCACCGTCGAACAACTCGTCGCGATCATGCCCGACCTGCCGTGGGATCAGGCGCAGGAGTATCTGCCCGCGCTCAATACCGCCATGGCCGAGGGCGGCATCACCACGCCGCCGCGGCAGGCCGCGTTTCTGGCGCAGCTGGCTCACGAGAGCTGTCAGCTCCGCTACTTCGAAGAGCTGGGCGACGACGACTACTTCAGCCAGTACGACCCCGGCCAGCCGAATACGGCCGCGGGCAACACCGAACCCGGTGACGGCCCCCGCTACCACGGCCGCGGCCCCATCCAGCTGACCGGCAGGGGCAACTACCGGGCAGCGGGCGAGGCGCTCGGCCTCGACCTCGAGGGCAATCCCGAGCTGGCGGCCGCACCGGACATCGGCTTTCGAATTGCCCAGTGGTACTGGACATCCCGAGATATCAACACCCTCGCGGACATGGGCGATTTCGCCGCGGTCACCCAGGCCGTCAACGGCGGCTTCAACGGCCTCGCCGCGCGTGAGGAGTACTATCGCCGAGCCCTGGCGGTGCTGGGATGAGCGGCGCCGCGGCCCGGCTCCGGTGCGCAGCGCGGACCTCGAGCGAGGTCGCGGCCCGCACGGGTGGTCGTCGGTCGATCGTCGCGCTGCCCGTGCTCGTCTGGGTGTTGATCTCAGCCGGTTGTGCCGCTGACGATCCCGGCTCGATACCGTCGAAAACGGCTGCGGCGGAAGGCAGTAGTGTTTCAGCGGCGGTACGGGACCGGCCTTTCGCGTTCCGCACGCGGTCGGAGCTGGTACTCGCCACGTCGGAGCGGACGATCGCGCGGCATCCGGGCAGGTATCTCGATCTCGGGTTCACTCAGGACGATTCGCATGTCTACGCGGTCGATGACAGCGGCGCGCTGACCGCGGTGGCGGTACCCGGCGGCGCCCGGCTGCCGCAGCGGATGGACTGCCGATGCGAACGCGTCTTCCCACTGCACGATGCCGTAGTCGGCTGGTGGCAGCAGCCGGATCGATTCGTGCGGACGGATTTCAGGGATCCGAAACAGGTTGTGCACATCCAGATTTCACTACCACCGCCGATGCCGCCGGTCGCGCCGGGCAATGCCCTGTCGCCGCCGAGACTGCTCGCCGCCGACGGCCGGACACTGGTCATCGGCAGGGTGGAGGCGCCGTCCGGCGTGGCGTGGGGCATCAACCACCTGACGGTCGTGGACGTGGGCACGGGTGTCGCCCGGTCGCTGGCCCGTGTGGGTGGCATCAACACCGCCTTCGGCGGGGCCGCACTGCGCCCGGACGGCCGGGAAATCGTGCTCGCCGGATATGTCCGCGACGGAAACTCGTGCGGCACGGCCCGGCTGGTTCGCATCGACCTCGCCGCGGACCGGCTCGAGGCTCTCGAACTCCCCGCGCTGTCCGGCTGTTCGAAGCTTGCCGACCTGCGCTGGTCCGATAGCGCGCCGACCGCCACGGGGCTGTTCTGGGAGCCGAATTCGCCGGACCGGCTCACCGCGACGGCCGTCTGGACCACGCCGGGCATCCACTGGGACCGGCACGGCGGCGACGACACGATCCGGTACGCGGCGCTCGGTCCCGCCGCCACGCTGGAGATCCGCCGCGTCGCGCCCGGCCGGGTCCGCGCCGTGCAGAGCGGTGACCTGGTGTGGATCGCCGAGGCCGAGATGCGTGTCCTCGCCCACGATGTGATCGACCTGCGGCTGCCGCGGGGCCGTCACGAACCGGCCGGACCGCCGGGCCTGCGGTGGGAAGCGGAAGGCGGGTGAGATATGGGCCGAATGGCTACGCTGCGTCCCATGAGAAAAGTGGCGGTTCTGTCGGCCGGTCTGCTGACGTTCGCACTGCTCGCCGGATGCGGCTCCGAGCAGAACACCTCCGACTCGCTGTCGAAGAGCGACGGCCGCGCCGCGACCGCGCCCGCGGCGCCGCCCGCGCTACGCGAACGGGCGCCGAAGGATCCGAAACTGCAGGACGATGACACGGAGGCGACGGCCGAACGCAAGGAGGTCGTCACCGGCAGCGTCGATATCACCACCGCCGACCCGATCGGCGGCGCCACCAAGGTCGCCGACCGGGTGCGGGCCGTGCAAGGCCGCGTGGACGCCCGCTCCGAGCAGCCCGGGACCGACACCACCGAACCCCATGCGACGCTGACGATTCGGGTGCCCGCCGACAAGACCGACGAGTTCATCAACGGCCTGAACGGCGTCGGTGAGCTCACCAGCGTGTCCACCCAGCGCGAAGACGTGACCATGCAGTGGCAGGACCTCGACGCACGGATCAAGGCGCTGCAGGCGTCGGTCGACCGGCTGCGGGCGCTGGTCGCCGGTGCCGCCAGCACCGCCGACCTCATCGCCGCCGAGAACGCGCTGTCGAGTCGGCAGGGCGAGCTGGACAGCCTCACCGCTCGCAAGCGCCAACTCGACGACGAGGTCGCCCTGTCCACCCTCACCATCGAACTCGACACCGACGAGCCGCCGGGCTCGGAGCCCGACAACTACTGGAGCCGAATAGTCGATGGTTGGCACTCCCTGCTGGACGCACTGAAGTCAACCGGCACCGCCATCCCATGGCTCGCCTTCCTCCTCCTGCTGGCCACCCTAGCCTGGACCCTCCGCCGCATCACCCAATCCCGCCGTTCCCCCCGACCCTCGACCCCTCCCAACAAACCCGCCCCCGAGAAGAGCACCCCCGAAAAACCCAGCACCACTGAGAAAGTCAGCTCTGAAAAGGAAAGCTCTGAAAAGGAAAGCCCCGAGAAGGAAGTCGCCGAGAACGGAATCACCGAGAAGAGAGTCGCCGAAGAGGGCGCCGCCGAGAAGCCCACCCCCGAATCGGACAGCACCACCAAGGGCACCGCCGAGCAGTCCACAACAGAACCGACCGGAACAGAAAAGGACGCACCCGAGAAGCCCTAGCGCCACTGGACAACGCGCACCCGAGAAGCCCAGCCCCGCCCCCGCATCCCGTCGTCCAGTTTTCGTATTCCGCTGTCTCGCTGTCTCGCTGTACCGTCGTCTCGTCGTTCTCGTATGGCGGTCGCCTTGCATTCCCGTCGTCGCGGCCCTTAATACTCCAGCCGTAGATCGTGACCGTTCGTCAGCTCCGGTCCCTTTCCGGATTGGAAATCTTCCTCCAAGCTCCAGCGTCGTCCGGCCACGCGGACCAGCGTCGACAGCGGTACGGGAGCCGGGGCGTAGCAGCGGTAATAAGCCAGTTCCCGGGTGGTGCGGTTGCGGCGGACCAGCAGCCTCGTCACCGGTCACCCACGGCGCGGGTACGCCCGCGTCCAGGGCGCGGCCGATCATCGTCGTGGCCAGCGCGGGTTTGGTCGCGAAACTCCTGGGGCTTCGGGACACCCGCCTGCGCGTACCGTTCGGGTCGGTGTCCAGGATTTCGGCAGGTACAGGGCACGGTCGATGAAGGTGTGCCCCGTGGGGTGGAGTAGGTCGAAAACACCGCCACCTGGGAGTTCTCGATACGTCCTGCGGTGCCGGTGTACTGGCGTTGCACGCCGACGGTGGCCGTGCCCTTTTTTGAGGTCCCCGCTTTCGTCCACCACGAGGCTCCGAAACTAAACAGGCCACCATTTCCCGCGCAGTCCGGCGCGGCTCGACACGCCGGAACTGCCCGGCGACCCGCCCCAAACCGGCCCGACACCACTCCCGAGCTCTCACCGAACCGCTCCAGACCAGGCCACCGGCCTGGTCGCGACCAAGCCCTAGAGAGGATGCAGGCCGAGGCAGGCCGAACAGCGCACCCAGTGCTCGGGAATCGGGTGGGGCCAAGGGAACCCATGGGGAAGGATCTTCTCCACGGCACCGCACTCGGGTCGGCTGCTTCCGGCGGCTACGGCGTGGGCTACAGGTGGCCCGTCCGAAACAATGGTGAAATTCGAGTACGGATTGTCGGGGTCTGGTGGAAGTGGTGGGTCTGTGACCACCACACGAAAGTTCCCCCAGAACCACGTTTCGTAGGCCACCACTTGATCGTACCCAGCACCCCAGTCGTCGATCACGATCTACAGCTGGAGTACTAAGGGCCGCGACGACGGGATCTCCTCACAACGGCGAGAGGGCCGCGCCAGTGTAGGAGAACGACGTCGTGAAAGGTGGTGCCGAGTAGGACCGGAACTGGACCGATCAGGAGACGCCATGCCGCCCAAGGTGATTCGCGCGTGGTCCGCCTGACCGCCGGCGCCACCTCGCGATTCGAACGTTCGAGATACCTGATTCACACCGCGCCGGGGAACCCGAGCTGCCGCCACGCCTCGTACACCGCCACCGCCGCGGCATTGGACAAATTCATCGACCTCCGCCCCGGCAGCATGGGAATGCGCAGCTGGTCGGTGATGTGGGCGTCGGCCAGTGCCTCCTCGGGCAGCCCGGTCGGCTCGGGCCCGAACAGCAGCACATCCCCCTTGCGATACGCGATATCGGTATTGCGCGTCTCAGCCCGGGTCGTGAACGCGAAAACCCGCTCGGGCCGGATGGATTCCCACGCGGCGGCGAGGCTGCCGTGCACGGTCACCGAGGCCAGATCGTGGTAGTCCAGACCCGCCCGCCGCAGCTTGGGCTCGGACAGGTCGAAACCCAGCGGCTCGATCAAATGCAGCTGACACCCGGTACCGGCCGCCAGCCGGATGGCGTTACCGGTGTTGGGCGGGATCCGAGGCTCGAAGAACACGATGTGGAGCACGGCCACCAGCATGGCACGAGGGCATCGGCGCCCGAACGCCGCCGCAATGCGAGAATCGGGACGTGACCGAAGCCCCTGCGACCCCCGCACAGCACCCCGGCCCGGCCGACCGCTTCTTCCGCATCCACCTGCCGATGCTGTTCGTGGCGGCGGTCCTGCTGGTGGCGGTGTTGTTCGTGGCGCAGGATCGCTGGCGTCGCGGCGCGTTCGTCATCGGGGGCGCGACCCTGCTGGCGGCGGCGCTGCGGCTGACCCTGCCGACCGTCCGGGTGGGCCTGCTGGCGGTCCGTAGCAAGCCGTTCGACGTCGGCGCCTACACCGTGCTCGGCGCCGCCATCATCACGCTGGCCGCCACCATCAACACCCTCGGCGTCGGCTGAATCGACCGGCTTCGACCCACCGTCCGCTGCGGGATCCGCGTTCGAAGCGTGCCCACCACTGCGTGCGGTCCGACGTCGCGCCATGGTCGGTCAGTCGCGCGAGTATGCCAGCGCGGGTCCCGGCTCCGGGGCGTCGTAGTCCGCCGCCGTCGGCTGCGGAGCGGCGTCGCTCACCACCCGTGTCGATCCGACCGTCACCAGCACCACCAGCCCGATTCCCGCCCACTGCGCGACCCGCAGTTCCTCTCCGAGCAGCAGGAATCCGATTCCCGCGGCCACGGCCGGTTCGGCGCTCATCAGCACCCCGAAGGTCGAGGTGGGCATGCGCCGCAGCGCCTCCAGCTCGACCAGGTGCGGCACCAGCGACGAGAGCACAGCGACCCCGAACGCGCACAGCGGCAGCAGCGGGTCGGCCAGCAGCGCCCCGGCACCGGCGACCACGAACGGCAGCGCCATCATGCCGCCGAACGCCATCGCCAGTGCGAGACCGTCACTGCCGCTGGTCCGTTCGCCCAGCACCCCAGTGCGCTGCGCTCTCGACATCCCGGTTGCGATTCGTCCCCGCGCTGGAAATGACTAGTGGCATACATGCCGACAGGCTGGAGGCAATGTGTGCGGGGATGGGTCAGACCGGAGTGTGGTCTGGGATGAAATGCCTTGTGGCCGAGAGGTATTCGTGCGGGGACCGGGGCTCAGTGCAACCGTTTCCCACGGGGTGGCCGTATCTCACGGCCGGAAAGGTAGATAGCCAGGGCAATGGTTTGTCAACGGTTTCATTGCTGAATGTCGTTCAGCGCGTGGCGAGTTGCCTCGGCACACCGATCGCGGGCCCCCTGTGATCCCCGGCATTACGGCGCGTCAGGTGGCACGACGTCCCGGCCGTCGGTGCATTGATCCGCCCGTGCGACGCCGATGTTCCAGGTGCTTCGAACGCCCCGTCAGGCGTGCTCAGCGCCCCGCCCGCGCCGTCCGCACCAGTTCCATCGTCTCCACCAGCAGCTTGCCGACGGCCTCGGTCTCGGTGAGGAAGCCGTCGTGCCCGTCGCGGGAGTGCACGATCTCGAGCCCCTTGCAGCCGGGCAGCAGATCGGCCAGCTCTTGCTGGGTGCGCAGCGGATAGAGCCGGTCGGAGTCGACGCCGCCGACGATGCACGGCACAGGGGTGGCGGCCAGCGCGGCCGCGATCCCGCCGCGCCCGCGGCCCACGTCGTGCCGGTTCATCGCCTCGGTCAGCAGCACGTAGGTGGCGGCGTCGAAGCGCTGCACCAGCTTCTGCGCCTGATACTCCAGGTAGCTCTGCACCGCGTAGCGGCCGCCGTCGCGAGGATCCTCGTCGTCCTGCGCGTGGTTCTCGAAGCGGTGGTCGAGTTCGAATTCGGTGCGGTAGCTCAGGTGCGCGATGCGCCGCGCGATCCCCAGCCCGGCGGTCGGCGCCCGGCCGGTGCCGTGATAGTTCCCGCCCTGCCAGTCCGGATCGGCCTGGATGGCCGCGATCTGGGTGGTCTGGGTGCCGATCTGGTCGGCGGTGGCGCGCGCGCCGACGGCCAGCACCAGCGCGGCCTCCACCCGCTGCGGGTAGCCGACCATCCATTCCAGCACCCGCATCCCGCCCATGGATCCGCCGACTACGGCGGCGAGCCGCTCGACGCCGAGCAGATCGCACAGCGCCACCTCGGCGGTCACCTGGTCGCGGATCGAGGTTTCGGGAAACCTCGAGCCCCAGGGCTTCCCGTCCGGGGCGGGAGTGGCGGGCCCGGTACTGCCCTTGCAGCCGCCGAGCACATTGGTGGCGATGACGCACCATTCGTCGGTGTTCAGCGCCGCGCCCGGCCCCACGATGCCGTCCCACCAGCCCGGCAGCGAATGCAGCTCGTCGGGCGCCCCGACCACGTGCGAATCCCCGGTGAGCGCGTGCTCGACGAGCACGATGTTGTCCAGTTCGGGCGACAGCTCGCCCCAGCGCTGCACGGCCAGCTCCACATCGGGGACCACCGCCCCGCTCTCGAGCCGCACGTCCCCGATCGCGATGGTGCCGAGTCGGCCGTCCGGCGGCGGCAACAGCTCGGCCGCCGATCGGGCCCTTCTGGAGTCGATGCCCACGGTCACCGCGCCGCCGCCGTAACCGAGGGCGACGTCCGCCCGGGCGTCGCTACCGCGGCGCGCGAACCTGCGGTCGCGGGCGCTCGCTGGATGACAAGGGAACGCACATCCCCGATGTTATCGGCACGTCCGTGCAACTCCGACGGGTCCATACACCCGTGGACCGCGCGCGGCCCGGACGGCCGCGCGATGTCGCGCCGGACGGTCGAGGTCGTACCCGGATCGGGGGCGGGCGTGGTCGAGTCGCTCATGTACTACTCCAGAATGGGGTCGCCGAGAGTCCGGTGTCTGCTATCGAGTACCGCATAGCGAACAGCAGCAAGACATTTCGGTGACCTCCTGATAGTCGCGCTTGCCCTCGGCTCTCGAGGGCCGGGTCATCACCCGGAGCACCCCACCGCAACTGGAGGGTTGCCGGCCAGCAAGCCGGGGCTTCGCGCTGGCACTCATGACCTGACCTTGGATGGTAGCGGATCGGATGAGCGACGGGCCAGGTGAGGGAAGCAGGTCTCGGTCGCTGTCTGATTACTCACAGGCGGTAGCCGCGCCGGGGGCGGACTCGGCCATCCTGCGCAGCTACCGTCTGTTCGCGACACACCCAGGGGCGGGGGGAGATGGTCGGACCCGGGGTTTTTGCGCCGAAACCGGGCGCTCGCCGCATCGATGCGCGGGTACCTGCGTGTGACGCGGCTATCTCTCGATGGGACAGCCCCTGGAAGTGAGACCCAGCGCACCAGTACGCTTGTCTTGTTTAGACCTCGAGTCCCCGTGGACAACACGGGGCGTATACGTTGTCTGTTGAACAGCTAGGGTCCGCTCACAAGCGTGTTCACCTGGCCGTGCAATGGGAGCACCTTCCTAGGAGGACACGAAGATCCATGTCCAAGATCAAGGTTGAAGGTACCGTCGTCGAACTCGATGGCGACGAGATGACCCGGATCATCTGGCAGTTCATCAAGGACAAGCTGGTCCACCCGTACCTCGACATAAATCTCGAGTATTACGACCTCGGTATCGAGTATCGGGACAAGACCGACGACCAGGTGACCGTCGACGCCGCCAACGCCATCAAGCAGCACGGCGTGGGCGTCAAATGTGCCACCATCACCCCCGACGAGGCGCGCGTCGAGGAGTTCGGCCTCAAGAAGATGTGGCGGTCGCCCAACGGCACCATCCGCAACATCCTCGGCGGCACGATCTTCCGCGCCCCGATCATCATCTCCAACGTGCCGCGCCTGGTTCCGGGCTGGACGAAGCCGATCATCATCGGCCGTCACGCCTTCGGCGACCAGTACCGCGCCACCGACTTCAAGGTGCACCAGGCGGGCACCGTGACGATCCAGTTCACCCCGGAGGACGGCAGCGAGCCGATCGTCCACGAGGTCGTGAAGATGCCCGAGGACGGCGGCGTCGTCATGGGTATGTACAACTTCAAGAAGTCCATCGAGGACTTCGCGCGGGCCTCGCTGAACTACGGCCTGCAGCAGAACTACCCGGTCTACATGTCGACCAAGAACACGATCCTGAAGGCCTACGACGGCATGTTCAAGGACACGTTCCAGGAGATCTACGAGACCGAGTTCAAGGAAGAGTTCGACGCCGCGGGTCTCACCTACGAGCACCGACTGATCGACGATATGGTCGCCTCCGCGCTGAAGTGGGAGGGCGGTTACGTCTGGGCGTGCAAGAACTACGACGGCGACGTGCAGTCCGACACCGTGGCGCAGGGCTTCGGCTCGCTGGGCCTGATGACCTCGGTGCTGCTGACCCCGGACGGCAAGACCTGTGAGGCCGAGGCCGCGCACGGCACTGTCACCCGGCACTTCCGCCAGCACCAGCAGGGCAAGCCGACCTCCACCAACCCGATCGCCTCGATCTTCGCGTGGACCCGCGGCATCGCCCATCGCGGCAAGCTGGACAACACCCCCGAGGTGATCGGATTCGCGCAGACCCTCGAGGACGTCGTCATCAAGACCGTCGAGGACGGCCAGATGACCAAGGACCTGGCGCTGCTGGTCGGCGGCGACCAGGGCTACCTGACCACCGAGGAGTTCCTCGGCGTGCTCGACGCCAACCTGGCGCGCGAACTGCGCTAGCGGCTTGAACATCCGGGCACCCGCCCCACCGCTCTCCGGTGGCCGCGGGTGCCCGAACTGTTTGTGTCCCCAACCCTCTCGCACCCCGTGCGTGTACTCGCACCCCCTGCATGGCTTGTAACGGGTGCGAGGACGAATACGGGGTGCGTGAAGTGTGCTGCGGCGCGCTCGGATGGGCCGCTGGTGATCTCGGTGACAGGGAGGGCAGGGCCGGGGGCGGGTGGCGTTGGTCGAGTACTCGCAAATTCTTGCCCGGCAACGTGGTTCGCTGTTGGTGTCCGACTAGCGCGCATCGCCGACCGGCGCGCGAACTCCGACATTCCACTCCGGTGAGTGAGATCACGTTTGATCGGGGATGCGTGAGCGTTCGCCGCCGTGTTGCGCTGGGTCGTGGCTTCCGTACTCGAGCCCGCCGCGGCCTCCTCCCAGACCTCGTCCACCTCATCGGCGCTGCCCGTGCGCGGCAGTGCCGACGTACCCGTCGCCGATATTCCCGTTGTCGATCTCCCGAACCGGCGTGGGTGGCACCTCCCCGCGATGCTGGCGCTGGCGCTCGGCGGGTTCGGCATCGGCACCACCGAATTCGTCACCATGGGTTTGCTGCCGGATATCGCGCATGCCATGGGTGAGTCCGAGCCGACCGCCGGGCACGCCGTGTCGGCGTACGCGCTCGGGGTCGTGGTGGGCGCGCCCGTCATCGCCGCGCTGTGCGCGCGGATGCCGCGCAAGAAGCTGCTGATCGCCCTGATGGCGGCGTTCACCGTGGGCAACATCGCGACGGTGCTGGCGCCCTCCTTCGGCGCGCTGATGGCCGCGCGGTTCGTGTCGGGTCTGCCGCACGGCGCCTACTTCGGGGTGGCGTCGCTGGCTGCCGCGACACTCGCGCCGGTAGGGCAGCGGGCCAAGGCGGTTGCTGCCGTTATGCTGGGACTGAGCGCCGCCAACGTCGTCGGCGTTCCCGCCGCTACCTGGCTGGGCCAGCATCTGGGGTGGCGGAATGCCTACGTGGTGGTCGCGGTCATCGGGTTGGCGACCGTGCTCGCCATCGCGAAATTCGTCCCGGAACTCACCGGAATCCGCGTCACCGATCCACGCACGGAACTCGGCGCGCTGCGCCGCTCCCAGGTGTTGCTGACGCTGCTGGTCGGCGCGGTCGGGTTCGGCGGAATGTTCGCCGTCTACACCTACATCACCACCACCCTCACCGACGTGGCGGGAATGTCGGTGGGTCTGGTGCCGATCGTGCTGGCGCTGTTCGGCCTCGGCATGATCGCCGGGAATATCCTCGGTGGGGTGCTCGCCGACCGCGGCGTGGACCGCGCCGTGTTCGCGGCGCTGGTGGCCATGGTCGTCATTCTCGCCGGATTTGTTGCGGCAGCGCACAATCCGTACACCGTCAGCGTGGCCACCTTCCTGGTCGGCGCCTCGGGAGCGGCGTTAGCGCCAGGCCTGCAGACGCGGCTCATGGACGTGGCCCACGACGCTCAGACCCTCGCCGCCGCCCTCAACCACGCCGCGTTGAATATCGCCAACGCCGGTGGCGCGTGGCTCGGCGGCCTGGTGATCGCGGCGGGCCTCGGATATACCGCACCCGCCGTTGTCGGCGCCGGGCTGGCCGTCGCGGGCGTGCTGCTGTTCACCGGGACCGTCTGGCTCGCTCGCCGAGAGGCCGCCGCTGCGGTCTGAGTCGCGTGCGGATTTCTTTCTGTCCCATTCGATTACCTGTCGGGATCCGTTATCTGAACCATCGACCAATAGTGATCTGTTGCACATCGGCCGCATTTTTTGGGGCGGAGAACAAACCTCAAGTTTGTTAATATTGTCCACGTCTCGGCAGATAAGAAATCAGACCGTGCTGGCGACAAAGGTGTCCCCGCTCGGGAGGCGGTCGATCCCGATAAATCAATCAAAACGATTGCTGTGGCCTTACTTTGGGGAGGAAGCATGCACGGCAGAGAACCGATTGGTAAACCGGATGGATCGACCTTCCGGATGAGAATTCACAATCGCGACACCGAACCCGAGGACCGGCTCGACCACTGGAACGAACTGACCCGGCTCACGCACTACGGCGCGAGTGGGATGCCCGAAATTCGGGGCGATCGGACATTCGCGGCGGACTACACCGCCAGTTGGTTCGGTGATACCGGGGTGGTCGCCGGAGAAATGGACGAGGGTGTCTTCGTCATGGACCGGCGGCGGACCGACAACGTCGACTCGGGCCGGGTGCAGTTGATGCTCACCGGAGACGCGCCGCACATCGTCGACCTCGGTACCGACCGCCGTGAGATCCCGCCGCGCTCGGTGATCCTGCAATTCAACGACCAGCCGCGCAGTACGTTGCGCCCGTCCCACGACCACATGCTGTTCGTCGACATCGATGCCGCCCGGCTGACCGTCGACCCCGAAATTCTGCGGCGGTCCTGTTTCACCGCGCTGCCCGTGGACGCCGGGCTGGTCGAACTGTTCGCGCAGGCGGCATTGCGATTACTGAGCGGGCGACGACACGACCCGCGGGCCGCGGGCACTTTTCTGGTGAGCCTGGTGGATCTGGTGATCCGCAATGCCTTCGCCCACGAACTCGCCCTGACCGAGACGGTGCCCGCGCGCCGGGGGCAGGCCCTGCGCGTGATGCGGGAGAACCTGTCCAACGCGGAATTCGGCGCCGTGGAATTGGCCGCGGCGCTGAACATTTCGCGGCGCAGCCTGTTCCAACTATTCGACGACGGCGAACCGCCGATGTCGGTGCTGCGGCGCATGCGGATCGCGTTCGCGAAGAACATTCTGTCCGATCCGGAGCGGGACATTCTGACCATGGATCAGATCGCGAAGCTCTGCGGGTTCCGTACCGCCCGCGGCCTCGGTATCGCATTTCAGCGGGAATTCGGCCGGGCGCCGAGCGACTACCGCCGCATTCGCCCGGCCGCCCTGCCCGACGGCATCGTCACGAGGCCGGACGTATCGGCTTGCGGGAATTGCGCGAGCTGACGCTAGGCCAGCTGGCTCAGCGGCACCAGCGCGGCCCCGGCGAACCCGGCGAGCGCCACGCCCGTGCGGATGGCGTGGTAATGCCGCCATTTGTCGCGGGCCCCGGCCCAGCTCTCCGGGAACTCCGGACCGGCCCACCGGTCGGCCTGGACGTTCAGGGGAACCAGGACGGTGAGCGTCAGGGCGATGGTCACCAACAGTGCGGCCAGCGCGACGACGCCACTGGCCACCGCGAGCGGCGGCCGGTTCAGGCCGAGTATCAGCACCGTGGATGTCGAGCCGAGCCCGACGGCGAAGACGGCGGGCATCCATCGCCCGTAGTCGCGATTGACCGCCTGCCAGTACTCCACATAGGCGGGCGGGCTGAGCCGCGCCAGGCTGCGATTGGCCGCGATCCCCAGCGAGACCCCGGCGAACAGACCGGATGTCAGCAGTGACAGTGCGATCGACACGGTGTACACGGCCCACCCCATTTCCCATGGCGCCAACTCGGATCTCAGCCCCGGGCCTCGCCGCGGCGCGCGCCCGAGACATACACCGCGGCAACCGCGTACAGGATCGCCCCGATACCGGCCGAGATCCCCATCCTGGGCAGTCCGTTGACCAGCCCGATCACCGCGTCTCCGAGTTGGACGATACCGGACAGCGCCAGGACGAGCGTCGGATCGACGCGGTCGCGGCGCAAGATGACATAGAGCGCGGCCAGCCCGAGCGGAATATTGCGGACCGCGATGAGAGCGCCGAAGAACTGCACCCCCGAGGTGACCGCGTCCTCGGGCGGCAGCATGTTCGACTGCGCGAACAGGCCGATGAATCCGAACGCGACGACGACGATGCTGAAGACACCGGCGAGCGCCAGCGTCACCCGGGCGGCGACGGGATACGCCTGCTGACGGGTAGTGGGAAGCGAAACCATGACAGGGACTCCTTGTCGATCGGTGAGCGGGTGGGATCAGGCGCGCGCTGCGGTGGGCAGGTCGGCGCCGGTCGGTTCGGGTGTGTTCGCGACCGCCGCGGTCTCGGGTTCGGCGTGGGTGCGGTTCCGGATCAGCACGACGGTGACCACCGCGCCGACGACTCCGACCAGCCCCGCTGTGTGCAGGGTGACGTTCAGCCCCGAGGCGAATGCGGCGTGGACGGCCTCGGCCAGTGCACCGCGTTGCGCCTCGGGAGTCTGCGCCACGCTCTGAGCACCGCCGCCGGACGTGATCGTGCGGGCCAGTTCGCCCGTGTCGCCGCCGAGCCCGCGATCGCTCAGCACGTGCGCGGCCCGACTCTGGAAGACGGTGCCCAGCACCGCGATTCCGAATACCAGGCCCAGTTGTCGCGCCGTGTTCACCGCGCCCGCGGCCATCCCGCCGCGCGATACCGGGACCGCCGACATCGCGCTCGACACCAGGATCGGCGTGGCCAGCCCGACACCGCAGCCGGCGATGACGAGGCCCACCTGCAGCCGCGCCCAGCTCGAGTCCGGCGTCAGAATGCCTTGCGCCGCAGCGCCGATGGCGATCAGCACCAGCCCGCCGCCGATGATCCAGCGCGGATTCGAATCGTGCAGGTGCCGCCCGATCGCCCCGCTGACCACGAATCCGGCCAGCGCCAGCGCGACCGCTCCGGCCAGCCCGGCCGAGATCGGGCTCATGCCGCGATCGTCCTGCAACCACAGCGCCGTGTAGAGCAGGTACCCGAACGCGGCGAAGTTCAGCAGCCCGGAACCCAGCAGGATTCCGGCGAATTCGCGATTGCGCAACAGGCGCAGCTCCAAGATCGGCTGCGCGACAACCTTTTCCGCCACCACGAAACCGGCCAGCGCGAGCGCCGCCACCGCGAACGAGCCGAGCACCAGGGCATCGGACCAGCCGCGCGGGCCCGCCTCGACGAGTCCGTAGGTGACCGCGGCCGCAGCCAGGGTGAAGGTCGCGATGCCCGCGACATCGAGCTTGCGCTGTCGGTCGCCGCCCGCATTCGTGAAGGCGCGCAACGACAGTGCGATGGCCAGCGCGGTGACCGGGACGTTGACGAAGAAGACCCAGCGCCACGACAGCCACTCGGTGAGCATCCCGCCGAGTACCGGCCCGACCGCACCCGCGGCCCCGGCCGTGGCGCCCCAGACGCCGAAGGCGATCCCGCGGTCCTTACCGGTGGTGTAGGCGGCGTTGAGCAGTGCGATGCCGGTGGCCAGCATGGCCGCGCCGCCGATGCCCTGTACCGCCCGTGCCCCCACGACCACCTGCAGGTTCGTTCCGAGCCCGGCGACGAGGGAGGCGATCGCGAAGACCGCCAGGCCGTACATATAGATCCGGACGTGTCCGAGGCGGTCGGCGAGCCCGCCCGCGCCGAGCAGCACGGCGCCGAGCGCCAACGCATAGGCGTTGACCACCCATTGCAGATCGGCCAGCCCGGCGTCCAGGTCGGTGGCCATCTGCGGGATCGCGACGTTGACGATGGTCACGTCGATCAGCAACATCAATGTGCCCAGCGCCACGGCGCCGAGCGGAACCCATTTCCGCATCTCAGTTCCTTCGAATGGGATTGTGCCCGTGACGTCGTTGTCCTCGCCCATGCTGCCGGTCGATCCGGGCCGTTGACAGGTTTCGGCCTCGGAATGAGGATTAGTTCCATGAACCAGATAGATCTGGGAAATTCTATTGAGTTCGACGAACTGGATATGAAGATCATCCAATGCCTGTCGATCTACCACCGTGCCCCCGTGACGGTGTTGTCCCAGGTCCTGGGCGCGTCGGAGCAGACGATCGGCCGCCGCTACCGGCGGCTGGTGTCGGAGGGGATTCTGCGCATCAGCGGCCTGGTCGGCGGTGACGACACCGCGCAGAGCACCTGGACGCTGCGATTGCGGTGCAGCGCCCAATCCGCCGACCAGATCTGTGCGACACTGGCGCGGCGCGCCGATGTGTCGTGGGTGTCGATCGCGGCGGGCGGTTCGGAGATCATCTGCAACATCCACTGCCGCACGATGCAGGATCGTGAGTCGCTGCTGCTGAATCGGTTGCCGAAAACCCGTGCGGTGGACCGAGTTTACGCACATGAATGGATTCACCGGTTCGGGAAGACGAAGGGCGCCGATTGGCAGGCCTACGGTGACCATCTCACCGAAGCGCAGTTCGGCGAGCTGTGCGCGCGGCTGCCCGCCCCGCCGCCGGCGCCGCCGCACGGTCGGGCCGAGGTGCTGCCCGAGGACCTCCCGATGCTGAATCTGCTCGCGGTGGAGGGCCGGACGAGCGTGGCACGCCTGGCGCAGGCCACGCGCCGCTCCCACGGCCGCACCGCTCGGCGGCTGGAAACCCTGGTGGCCAGCGGAACGCTGGTCTTCGACATCGACCTGGCCTACGAACTGCTGGGCTTCCGGTCGCTGGCCTACCTCTGGCTGACCGTGCATCCGCAGCATCTCGCCGAGGCCGGGCAACTACTGGCCGACCAGCCGGAAGTGCCTTTCGTCGTGGCGATCACGGGCACCGCGAACCTCCTGGCCTCGGTCGTCTGCCGCACGGCCGAAGACCTCTACGCCTTCATCACCACGAAAGTCCGCCTCCTGGAAGGCCTCACAATGGTCGAGACTTCCCCGGTGATCCGCACGGTGAAACAGGCAGGCGCCCTACGCAACGGCCTACGCCTGGCCGTGCCCTCCACCGCACCGCCGGGTGAGCCTGCCGCGGGGTAAGGATCCCGGCCAAAAGCACGCCGGGAAATGAGGGGTACGGCGGTGTTCCGGGAGCGTGGGGTGTGCGGGTGTGCCCGTACCCGGCAACCGGTGTGCCCGCACCCGATGAATGGTGTGCTCGCACCACGTAGCCCGGCATGGCTGGCTTCGCTTTCATCATTTTCCGGCAACGCCTTTCGCCGGAATCTCCTGGTGCTCAGATTATTTCGGCCAGGACTGTACCTTGGGTGATGGCGGAGCCTGGGTCTACCGTGAGGCCGGTGATGGTGCCGGACTTGTGGGCCGTGACGGGATTTTCCATTTTCATGGCCTCCAGGACGACGATGAGATCGCCTGCGTCTACGGTCTGGCCGTCGGTGACGGCAACCTTGACGACCGTGCCCTGCATGGGGGCGGCGACCGCGTTTCCGGAGGCGGCGGTTCCACCGGATCTGGTGCGGGACTTGGGTTTCATGCGGACGACGCTGGTCGCGGTGGAGGCGGCGCTGCGGGCGATGAGTTCATTCGGGAGGGATATTTCGAGGCGTCGGCCGCCGACCTCGACGACCATGGTTTGCCGCGGCGCCGGTTCGTCATCGTCGGCGGGTCCGCCCGCATAGGGCTGGATCGGGTTGTCCCAGTCGTTTTCGATCCATCTGGTGTAGATGTCGAAGGTTTCGGAGCCGTCAGCCGCGGTGTGGCCCGTGAACGCCGGATTGGAGACGATGTGCCGGTGGAACGGCAGTACGGTCGCCAGGCCCTCGACCTGGTATTCGGCCAGGGCGCGCCGCGCCCGTTCCAGGGCCTGGGTGCGGTTCTCGCCGGTCACGATCAACTTGGCCAGCATCGAGTCGAACTGCCCACCGATCACACTTCCTTGCACCACACCGGAATCCATC